>NZ_CP081149.1:1625071-1950086 GCF_019665785.1 Deefgea piscis
TGGTGTAGATGCCAAACACGGTCGGCGTATTGCAATAGTTTTTCGCGTTTGCTTTCGCTACGCAGCATCAAACTGGCCGGCAAGACGATCGCCAATGTGCGGGCGTGATCGATATCAAATAATGCCGTGAGTTCGTGGCCGATCATATGCGTTGACCAATCTTGCGGCACACCCGCGCCGATTAAACCATTGAGCGCTTGGGTGGCTGCCCACATTAAATTGGCGCGTAAATCGTAGTCTTGTGGGCTGGTTAATACTTTAGGGCCGATTTCAATCAAGATTTGTAAAAGGCCTTCGGCATAGCGATCTTGCACCATGCCATTGGCTGGGTAAGTGAGGTATTGCTCAATGGTGTGAACAAAGGCATCGACCACGCCATTGGCGATTTGGCGCTCTGGCAAAGTAAAGGTTTTGCTTGGATCCAAGATCGAAAACTGCGGGAACACCAAAGGATTCATAAATGGCAATTTGGTTTGCGTGGCTTTTTGCGTAATCACTGCGCCATGATTCATTTCTGAGCCGGTGGCCGGTAGCGTTAACACCGTGCCAAAAGGCAGGGCGCTTTGGATGTTGCCGCCAAAGTGCGTCAAAATATCCCACGGTTCGCCCACAAAAGGCACCGCTGCGGCGATAAATTTAGTGCCATCAATCACTGAGCCGCCGCCGACTGCGAGTAAAAAGTCGAGTTTTTCGGCGCGAATTATCTCTACCGCTTGCATTAGTGTTTCGTAAGATGGATTAGGTTCAATGCCATTAAATTCGTGCACTTCACGTGCGCCCAGCGCGGCTTTGACTTCAGCGAGTGTGCCATTTTTGCGTGCGCTTTCGCCGCCGAGCAAAATCATCACGCGGGCGTTGGCAGGAACCAGTTGCTCGAGTTGGGCGATGGTGTCGGTGCCAAAAACGATTTTAGTTGGATTAAAAAATTCAAAATTAGTCATGGTTAAAGCCTTTATTAGACCAGTCGTCTAGTTGGTAATTAAAAAATAAATCGCAGCTGCGATTTATCTTAAAGTCTTGCGGTAACTAAATTACCCAGCGGCAAATTCGGCTGCCGCGAGGGGGAAAACAGTGCGTCATTAACGCAAGCTTAAAATATCTCGCGTACTTTGCATTGCGCCCTCAAGCGCGCTGCGGTCGCGGCGAATTTTGGTGAGTAAAGTCGCGCCCAGCCAAATTTCGTATAAATGCAGTGCCGTTTGCTCAGTACTCGCAAAGTGGGGTATTGAGCCATCCAGCTCGCCCTCATTGAGGCACTGAGCAATACGGGCTAATAATTGCTGTGTGCCACGCACTAAACTACCGCGCATGCTTTCAGATAAATCCGAGACTTCGGCGGCCAATTTGACCGTGAGGCATTGCCCGTCGCGGTCGTCGCAACTTTGGGTTTCTAACCAACTACCCCAGTACGCCAACATTCGCTCGCCCGCGTTTGAGCCTTGGGCATTAAAAATCTCATCCAAGCGCTGGCAGTAATTAGCAAAATAATCCTCCAGTAAGGCTTCACCAAACGCTTCTTTAGATTTGAAGTAATGGTAAAACGAGCCTTTGGGCACAGCGGCGGCGCTTAAAATCTCAGTCAAACCGACAGCCGAAAACCCCTTGCCGAGAATAATCGGCTTGGCGGTATCCAAAATATGCTGACGTACGTCGATGTGTTCAGAAGTCATGAGCGCATCCTACATTAGACTAGACCGGTCGTCTAGTGGTTTTGTTTTTTGCTTATTGATTGAAACAGTCAAAGTCGCTTGCTTGGCTGTTTTGTGTTCTATCCGAAATATGGTTTATTCCATCCGAGATTGGGAGTGTCCCAAGATCAAATGGATTTACTTTCTCTAGGCAACCAACATTGTATGCATAAACATTTGGGTCTGATCGGCGTTGGTGATGAGTATAGATGCCGCAAATTTTGCAAAAATAGTGTTTAGCAATCCGAGTATTGAATTGGTAGAGCGTTAAATGTTCTTCGCCTTGAATGATGCGCAGGTGTTTCAGAGGTACTGAAGAAGTAACAGCAGATCGACGTCTGCATACCGAGCAATCACAATAACGAGGATTCTCTACGCCATTTGGAAGCTTAATCTCAAGTACTACGCTGCCGCAATGACAGGAGGCTCGATGCGTAGTTTGTATTTGTGTTGATCCAATTTGGTGGTAATTAGGCATTGTTCACCTTAGGCTGGCAGAATATTTAGGTATTTGAGTGACGAAAATCAAGCGCTTGCGGATTGGTTCTTACCATAAATTTTTCAGGATTAGGGTAGGAAACAAAACCTAACTCTTGATATACGCCATGCGCATCATTGGTAAAAAGGTAGGTGCTCACTACATGCTGCAATTTGGGGTGCTGAAGTAATTGGGCGGTCATGGTGCGGGCAATGCCTTGATGTCGATGTTGTTCATCAACATAAACATCCGCTAAGTAAGCAAACCTCACCGTATCGCTAACAACTCTTGCATAGGCAACTTGTTGCCCAGCAATAAATGCACCGATTACGACGGTTGATGCTGTTGCGGCTTGTTCAACATATTGCTGACTAATGCCGAGCGACCAATAACATTTGCTCAACCAGCTAGTCACTTTGGGCCAATCAATATCATGCAATTGATTCGAAAATTGCAGCTGCGTGTGCGACATCTTGATCACCAAAATCGTATGGGGAATATGGGGAAGATATCTTAGTTGGCGTGGTGGTCGTTGGTGAAGTTTAGATTGTAGCTTGTTGGGAAAATGCTTGCGGCAAGCCTAATTGCAATCAAGTAGGGCGTAATCGCCAAAGGCATTACGCCGAATGAGGGGCTGGCGTATTGCCGCTGCGCGGCGAATACGCCCTACGTTTTTGTTGATGTATTGGCGGGTGAGTCTTGCTGGTAAAGGCTTGGCGGGTAATACGTCAGTTATTATTCTTTTTGAATGCCACCCGTTGGCAGATAGCCATCAAACCTGGTGCTTTCGCCATCAAATACAAAATCGGGTCGAGCGCCGGCCATCAGTGGGGCGAGGCGGGGGCGTTTGACGATGATGCGTTTTTTGGCGATCAGGCGCGCTGGTGCTAAGAGTGCATCGGCGTCTTCGTCGCCTCCGATCAGCGTTTGAAAAGCGGCCATGCTTTTTTTGGATTTAGCGCGTTTGCCCGGTTCCGGAAACATCGGGTCTAAATACACCACGTCAAACTCTTGCGCAGCCAGTGGCCCTAAGCCTTGCGCGCGCTCAGTTAGCCATTCACGGCCATCACCAAAATGCAGCGTCATTCTGGCGGCGATATCAGCGGTTTGGGCATCCGCTGCGGCGCGTTTTAGGCCGTCGCTCAGCAGTAAATACGCAATCGGCGTGCGCTCGATCAGCGTCATGGTGCAGCCTAAACTCGCGAGCACATAGGCGTCGCCGCCAAGGCCGGCGGTGGCGTCCAAAATACGTGGGATATATTCGCCTTTGATGCCGACGGCTTTGGCAACGGGTTGCCCACGGCCTCCGCCAAATTGGCGGCGATGCGCTGCCGCGCCTTTGACAAAGTCAACGCAAACAATGGCCTTGTCATGCATAGACAGTAGCTCTAGCCGGTCGGTATTCCATTGCAGTATATGTGTAGCGCCTTCAGGAATAGTATCCCACAGGGCAATACCCAGTTGTTGAGCTTGATGGGTGATGTCAATTGGGGCGGTGTGGCGTAGGCCGATCATGCGCTGGGTTCACTGTATTGGGAGATTGGGCGGTAAGGGCTGGGGCTCAGCCTTTGTGCGGTGTCTTGTTTATAAAACAACACCATTTGCGTGTAAACATCGGGGTAGTGCGCTTGTAGGATTTGCGGCGCTTCAAAAAATACTTCGCTCAGTACCGCAAAGCATTCGGCTGGATTAGTGGCGGCATACAGATCAATGTCCGAGTGCTCGCCAGCGTCGGCATGGGCATCCGCTTTGGCGCTTAAGTCGGCAAAGGCGGCGGTAAACGCACTCTGCCATGCCGCTTCGCTCATTCCGGCATGTAGGGCTGGATAGCCATTGGCGTAGCCACCGTTTTTCATGTCGAGCTTATGCGCTAATTCATGAATCACCACATTCCAGCCGTCTAAATGCGGCCCATCCATCACGTCGTTCCATGAAAACAGCACCGGACCATCACCGCGCGCTTGGCCAGCGAGCAATTGCTCGCCTTCGTGAACGACGCCAATGGCGTCAACGTGGCGGTGGCTGGCGTAAAACGGGCGCGGATAAATAATGATTTCCTGCCAATCGTCATACGCTTCAAAACCCAGATTTAAAATCGGCAGTACGGCTTGCGCCGCCAAAATCACCCGCATCGGGTCAGAAAATTCAATCCCTTCGCTGGCTTGGATCGATTTGGTGTGTAAAAACCATGCGGCAAGTTCACGCAGGCGCGCTAATTCACTCGCGCTGAGGTTTTTTAGCACCGGCATGGTGGTGGCGGGCAACCACAATGCATCGTCAATCGGGTGCTGGGCGAGCCAATGATCACGGCGTTTACGACGAAAGTAGTTGAGCATGATTTTCCTTGGATCGTCATCAACAAATGGGTCTCGCTGAGCGCAATTCAAGTTAATCGTTCTAGTTTGTCGGTGGTATTGGTGTTTATTGAAATGCAACAGTCATAAATGACTGCTGTGTGTGTAAGAAAAGTGCTTGTATTATCAACAACTAATGAGATTTGCTGACAAATCCGCTACGGAGCACGCTGTAATGTGCCGATTAGATTGATATAAGCCATGTTTTAGGGGAGTTTGCACGATGTTAAATCGCAATCATGTCATTGCCGCTGTTGCTGTGGTTTACGGTTTGGTGATGTTGGGTTTGTTGTGGCTAGTCGGGCAAAGTAAAGATGCTGCGGTCAATGCATTGTTTTTTTCTGTGACCTTAATCATGGTGCTGGGTGGGTTGGCTTTATTGGCAGTATTGTTTTTTGGTCTGCAACGCTTGTTTGCGCCTTTGGGGCAAATAAGCGATTTAATGCGCCAACATGCCAGCGATAGTGCTGATTTTAGTGCGCGGGTATCTGAAAAGGGTGACGCTGAAGTGGCGCAATTAGCCAAGGCGTATAACGCGTCCACCGATAAAGTGCAGCGCACGCTACGCGATGTGCAGCGCGAAATGGAGGGGCTGGCTTTGGGTTTGTCCGAGCTTACTGCGGTGACGGCGCAAATGGGCAAAGACACCCGAACGCAATCGGATCATGCCGCTTCTTCGGCTGCGACCGTGGAGCAAATCACCGTTAGCATTAATCATATCGCCGATCATGCCCGCGATATGGATCATGTAGTTGAGCAAACGCAGCAGTTGTCCAGCGACAGTGCCGATTCGGTGCTGCGCGTCTCCGAAGAAGTCGGCAAAGTGTCAGAGGCTGTTGCGGCGTTAACGCAAACGATGGATGGCTTGGGGGCTAGCTCGCAAGAAATTAGCGGCATTGTGGGCGTGATTAAAGATATTGCCGATCAAACTAATTTATTGGCGCTTAACGCCGCGATTGAAGCGGCGCGCGCCGGAGATATGGGGCGTGGCTTTGCGGTGGTGGCTGATGAAGTGCGTAAATTGGCCGAGCGCACCAGTAATGCCACGGTAGAAATCGCGCATAAAATCGAATCAGTGGGCCGTGAAACGCAAAGCGCGGTGGGTAATATGGCGCTGACCGCCAATCGCGTGGCGCACAGTGTCACCATGGCCGAAGACGCGCGCGGGCATATGTTAGGTATTCGTGAGCATATGGGCAGCGTGGTGACGGCAGTGCGGCAAATTGCCGAATCAACGCAAGAGCAATCTTCTGCTACGCATACCTTGGCCAGCTCGGCCGAGCGGCTCGATGTGATGACACAAGCCACCGATTCGGCGTTGCAGCAAGCTAGCAACACCTTAAAGCATTTGGATGAACGCGCTAAGCGGTTGTTGAAATCGGTTGGACAATTTAAGCTGGCCGATATTGAGGTGTTCCATAGTTGGGCCGCATCGAGCGAAGCGCGCGCGGTATCGGAAATCAAGGCGCTACTCAATCAGCAAGGCCATCATTGGGCGGATGTGGCGGGGGATCATTCTACTGCGGCGATTAAATCGCGCATCGCCACTGGCAATCCGCCAACCGCGGCCGCCATTGGCGGGGTGAAGATTCAAAACTGGGCCAAAGAAGGCGGCTTGGCCAATTTGAACGATGTAGCGAAGCAGCAAGATTGGCGCCGAATTTTACCTGCGGTACTGGATAAAATGATGCAGGCCAATGGCCAGTATGTGGCGGTGCCTTTGGGTGTGGCGCGGGTGAATGTGATGTGGATGAATGCCAGTGTGTTCAAGCGCGCTGGCGTGCAGCCACCCAAAACTTGGGATGAGTTTTTTGTGGTGGCCGAAAAACTGCGCCAATTGGGTACGCCGATGCTGGCTGTCGGTGAGCAGGCATGGCAAATTGCCACTTTGTTTGAGGCGATTACTTGTGGTTTGGGTGGCGCGTCGTTTTATCACTCGGCGTTTTGCCAGCTCGATTCGGCAGCATTGACAGGGCCAGTGATGATTCGCTGTCTTGAAGCTTTGCGTAAATTAAAACCGTATTGCACGCCCGATGCGGCTGGGCGCGAGTGGAATTTAGCTACGGCCGATGTGATTAATGGCCGGGCGGCGATGCAATTAATGGGTGATTGGGCCAAGGGCGAATTTGCTCAAGCGGGTAAGGTGCAAGGTATTGATTATCTGTGTATGGCAGCGCCAACGCAAAACGGCGAGTACAGCTTTGCAGCCGATACTTTATTAATGTTCAAACAAAGTGATCCGCGTTTGGCCGCTGCGCAGCAAGATTTTGTGTCGCTGTTGATGAGTAGCGCAGGGCAAGAAGTGTTCAATTTGTATAAAGGCAATATCCCTGCTCGAATTGACGTGAATATGAATCGCTTTGACGATTACGCTAAACAGTCGGCGCGCGAGTTTGCCAGCGCCGCGACTAAGCAAGTGTTGCTGCCGTCATGGGCGCACAATATGGCGGTGCAAGACAGTGTGCGTAGCGCCTTGTTTGATGCGGTGGATGCATTCTGGAAAAACAGCGGTATGAGCCCGCAAGATGCGGCGCGGCGCTTGCACGATGCAACACGGCGTTCAGCGTAACTTGTTGGCGTAGGCGGTAATAGTTGTGAGTTCGCTCTGATTTGTCGGCCTGAGTCTTGCCGTCAAATCAGGGCGCAGTGTAAGATCGAAGAATGCTTAAGTTCCGGTTTTTCTTTTTGCTATTGATCTCGCTGGTGCTGTCACTGAATGTGGCGGCGGCCAAGCAGTTGCCGTTGGCTGGCGCCGTGCTGTGCCATAACGCGGTGATTGAACAGCTCGCAAAAACAGAATGCCAGCAAGGCCAGCATGATCATGCGGCGAGTAATGCCAAAATGAGTCATTGCGGCGCCTGCGCTGCGGCATTGCCGATGCTACTGCCGCAAGCGCAGCTAGCGTCGGCCGGAACGATTCAAAATAGTCATGACGTCATCATGCAGGTCGGTTTAAATCGGCCACCGTTACTTCCTCCTCCTCTACTGCGCGCTTAGGCGCGACTTAGGCGCTGTCCTCGCTTTATTACTCTGAATAAAGGTGGGTAGCGCTGCAGTTGTCATTCGTATTTGCTGATTTAAATGGGTTTGAGTTTTTCGGCTACGCGTAGCGCATGTTTGGCGTGCGTAATCCCGCTTAGTACTCTAAGCCGCCGCGCGCCGCATCAATCCCGCATGCAGATCAGTAAATTCAATTGGTATTGCTATCAATGCTTTATAAATAATTAATTGCATGGCAATACCCCAGTCTATTGTGAATTGAGCCGATGTTGGCTCAGTCTGAGTTTTAGAGGTGGTTTATGAATCGACGTCAGTTTTTATTTAGCTCTACTGCCAGCGGTGCTTTGCTGTGCTTGCCAACGGCTTGGGCTGGTATGGATCACTCCGCGCATCATGGTCATGAAGGTCATGGTGGCGCAGCCGCCATGCCGCAGCCGCTAAAAACCGTGGCCGATATGCCCTTATTGCCCGAGTCGGCCTTGCCTGCGGGCCAGCCATTACAGGCATTAAAAGTTTTAAACAGCAGCAGCGCCAATAAAATGGCCGCCACGCTAACGGCTGCCGCGCATGAGGTTGAGTTAGTGCCTGGTAAAAAAACCACCATGTGGTTGTATAACGGCCAAGTGCCCGGCCCCTTGATTGAAGCGTTTGAAGGCGACGAAGTTGAAATTCGCTTTGTGAATCAGCTATCGCAAGCGTCAACGATTCATTGGCACGGCATGCCGGTGCCGCCAGAGCAAGACGGCAATCCACATGACGCGGTGCCTGCGGGTGGTGAACATGTGTATCGCTTTAAATTGCCAAAAGACTGCGCCGGTACGTATTGGTATCACCCGCACCCGCATGGCGACACGCCTGAGCAGGTGTATCGCGGTTTGGCCGGTTTATTTATTGTGCGTAGTAAAACCGATCCTTTGGCGGGTTTTGCCGAGCAGCATTGGGTGGTTTCTGACCTTAAATTGGCGGCCGATGCGTCGATTCCAGACAACACCGCCAACGATTGGATGAATGGCCGTGAAGGGCAGTTTGCGCTGGTTAATGGCCAGCGTGAGCCAGTGATAACGGTTGCTGGCCGTCAGCGGGTGCGGGTGTGGAATGCTTGCAGTGCGCGCTATTTGCGCTTGGCGATTCCGGGGCAAAAAATCACCGTGGTCGGTAGCGACGGTGGTTTGCTCGAAAAACCACGAGTAGTGGAAGAATTGCTGTTAGTGCCCGGCCAGCGCGCTGAATTGATTGTCGGTGACGGCAGCAGCGCCAAAACCACACTCAAAGCCTTGGTGTATAACCGCGAAAAAATGAGCAAAGTGGCGCCCGAAGTTGAGCGCGTTTTGGCGACGTTGCAATTGACTGCTGGCCCAACGCCCAAAGTGCCCGCGACTTTACGAAAAATCGCTGATTTTGGCCGCGCTGTGGCGATGAAAAAAGTCGAGTTTAGCGAAACCATGAGCATGGAAAATGGCGTGCATAGCATGGCGTTTTTGATCAACGGCAAAAGCTACGATATGAATCGCAATGATTTAGTCAGCAAAGTAAGCGACGTTGAAGTGTGGGAAGTGTTTAATAACTCGCACATGGATCATCCGTTTCATATTCATGGCACGCAATTTATGCTGCTCGACAGCGAGCTAAATGGCAAACGCCAAGATGCACCGTATCGCGCTTTGCAAGACACCATTAATTTACGTCCGTACGAAAAAGTCCGGCTCAAAATGGTGCAGCACGATAAAGGCCTGCGCATGTACCACTGCCATATTTTGGAGCATGAAGGGCAGGGCATGATGGCGCAGGTGCTGATTAAATAATTCAATAAGTAGGCCGGAAAAAGTTCCCGTGCAGCGTTGCTTCGCCTTGCGCAAAAACTTTTGCCCAGTGACTTAAATCAATAGATTAATTCACCGCCTTGGCGCGTTGCCAGAGCTTGCGCCAAGGCTGTGAACCATAAAAAACCAAGGAAATACCATGTCTTTAAAAGCAATTTTGAGTGCAGTTTTATTTGCCCCCACCTTGGCGCTAGCCGCTTTGCCAGCAGGCACCATGTATAAAGACCCGTATTGCGGCTGCTGCGGTGAACACGCGAAATATTTGCGTAACGCTGGCTTTGATATTAAAGAAGTAGTGCGTCAAGACATGCAAAGCGTGAAGCAGCAATACGGCACCGATATTGCGCAAAGTTGCCACACGATTGTGATGCAAGGCTATGCGATTGAAGGCCATGTGCCAGCCAATGCGATTCGTAAATTGCTCAAAGAAAAACCCAACGCCAAAGGCATTACAGTGTCGGGCATGCCCGCCACATCACCGGGCATGGGTGACTATAAAGTCGGCACCATTGCGGTCGAAATCATTGGCAAAGACGGCAGTTTAAAGCCTTACGGTAAGTTTTAAATCGAAAAGCCGACGCAGAGGCGCAGAGGCGCGGAGTAAACCAACGCAAAATTGGGTTTACCTAAACCATCAGCAAACCACCGATTAAATCGTGGTTTGTTGGGGTTTGAGTTCTGAATTGATTTTCCTCTGCGTCTTTGCGTCTCTGCGTCAAAAAGCTTTTCTGTAGTGAACTCATCGCTTGAATGTCGACGGTTTTAAGCTCCAGCCAAACGCTCAAATACATCATATTGACGTATTGCTACGCAGCCCTTTTTGGATAAAGGGCTGCAATTAAATACATCAATATTGTAGGGCGTATTCGACGCGGAGCGGCAATACGCCGAATGATGCGTAAGCCATGCGGCGTAATGCCTGCGGCGATTACGTCTTACGCCGTACCGTGGTGAATCATCCTCTCCAACGTTCTAATGTCTCCAAAAATGAAATTTCACGCCAAGGTTCTTGCCATTCATCTTGTACTTTTACGCTTTGAGAGTGTGGCTCAGGATTTGGACGTTGCATTGTAATGACTGCAGGTAATAACACGGCATCGCCAACAACAACGCATTCCCCCGGAGTTAAATTTGGCAAAATTTCAGTGATATCATTTGAATTGTCAGGGAAGAGCCGGCGTACATAATTTTGGTCTGCATCGTTAGTTAAACGCAGGGATATAAAATTACTGCATTGTGCAAAAATAGTTTCCGAAACTTCGGAAGGTCGTTGGCTAACTACCATCAAGCTCAATCCATACTTTCGACCTTCTTTTGCAATTCGCTCTAATGACTTCCTTGCCGCTCGAAATGCAGCATCATTGTTTCGAGGAATGTAATTATGTGCTTCTTCACAAACAAGCATAACCGGTATGTCATTAAGTTTACCATTGCCGTGCATAAGCTTTGTATAATGAAAGCAAAAATCAAAAATTAATCTAGAAACTAAACTAACAGTAATACTCAACACCTCAAAAGGTATACCGCTTAAATCAATAATGGTGACATTAGATTTGTTGATATAGCCTATGAATTGTTTCATTAAACATTCAAAGTCTTCTGTTGTGTATTCTTTACCATTTTCTTTTAATGGTTCTAATAAAAAATTAAGACGACGGTCTGTTAGCTTTGCTTCAAGACGAGAAGTGAATCGATTGAACTCTCCGTAGAATGGGCCATTGGACGCTTTTGTTGCATTTGCTGTAGAAGATGGGACGAATGTACAAATTTCTTTGAAGTAATGATTTTTTCTTTCGAGTATTAACGTACCATCCAAGAGTTTTGGTTTGTCCTCTCCGTCAAGTTTTCCAACAACTTCTCTGTTCATGTTTTCAATAAAGAAATACACCTCTTTTATTGAAAAATAAACTGGAGTATCATAAGTTACATCTTTAAGACTTGGGTTGTGTTTTTCTTTGTTAAGTATAACGGCATTTTTGAATTGGCTTACTTGATTGTGAGAGTTTGATTCATTACTCTCAATAAATATGCTTTCTAGTTCTTCAGAGTTCATTAACCAATACGGTAGATTTAACGTTTCAACATCAAGTCTATTTAATGAAAATGGTTTTACTTCGCCTAAATTAAAAGCTGCAGAGTATTCGTCATGTATGTCAAAAATTACTACGTGCGAGTTGTTGACTTTATTTAAATTCACCCCATCAGAAATGCCCACTACATCTTGCAGAATTCTTGCAACAGTGCATGATTTTCCTGAGCCTGTTGAACCAACTATTGCAATGTGCTTACTGAATAATCTATTTCCATCCACTTTAAAGGGGATTTTTTTATTCATAGATAAATAACCCAATGAAAAGCTATGCTCATCATCGGCAGAGAAAAGGATATCAAGTGTTATTTGATCTGCAATATATGCATATTCTGTAGGAACGGGAAGTAGTAAACTACCCCTGTCAAATTTTAGATTATCAACAAGGGTTCCAATCGCTTGGCATTCAATTTGAAATTGCCATACAATCCCACTATCTGAAGGTGAAGTAATGCCTTTTATATTTCTGATAGTTGCAATTGTGAAGTCGTGATTGCCTTGTGCGATTTTTAGAAGTCTACCAACTTGAAGTTTATCTTTGTTCTCTTCAAATAAAGCAAGCTCTTCTATGATAATAGTAATTGACTCTGGAGAGCAAGAAAGCACTTTTCCAATTTTATTCGTAGACATCTGCAAGCCCTAGCATATAGTTTATTTCATTAAAAGACTTTGAACCTAACTCTTCAAGGTTGACATCTTTAAGATCTAATTCAAGTGTATTTACTACTTCCCCAATAACAAAAAAATCTTGTGGTTTTCGTTTGTTAAATAAAAATATATTTTTTCGATAGCTTAGCAGACGAAGACTAAACTCTCTCTTGATGTTGCTATCTCTTTCCTTGTTTGACATTGGCTCTCTGAAAAAGTGGTTTTCATCCATTTCATTCGCTATAAGCCCTGTGTTTGCAATAAATCCACGGTGAAATAGACGTCGCTCAATATCGAGCAGTACTGATTCTTCTGCATCAATACAAAAAACAGGAACTTTTCTGTGTGCATCTTTGAAATGATATTTGGATAAATAATCGCAAATAAAAATTACAATGTTATTTTCAAATTCATCTAGTTTGTTTGCGTGCAGTAAAAAATACCTAAGTCGATCATTTCTTGAAAGGTTGGGTTTAAGTTGCTTTTTTCGTGACTCTAGTAAGATTTTTCTTGTTCTAAGCGATAGCGTCCAATGCGAAATGGCTGTAACTTTAATTTTACTGAGATTTGTTAAAAGACTGTTTTTTGTTGTCTTTCTGTTTTCAACGTCGTGGCACCTACTTAACTCAGCAATAAAATTAATTGCGTTGGGATAATAGAGCGTTTCAGCATCAGTGGAGCTTATGCCTTCATTAATAAAATATGAGTGAACCTCATCAACTAACTTATCAAACGAGGGGCCAATCTTGGCTTCAAACCTTAGCAAGAAATTATCAATATCAACTTTTCCATTAAGTGCTATTACATATTTATTAAATTCTTTGTTTTTGGATTTCAGAGCATCTTCAAGGGTTTTTTTATCAACGATGAAATCTTCTTGCTTAAGGCTAGGGAAGTGGGCGAAAAGAATGTAATTAATTGTACTGGTTGAATTTAGATGAAAATGATGCATCATTTGCAGTAATGGTTTGTATAATGTACTTGCATTAAATGAAGTCGCAGCTTCATGGTATTTACATTGAATTGCCTTAGTGATGCCATTCTCTACAACATCAATATCTTCAACAATTCCTTCAACTGTAATGATCGAGTCATCCGTGGATTTTAATATTTCGAGTAATGTTTTGTTGAACTGGTACAAAAACCCTTGAATTGCATAATCTGCAGTGCGCCCCATATAGCCTCTCTTTTAAGAAAATATGACTTATTAATAAGTTACTATGTAACTCCCCACCCGCCGTCTTCTGCATCAAAATCTTCAGCTCAATCCGTTCTGTCATTTCCTGTGCATGTGAAATCACACCGACTTTTCAGTCCATGTCTTGGTCGATGACCATCATCGCCAGCATGTAGTAAATGCGTGGTCGCGACTCGGGAGTTGTTGTCAGTGGTTGGTGGGTGTGAGGCGCGTGCCGCTGTCCGATGGCTTGCGGGTTGTGCTTAGGGTTTTACAAGGTTGGACAGCAATATAACGTAATTTGTCGCTGCAAATAACAAAATAGTAAGTTTGTTTGCGCTTTATTGATTTGGCGTTGTGCTGATTTGCAGAGATTGGTGCTGAGTCGCCCGTCGAGGGAGCGGCGTTTGCGTCACGGTCGTTGGCCATAAACGGAGAAAAAATAAGCGTCAAGGCGGTGGGTCGGCTCAGTTGGCGCAAAAAGCCCTCGTCATGAGCGAGGGCTTTTGTGTGCTGTGCTGGCGCTTTATTCGCCAATCGCCCCTTGTTCAATCAGGCGCAGCTCTTCTTGCGCCGTTGGCGTAAATGGATGCAGGTGCGATAAAAACTGGCGGCTGGCGGCGGCCCATGAATAGCGCTCGGCAAAGCGGCGCACTTCATTGCGATCAATGCGCAGCGCAGCAAGGCAGGCTTCGTGTAGATTTTCGTTTAAAGCACCCGGGCCATCGCTACCAATTACGTCAATTGGTCCTGTTACGGGGTATGCCGCTACAGGGCAACCGCAGGCCATGGCTTCGAGCAATACCAAGCCAAAAGTATCGGTTTTGCTTGGGAACACAAACACATCGGCGCTGCTATACACTTCGGCCAATTCAGCTTGATTGAGTACGCCTAACCAATGAATGTTTTTTTGCTCGCCAAATTTGGATTTAAGTCCTGCAGCGGCAGGGCCATCGCCGACCACCCATTTGCTGCCGGGTAAGTCTAATTCTAAAAAGGCTTCGACATTTTTTTCTACGGCAACGCGGCCAACGTAAACAAAAATCGGCGTGCGAGAGTGCAGTTTGTCGCGCCGACCGGGTTTGAATACCTCTAAATCGACACCACGCGACCACATGACGACGTTTTTAATGCCGCGCTCGGTGAGGTCTTTCACCACTACTTGCGTGGGGGCCATCACCGCTTGCGCGGCATTATGAAAACGGCGTAGCCAAGCGTAGGTGACGCTCAATGGAATGCCAAAACGCAGCTGTACGTATTCCGGAAAGCGCGAGTGATACGCCGTGGTGTAGGGCAGTTGATGCTTTAAGCTGTAGGCGCGAGCGGCCATGCCCAGCGGGCCTTCGGTGGCGATATGAATCGCGTCGGGGGCAAAGTCGCGAATGCGTTGCTTGACTTTGCTGCCCGGTAAAATCGACAGGCGAATATCGGGGTAAGTCGGGCAAGGAATGGTTTTAAATTCCAGCGGCGTGAGTAGCTCGACGGTGTGGCCCATTTTTTTGAGCTCAGCGGTGGTTTGTTTGAGCGTGCGAACCACGCCATTCACTTGCGGCTCCCAAGCGTCGGTGACGATTAAAATCTTCATGCTTTGCTTCCTTATTGAGTAAAAGTGGGGTTAGTGAGACGTGGTTGGATTGGTGTTGGCGCTTGGGCGTGCGGTGATGAAAGGGTGATCGGTGTTGTTTGCATATAATTTGCTGATTTCGGCGTGCGCTTGGGCGTATTTTTTTTGCCAGTAGATAATTTTGAGTTCGCCATTGGGCATTTCGACTAAGGCACTCAGGCTTTCAACCCAGTCGCCATCGTTGCAATATTCAATGCCGTCGATGGTGCGAATTTCGGCATGATGGATATGCCCGCAAATCACGCCATCTAGGCCGCGTTTTTTGGCTTCATTGGCCAGTGCGTGCTCAAAGTCATCAACAAAATGCACTGCTTTTTTGACTTTGTGTTTCAGGTATTGCGATAAAGACCAGTAGCTAAAACCCAAGCGCGCACGCAAATGATTGAACCAGCGATTGAGCTTGAGGGTGATTTCGTAAGCATGATCGCCCACCATGGCCAGCCAGCGCGCGCATTGAATAACGCCATCAAATTGATCGCCATGAATCACCAAAAAGCGCTTGCCGTTGGCCATGGTGTGAATAACTTCGTTTTCAATGCGGATATCGCCAAATAACAGGCCGATAAATTGCCGTGCACCGGCGTCGTGGTTGCCGGGGATGTAGGTGACTTGGGTGCCTTTACGCGCTTTACGCAGGATTTTTTGAATCACATCATTGTGGCTTTGTTGCCAATACCAGCTGCGCTGCATTGCCCAGCCGTCAATAATGTCGCCGACTAGATATAATTGCTCCGATTCGGTGTGCTTTAAGAAATCTAAGAGATAATCGGCTTGGCAGCCTGCGGTGCCCAAATGCAGGTCGGAAATCCAGATGCTACGAAAACGCAGTTCAGATGCCATCGGTATGCACTCCGCTGAGGGTTCGTGAGCCATCATGCGGATCAAATATGACAATAGTGCGACGGAAAAATGAAGCTAATAAGACGTTTTATTTTCAAGCGAGCTATTTGTTTTTGAGTTTTTAATTAATTTTCAAGAAAGAGACTGTAATGAATCAGGCAAAAGAGCGCCCAGATACGCCGTGTGTCGCGGTATGCTCAACGGGAATGGGCGATGATGTTTGCCAAGGTTGTCAGCGCACCATGCTCGAAGTGGCGCATTGGGTGATGCTCAGCGACGCTGAAAAAGAGCCGATCTGGCAGCGTTTAGAGCAATATTGGGCCGATAAGGGGCAGGTGCCACCTTGGCAGTTGCGCGGTAAGTGACGTTTTTTTGCGACGCTCAGGTTCGAAATCAATACGCTAGAGCGAGTTGAGCGTTGTCAGTTGGCCCTAGGCGTGTTCAAGTTGGGTAGCGGCATACAATTAAAAAGGCGTTAGCGCCAAAAACAGCAAAGGGATGAAGGATGCAAAACGGCAAGTTACGACAATGGAAGAAAGATTTTGGCTTTATTGAGATCGCCAATGGCGAGCGATATTTTGTGCATATCAGCACCCTCAAGCGCGGCGGCATTCATCAGCCGCGCATTGGCGATACGATATTTTTTACCGTGGGTAAAGATAAGCAAGGCCGCTCGCGCGCGCAAATGGCTGCCAGCAGTGCTGAGCAGTTGGCAAAAAACCAAGCTCGGCGTGAGGCTAAATCAGCAGAAGTGAAGGCTGCGCGCTTTGATTGGGTAGATTATTTGGCGATGGGTTTGCTGCCGATCACCTTGTTATTGGTGTTGTTGTCGCCGCTGCGTTGGGTGTTGTTGGCGTTGTTTGTGGTGATGAGCGCAGCGAGTTTTGCGCTGTATGCCTTGGATAAAAAGCAGGCCACCCGTGGCGCTTGGCGCATTCCTGAAGCGGTGCTGCATTTTATTGCGACACTGGGCGGCTGGCCTGGCGCATGGGCTGCGCAGCAAGTGTATCGACACAAAACCCAAAAAGGCATTTTTCGGGTGATGTTTTGTTTAAGTATGTTGATTAACCTCGTTGGTTTGGGAGAGTTGATGATTTCGAGTGTGGCGCATTGGTTTTAATGCGGATGTAAAAGCCGTAGCAGCAGGGCAGTTAAATAACATCACTTTAAAGGCCGGGGGCGGCGATGTGAAGTGGGTGGTTTGGTCTGATTTTTAGTACATGCGTAAAAGGGGAGTTCGTTTTGATTATTGCAAATACACCAACTTTGGTGACATTTACGGTTTATTTGGTGGGCATGCTGGCGATTGGTTGGTTGGGATATCGTGCAACCAATAATTTATCCGATTACATTTTAGGTGGCCGTAGTTTAGGTAGCTTTGTGACGGCGTTGTCTGCTGGCGCGTCAGACATGAGTGGCTGGCTGTTAATGGGTTTGCCTGGGGCCATTTTTTTGGTGGGTTTGTCTGAAGCTTGGATCGCTGTGGGCTTGCTGATTGGAGCGTATTTGAATTGGCGCTTTGTTGCCGCTAGGCTGCGAGCCTATACCGAGCAATGCGGTAATGCATTGACTTTGCCTGACTATCTGAGCAATCGCTTTGAAGATAAAAGCCATATGCTGCGGATTGTGACGGCAGTGGTGATTTTGGTGTTTTTTACGCTGTATTGCGCTTCTGGCGTCGTGGCCGGCGCGCGATTGTTTGAAAATATGTTTGGATTGTCGTACGAGACTGCCTTGTGGGTTGGTGCGGCGGCGACGATTTCGTATGTGTTGATTGGTGGCTTTTTGGCCGTGAGTTGGACCGATACGATTCAAGCCTCGTTAATGATTACTGCCTTGATTTTAGTGCCAATGATGGTGATTTATTCGAGCGGTGGTTTTACGGCGGGTGTGGAGCATATTGCGATGCTGAGTCCTAAGCATTTGGATGTTTGGGGCTCTTTGGATGCGGTGGCGCTGATTTCTTTGCTGGCTTGGGGCTTAGGTTACTTTGGCCAGCCGCATATTTTGGTGCGATTTATGGCAGCAGAGTCGGTGGACGTGATTCCACAAGCGCGCCGTATCAGTATGACGTGGATGTTTTTGTGTTTATTGGGTGCGGTTGGCGTGGGGTTTTTTGGTTTTGCTTATTTTGCGCAACACCCAACAATGGCTGCAGGCGTGAATGCGCAACCAGAAACGGTGTTTATTGAGTTGGCCAAGCAATTATTTAATCCATGGTTGGCAGGTTTGTTTTTGGCGTCGATCTTGGCGGCGGTGATGAGTACTTTGTCGTGCCAACTATTGGTCTGTTCGAGCGCCTTGACCGAAGACATTTATAAGAGCTTTTTACGCAAACAAGCTTCGCAAAATGAATTGGTGTGGTTTGGCCGCGCCATGGTGCTGCTTATTTCCTTGGTGGCGATTGGTTTGGCGTCTAATCCAAATAGCCAAGTGTTAAAAATGGTGAGTTATGCTTGGGCTGGTTTTGGCGCGGCATTTGGGCCAGTGATTATTTTGTCCTTATTGTGGCAAGGTATGACGCGTAATGGCGCTTTGGCTGGGATTGTCGTTGGCGCGCTTACTGTTTTGATTTGGAAGCAATACGCTTGGTTTGGTTTGTATGAAATTGTTCCGGGCTTTGTGTTGTCGACCTTGGCGGTGGTGTTGGTGAGTAAACTAGGTCAGCCGGTTTCGGCAGAAATACGTGCGGGTTTTGCTGCGGTGAATGCCATTATGCGGCAAAGTCGTGATGGTGCTTAGAGATTAAGATGGTTTTAAAAAGCGGCCAGCAGGCCGCTTTTTTTGTGCTTGATGGTTGTGCTGGTGCTTAATGATTGGTGTTGGATGCACGGTTTTTTAGAAATAATGGCACTTTGGCAGCGACTTGTTTATTGATTTGCACAAGGAGTGCAGTGTCGATGTGCTGGCAGCCATGTTGATGACGCAGGGTTTTTAATAGGTGCGTGATGAGCGCAACGGTGACTTCGGCGTCGGCTTCGGCCCTGTGCGCGTTGCCGTTAAAGCGAATATTGAGCGCCTTGGCCAGTTCGCCCAGTTTGTGGCTGTGCATTTGCGGCAATACTCGGCGTGACAGCAAGAGCGAGCAAACTAGGTGTGAATGGCGCGGCGTAAGGCCAAGGTGTTGGCTTTCGGCCAGCAGAAATTTTTGGTCAAAGCTGGCGTTATGTGCCGCCAGCGCATCGCTGCCGATAAAGTCAATTAGCGCCGGAACGACCTCGCTGGCTTTAGGTGCGGTGTTCACCATGGTCTGCGTGATGCCGGTGATTTGGGTAATCTCGCGTGGAATACGCACGCCGCAATTGACTAGTGTTACCAGTTTATCCACCACCTTGCCGTTGACGACGCGCAGCGCGGCCACTTCAGTAATGCGTGCGCCCATCGCAGGCGATAGGCCGGTGGTTTCAAAGTCTAAAACCACGAGTGGGGTATTGAGCATGAAGTCCTTAGTCGTTGCTAATCAAATTTGTGTTGAGTAGGTATATGTCTGCGAATTTTGATTTTAGCTATTTGCAGGGATATACCTACTTATTGGAATAAACCCAAGTGACGGCGAATGCCGGCTAGGTAAATCGCGGGGTCGGGCTGCGTTTGATTGCGCTGCGCTTGCCAGATCATTTCAGCTAGACAGTCGAGCATGATGTGTAGCGCTTTGTGCGCGTCGCCTTGCTGCTGATGCAATTGTTGGTACAGTTGGCGCACGCCCGCCGGTTGATCGATTGAGAGTTGCTCGGCTAGCGCCAGATGCAAACTCAGGTGCAAGAAGGGGTTGGTGTCGCCATGCTCGGGCGGCCAATCGTGATCAAGATAATCGATGCTTAAATAAGTGTGGTATTCCGGGTGCGCCATCAATACATCAACCAGCACCGCTTCTAAGTCGGCGAGCGTTTGGTTTTGTAGGTGTTTTTGCCAGGTTTGAATAAAAAAACGGCGCGCTTCGTCGCGGCTGGGGTTAAATAACATAGCGTCGATCTGGGTCTTTGGTTGGCCATCGCAAAGCAGGCGTGGCGACAAGGCTTAACCGGTGGTTTGTCGCTTGTGGCCCATCGGCCTGGGTCAATTGCTTTGCAGGGTGGCTTGGGTTTTGCAGGCTGGTTTAGTCAAAAAGAGCAATGACCACGCTATTGTCAACGATTTGATTGCTTTTGGCGAGCGGTACAATCTGGCCATTGCCGTAAAATCCAGCAAAGGGAACGCCCGGTAAGGCGCTGCGAATTGCCGACCAATCGGGCTCGTGTAAGCCATTGCCGGCAATGACTCGGCGGTGTCCTGAGATGACTAATGCCCATTTGGGTTGCGGTTTACCGGCAAGGCGGCGCATCAGTTGTAGTCCTAGATCATGACTGGCCGATTGGCTGTCAAAATGCCCCCAACACAATTGCATCGAAGGTGGAGCAGCTTGGGCGAGCATGACCGATTGCTTGCGCTCATCTACCCCAATTACCGGAATCCATGTCGTGGCGGTGCCGTCGTTCAGGCCTGCCATTAAGTGGTGTAAAGGATGGTCGTTTAGCCAAGGTTTGAGTGTGTGGTAAGCGGGTTGGTGCTCAAGGCTGTCGAGCATAATGCCGTTGCTGGCGGTGATGGTGTAAAACGGGCTAAGTGCTTGAAAACCTTGCGAGACGATGATGTCGCGAGGGGTGAGCGGGGTTTGGATAAATCCCGTATGCGGGCGGCCTTGTTGCCAGATGGCGTAAGCGCCTTGGCCGGTGGCGTCTCCAGCAATGCCGCCAAAGCGCCGGTCACCTTGATTGAGCCATTGCGAGTTGATGGCGTTGGGTGCGGCCAGCGAAAAATAATCCGTACTGCTCGGGAGATGCATTTGTGCGGGTAGCACCAGCGCAGCAGCAGCGGGGGCGTCGAGCGACCAGTCTTGATCGCTAAATACACCAGCGGCGCTGGCGCCAAAAATATCAAAACTGCCAGTGACTTGCGTGACCGCCCGTAAGCAATTGCTGATATCGTGCTGAAAGTGCATCGATAAAAACAGATAAATTGAGCCAGCTTGACTGAGTCCGCCGCGTGCCATGGCCGCGCTGACGGCGGCAATGGCGACTTGCGGCGTGGGTCGTGGGCCGTGGGCGTAGCCGCTAGCGATGTGCATAGGTCGTCCTTAAGGGCGATATGAGGTGAGGCTGAGTTTAAATCCAGCGACAATACACGCAATAAGAATAAACGAGTAAGCCATGCAAAGTATTTATGATTTTTCTGTCACAACATTGTCAGGTCAAGTGCAGCCGATGGCGGATTTTCGTGGTCAGGTGTTGCTGATTGTGAATGTGGCTAGTGCCTGTGGGTTTACGCCGCAATATGCCGATTTGCAGCAGCTCTATCAGCAGTATCGCGAGCGCGGTTTGCAGGTGTTGGGCTTTCCGTGTAATCAGTTTGGCGGGCAAGAGCCCGGTAGTTCGGCGGAAATTGCGCAGTTTTGCCAATTGCGCTTTGCGGTTGATTTTCCGATGTTTGCCAAGGTTGAGGTGAATGGGCCTCGGGCTGAGCCGCTCTTTACTTACTTAAAGCAGCAGCAGGCTGGGTTTTTGCACTTGGGGCGGATTCATTGGAATTTCACCAAGTTTTTAGTTGATCGTGAAGGGCGGGTGGTGGGCCGATTTGCGCCGTATCAAAAAGTCAGCGCTTTGGTGGCGCAAGTTGAAAGCTTGCTCGGTAAATAAGCGTGCGGCGAATTGATTAGCATTGATGGGAAAGGGCTTTTAGGGTAGAATTCGGCCAATTTTGTATGTGTGAAACGGGGTGGGGCAACCTTACCCCGTTTTTCTACGCCTACGCCACCGATTTTGACTTATTGGGCGCAATGCCCTGGAGCCGCCCCGTGTCTACGACAGTTCCCACGCCAGCCGCTAGCCCTGCCATTTTGGCCCTTGCCGATGGCACTATTTTTCATGGTATTTCTATTGGTTCTGATGGTGAAACCCTTGGTGAGGTGGTATTTAATACCTCAATGACGGGTTATCAAGAAATCTTAACTGACCCTTCTTATACCAAACAGATTGTTACGCTAACTTACCCGCACATTGGTAATTACGGTGTTAACCCAGAAGACGCTGAAAGCCGTTCAGTTTTTGCCGAAGGCTTGATTATTCGCGATCTGCCTCTGTTGCATTCTAACTTTCGCGCGACAATGAGCTTGGGGGAGTATCTCAAGCAAAACAACGTCGTGGCTATTGCCGATATCGATACCCGTAAATTAACCCGTATTTTGCGTGAGAAAGGCGCTCAGCCTGGTTGCATCGTGACTGGTGAAAATATCGACGAAGCTGCTGCTGTTGCTAAAGCCAAATCGTTTGGCTCGATGGCCGGTCAAGATTTGGCCAAAGTCGTTACGTGCGAGAAAGCCTTTGAATGGTCGACTGCCGAATGGAAATTAGGCGTTGGTTATACCGTGCAATCGAATCCACGTTTTCACGTGGTCGCTTACGACTACGGTGTGAAGCACAATATTCTGCGCATGTTGGCTGAACGCGGTTGCAAATTGACCGTGGTGCCAGCGCAAACTCCAGCTGCTGACGTGTTGGCGCTTAATCCAGACGGCGTGTTCTTGTCGAACGGCCCTGGCGATCCTGAGCCATGTGATTACGCCATCAACGCGATTCAAGCCTTGTTGGCCAAAAAATTACCGATTTTTGGTATTTGCTTGGGTCATCAATTGCTCGGTTTGGCCGCTGGCGGTAAAACCAGCAAAATGAAATTCGGTCACCACGGTGCCAACCATCCAGTGCAAGATTTGGATAGCAAGCATGTGATGATTACCAGTCAGAATCATGGCTTTCAAGTGGATGAAACCAGTTTGCCGGCCAACGTTCGCGTGACGCATCGTTCATTGTTTGACGGCACAGTGCAAGGGATTGAATTGACCGATACGCCGGCATTCTCATTCCAAGGCCACCCAGAAGCCAGCCCAGGTCCACACGATGTGGCGTACTTGTTTGATAAGTTTATTGCGCAAATGGCAGAGCGTAAGGCTTAAGTGGCGTTGCCGATTAAGTATGCTCAATCAAACTGATTAATCCACGTAGTTATTAAAGGAGCTAGGTGTTGCGCGATTAAAAGTTGAGGTGAAAACCACCTTTTAACGCGCAAACCTGACAGCACAATGCCAAAACGTACCGACCTTAAAAGCATATTGATTATTGGCGCGGGCCCGATTGTGATCGGCCAAGCGTGTGAATTTGACTACTCTGGCGCGCAAGCTTGTAAAGCGCTGCGCGAAGAGGGTTACAAAGTCATTTTGGTGAACAGCAATCCTGCCACCATCATGACCGACCCGAATATGGCGGATGTGACTTACATCGAGCCAATTACGTGGCAAGTTGTAGAAAAAATCATCGAAAAAGAGCGTCCAGATGCGATCTTGCCGACGATGGGTGGCCAAACCGCACTCAATTGTGCGCTCGATTTGTGGCACCACGGCGTGCTCGACAAATACAACGTTGAATTAATCGGTGCAACCCCAGAAGCCATCGATAAAGCCGAAGATCGTCAAAAATTTAAAGTGGCGATGGATAAGATTGGTCTGGGTTCAGCGCGTTCAGGTATTGCGCATAGCTTAGAAGAATCATTGGCGGTGCAGGCGCAAGTGGGCTTTCCGACGATTATTCGTCCATCGTTCACAATGGGTGGCTCGGGCGGTGGTATTGCCTACAATATGCAAGAATTTATCGAGATCTGTACTCGCGGTCTTGATCTCTCGCCAACCAAAGAATTGCTGATTGAAGAATCGCTCTTGGGCTGGAAAGAGTATGAGATGGAAGTGGTTCGTGATAAGAACGACAACTGCATCATCATCTGCTCGATTGAAAACTTAGACCCAATGGGTGTGCATACCGGTGACTCGATCACGGTTGCGCCAGCACAAACGCTGACCGACAAAGAGTACCAAATCATGCGTAATGCATCGATTGCGGTATTGCGTGAAATCGGTGTGGATACGGGCGGCTCGAACGTGCAATTCTCGGTTAATCCTGCCGATGGCCGTTTGATCGTGATTGAAATGAATCCACGTGTTTCGCGCTCAAGCGCGTTGGCGTCAAAAGCAACGGGCTTCCCGATTGCTAAAGTTGCCGCTAAATTGGCCGTGGGTTATACGCTGGACGAGCTTAAAAACGAAATTACTGGCGGTAAAACGCCAGCGTCGTTTGAGCCTTCGATCGATTACGTTGTGACTAAAATCCCACGTTTCGCGTTCGAGAAATTCCCGCAAGCCAATGATCGCTTAACGACACAAATGAAGTCGGTGGGTGAAGTGATGGCCATTGGCCGCACCCAACAAGAATCATTGCAAAAAGCCTTGCGTGGTCTTGAAACTGGCATGTCGGGCTTTGACGAAATTTGTACTGATCGCGCGAAGATCGAGTCAGAAATTGCCACGCCAGGTCCAGAGCGTTTGTGGTATGTGGCGGACGCTTTCCGCGTTGGCTTGAGCTTGGACGAAGTTCACAATATTTCGAAGATCGACCCATGGTTCTTGGTGCAAATTCAAGACATCCTGAACGATGAAGCCGCCTTGCGTGGCCGTGCAGTCGAAAGTGTCACTAAGCTTGAATTCCGTAAATTGAAACGCAAAGGTTTCTCGGACCGTCGTTTGGGTACTTTGCTCGGTTGCGATCAAAATGCGGTGCGTAAAGCACGCCATGCATTTGGTATTCGTCCAGTGTATAAGCGTGTAGATACCTGCGCAGCTGAGTTTGCGAGCGATACGGCGTATATGTATTCGACTTACGAAGAAGAATGCGAAGCAGCGCCGACGGACAAAAAGAAAGTAATGATTTTGGGCGGTGGCCCGAACCGCATTGGTCAAGGTATCGAGTTTGACTATTGCTGCGTTCACGCTGCACTGGCTTTGCGCGAAGATGGTTACGAAACCATTATGGTCAATTGCAACCCAGAAACGGTTTCAACTGATTACGATACGTCAGATCGTTTGTATTTCGAGCCATTGACGCTCGAGGACGTGCTTGAAATCGTTGCGGTTGAAAAACCATTTGGCGTGATTGTGCAGTACGGTGGTCAAACACCATTGAAATTGGCACGTGCTTTAGAAGCTAACGGTGTGCCAATTGTTGGTACTAGCCCAGACATGATCGACGCCGCGGAAGATCGCGAGCGTTTCCAAAAATTATTGCAAGACTTGCAATTGCGTCAACCGCCTAACGCGACAGCACGCACTGAGCAAGATGCTTTGCATTTGGCACGTGAGTTGGGCTATCCATTGGTGGTGCGTCCATCGTATGTATTGGGTGGCCGTGCGATGGAAATCGTACATTCGGATAAAGACCTTGAGCGCTATATGCGCGAAGCGGTAAAAGTATCGAATGATTCTCCAGTATTGCTAGATCGTTTCTTGAACGATGCGATTGAAGTGGATGTGGATGCGATTTCTGATGGTACTGATGTCATCATCGGCGGCATTATGGAGCATATTGAGCAAGCGGGTGTTCACTCGGGTGACTCGGCATGTTCATTGCCACCGTATTCACTCAGCAAAGAGTTGCAAGACGAATTACGTCGCCAAACGGTGTTGATGGCCAAAGGCTTGAACGTTGTTGGTTTGATGAATGTGCAGTTTGCGATTCAAGGCAAGGGCGATGATGCCAAGGTCTTTGTGCTGGAAGTGAATCCACGTGCTTCACGTACCGTACCGTACGTATCTAAAGCCACTAGCGTGGCCTTAGCTAAAGTGGCTGCGCGTTGTATGGTAGGCCAATCTTTGGTGTCGCAAGGTGTGACGGTAGAGGTGATTCCTCCGTATTATTCAGTGAAAGAAGCGGTGTTCCCATTCGCAAAATTCCCGGGTGTGGATTCAATTCTGGGCCCAGAAATGAAGTCAACCGGCGAAGTGATGGGGGTGGGTACGACTTTTGCTGAGGCATTTGTGAAATCGCAATTAGCCGCTGGTGTGGTATTGCCGACACAAGGTAGTGTGTTTATTTCGGTGCGCGAAGGGGATAAACCTGCAGCGATTGAATGCGCAACAATTTTGGCCAAACTGGGCTTTAAATTGCTGGCTACTAAGGGCACTGCTGCTGCGATTGCCGCTGCTGGTGTGGCGGTGACTGCGGTAAACAAAGTGACTGAAGGTCGTCCGCATGTCGTTGATATGATCGTCAATGGTCAAGTGGGTATGATTTTTAATACCGTCGATGAGCGTCGCCAAGCGATTCAAGATAGTTACTCGATTCGTCATGAAGCGCTGAAAGCTAAGTTGCCGGTATTCACGACCATTGCTGGCGCAAAAGCAGCCTGCGTGGGGATTCGTGATATGAAAGAATTGAACGTTTATAGTTTACAAGACTTGCATCTGCAGTTAAATAACTGATAACGTATTGCACTTCAAGTGAAGCCGCCGTTCCAGATTGGGATGGCGGCTCTTGTTTTTATTGGTGGTGGCGATGTCATTACTAAGTGGAGAAAAAGTATGGTTAAGGTCCCACTCACAGTGGTTGGTGCTGAAAGGCTTAAAGTTGAGTTGGCGCACTTAAAAAGTGTAGAGCGTCCGACTGTGATTGCTGCGATTGCTGAAGCGCGCTCGCATGGCGATTTGTCAGAAAATGCTGAGTATGATGCGGCCAAAGAAAAGCAAGGCTTTGTCGAAGGGCGTATTGCTGAGTTAGAAGCTAAGTTGTCTAATGGACAAATTATCAATCCAAAAGATTTGGAAGAAACCGCAGAAGGCCGCATTGTGTTTGGTGCAACAATTTTGTTGCAAGATTTAGATACCGAAGCTGAAGTGACTTACCAGATTGTTGGTGATGATGAAGCGGATATTAAAGCCGGTAAAATCTCAGTATCAAGCCCGATTGCGCGTGCTTTGATTGGTAAATATGCCGAAGATGTGGCTGAAGTGATGGCGCCGGGCGGGATTCGTGAGTATGAAATTTTAGCGGTAAAATACATCTAAACTACGCGGAGATAGGGTGGGTATATGTGTGAGGCTTTTTGCACACCGATGCGCCATTCATATACGTCATGGCTAATGGACTAAAGAATGTACTGACCACCCTTTGGATTGGTGGGATGTGGATTATCGGCATGGTCGTTGCGCCCGCCTTATTCACGAGTTTAGATAAAGCTGTTGCCGGCATGGTGGCAGGGAAATTGTTTTATGTGATTGGCTGGATCGGGATCGTCGCAGGATTGTTTTTGGCGGTCTGGCAGATTTGGTTTAATGGCCTAAGCGCATTTAAAAGTCTGCGCTTGTGGCTGATTTTGAGTATGTTGCTGTGTACACTGATTAATCAATTTGCCATTTTCCCTTTAATCGCCGAATTAAAACCCGTGGTTAGTAATGCCGCAGAGGGTATGTTTGGTGGTGGTTTGGCGCAGTGGCATACGATTTCAAGTTTGATTTATTTAATGCAGAGCATTTTTGGCCTAGTCTATATATGGTCTAGCGAGCATTAAAAAAGGGCGGCTAAGCCGCCCCTGTTTTATTTTGCTACCTTTTTTGGCTTAGGCAGTAAGATCTTTGGTTTGTCAGTGTTGCTTGGGCGGAAAATAAGCAGCAGTTTGCCTAAGTGTTGAACTGGGCAAGCACCAAGATCAGCACAGATTTTTTCCATAAACTGAACCCGCGCTTCGCGATCGTCGCCCAGTACGCGAACCTTGATTAGTTCGTGCGCATCTAAATTGATCGCAATTTCGCGCATCACAGCGTCGGTCAAGCCTGAGCTACCAATCATCACGACCGGATTGAGATGGTGCGCTAAGCTACGCAAATGTCGGCATTGATCTGCAGTGAGTTGTAGCATGAGATTAACCTTAAAAACCTTGAAATAACCGGATAGTTTACCTGATGGCTCGTTCTAATTCCAGTAATGTATGGCTACAAGAGCATGTTAATGACCACTATGTGCAGATGGCCAAAAAAGATGGCTATCGTGCACGTGCTGCTTATAAGCTCATCGAAATTGATGAGAAAGATAAATTACTTAAACCCGGGATTTGGGTGGCCGACTTGGGTGCTGCCCCCGGCAGTTGGTGTCAAGTTGCGGCCAAAAAAGTAGGGCCGCATGGGCGTGTTTTTGCGCTAGATATTTTAGAAATGGACCCGATTCGTGGCGTGGAATTTGTGCAAGGCGATTTTCGTGAAGATGAAGTTTTGGCGGAATTTAGTGCTTTGCTAAATGGCCGCCAGTTAGACCTTGTCATTTGTGATATTGCCCCCAATATAACGGGTAATGCCGATACGGATCAGGCTCGTAGTATGTATTTGTGCGAGCTGGCTTTGGAATTTGCACGTGAACAATTGAAGCCCGGCGGTCATTTATTGGTTAAAGTGTTTCAAGGTTATGGATTTACCGAGTATATGAGTGCGATGCGTGAAACTTTTGCGTCGGTTGTGACTCGAAAACCAAAGGCTTCACGTGATCGTAGTCCCGAAGTCTATTTATTGGGTAAACAAAAAAAGTCCTAAACAGGTAAAATGTTTTCATCATCCCTCGTTTTGGGAAACTCAGGAGCAAAGCCTTGAATAATCTCGGCAAGAATATCGCCATTTGGCTCGTCGTTGGCTTAGTGCTGATGACGGTATTTAATCAATTTTCTAAGCATCAAGATGGCTCGACTCAAATACCGTATTCGCAGTTTATGACGGATGTTGAGCAAGGCCGTATTGCCAGTGCTGAAATCGAAGGTAATCCTTTACGTGGTCAATTGATTCGCGGTAAAAAAGCCGATGGGGCGGGTTATTCCACCTTGGCGCCATTTGATTACCGTTTAGTTGATACGCTCATTAAATATAATGTGAAGTTTTCTGCCAAGGCCGAAGAAGAGCAAGGTCTATTGATGAGTTTGCTCGTCAATTGGGCGCCGATGTTGTTGCTGATTGGCGTTTGGATCTTCTTTATGAATAAGATGCAAGGCGGCGGTAAAGGCGGTGCTTTTAGTTTTGGTAAATCAAAAGCCAAAATGCTCGATGAAAACAATAATTCGGTGACTTTTGCAGATGTTGCCGGTTGTGATGAAGCCAAAGAAGAAGTCTCTGAAATTGTTGATTATTTGCGTGATCCAAGCAAGTATCAAAGTTTAGGTGGCCGTATGCCTTGCGGGATCTTGCTCGTAGGCTCGCCGGGTACCGGTAAAACCTTGCTGGCTAAAGCGATTGCTGGCGAAGCAAAGGTGCCGTTTTTCTCGATTTCGGGTTCTGATTTCGTTGAGATGTTTGTCGGTGTTGGTGCCGCACGCGTTCGCGATATGTTCGAAAATGCCAAGAAAAATGCGCCGTGTATCATCTTTATCGATGAAATTGATGCGGTAGGTCGTCAGCGCGGTGCGGGTATGGGCGGCGGTAATGATGAGCGCGAGCAAACATTGAACCAAATGCTGGTTGAAATGGATGGCTTTGAAGGCAATTCAGGCATTATCGTGATTGCAGCAACCAATCGTCCTGATGTACTTGATCCTGCTTTATTGCGTCCAGGTCGTTTTGACCGACAAGTTACCGTATCTTTGCCAGATATTCGTGGTCGTGAACAGATTCTTGCGGTTCATATGCGTAAAGTGCCGATCGCTAATGATGTTGATGCATCGATTATTGCTCGCGGTACACCTGGCATGTCGGGCGCTGATTTGGCTAACTTAGTCAATGAAGCCGCACTGTTTGCGGCACGACGCGCCAAGCGTTTAGTTGATATGGCTGATTTTGAGTCAGCAAAAGACAAAATTTACATGGGTCCAGAGCGTCGTAGCATGGTCATGACTGAAGAAGATCGTCGTGCAACGGCGTATCACGAATCAGGTCATGCGGTTGTTGCTGAAATGCTGCCTGGTACTGATCCAGTACATAAAGTGACCATTATGCCGCGCGGTCGGGCTTTAGGTTTGACTTGGCAATTGCCTGAGCGCGATAGTTTTTCGCTGTATAAAGATCAAATGCTCAATCGTTTAGCGATTTTGTTTGGTGGTCGTGTTGCGGAAGACTTATTTATTCATCGTATTTCGACGGGTGCGTCTAATGACTTTGAGCGTGCTACCGGTATGGCGCGTGATATGGTGACTCGCTACGGGATGACTGAAAAATTAGGCCCAATGGTTTATGGCGATAATGAAGGCGAAGTATTTTTAGGCCGCTCAGTGACGACGCATAAAAATATGTCAGAAGCAACGATGCAGCAAGTCGATGCAGAGATTCGCCGAATTATTGATGAACAATACGCAGTCGCAGAGAAAATTCTTGAAGAAAACCGCGATAAAGTTGAAGCAATGACCAATGCTTTGATGGAGTGGGAAACGATTGATCGTGAGCAAGTGTTGGATATTATGGCCGGTCGTGAGCCGCGTCCACCTAAAAGCTTGCCACCACCACGTGTAACAGTCGCAGTAACGGGCGGCGATGCCACCCAAGGTGGTCAAGAAGTAACGACTACACCAGCAACTGAAGCTTAATGCTGCATAGATTTATTGTTTGATTTTAAAAGGCGGCCTTGGCCGCCTTTTTTTGTTGATTAGGAGTGCCGATGAAATATTTTTCCTGTGGGCGGTTTAAGTTGGCCTTGGATCGTCCTTGGGTGATGGGTATTGTGAATGTGACCCCCGATTCATTTGTTGATGGTGGGCAATACGATACCTTAGTCCATGCAGTGGCTCATGCTGAGCGATTATTAAAAGATGGTGCTGATATATTAGATATTGGTGGAGAATCAACGCGACCAGGTGCCGCGTTGGTGCCTGTTGAAGAAGAAATTCGCCGAGTGATTCCAGTACTACAGGCGCTGAGTAGCTTGAATGTCCCCTTGTCAATTGACACCCGTAAGCCCGAGGTGATGCGAGCTGCAATTGATGCTGGCGTAGATTTGGTGAATGATATTAGTGCCCTAGAGGGTAGTGGGGCGATGGACGTATTGGCTGCAAGCCAGGTTGGCGTCTGTTTAATGCACAAGCAAGGTGAGCCGCAAACCATGCAAAATGCGCCAGCATATGAAGACGTTGTTGCTGAAGTGGGGCATTATTTGCAGCAGAGAATTGCATTGGCGATGAGTGCTGGTATTGCTGCCGAGCGTATCGTGTTCGATCCTGGTTTTGGTTTTGGCAAAACCTTGGCGCATAATGTGGCGCTGTTTCAGTCGCTAGATTTATTGTGTGAGCAATTATCTCTGCCTTTGCTGGTGGGGGTTTCGCGGAAAAAAATGTTGGGTGAAATTACGGGCTATGCAGTTTCAGGTCGTGTGCAGGCGAGTATCGTTGCGGCATTACTTGCGGTGCAAAAAGGAGCTGCCATTGTGCGTGTGCATGACGTAAGGGAAACGGCGGATGCTTTAAAGTTGTGGAAAGCATTAAAATAATCTTATTACAAAATAGGTAGGACATTATGGCGCGTAAATTTTTTGGTACAGATGGGGTGCGAGGCTTAGTGGGTGAATATCCGATTACGCCTGATTTTGCGATGAAACTTGGTTTTGCGGCAGGCAAGGTATTTGCTGCAAATAGTACACGTAAAAACGGTGAGCATGCCGCCGTATTGATCGGAAAAGATACGCGCGTTTCTGGTTATATGCTTGAGGCTGCTTTGCAAGCCGGCTTTAATGCGGCAGGCGTTGATGTGTACTTAACTGGGCCTTTGCCAACACCGGGTATTGCTTATTTGACGCGAGCGCTGCGTTTGTCGGCAGGGGTGGTTATTTCTGCGTCACATAATCCTTATCACGATAATGGGATTAAATTCTTTAGCGCATCAGGAGAGAAACTCCCTGATGATGTTGAACTCGCTATTGAAGCTGCAATCGAAGAAATCCAGCACTGCGTGCAATCAAAACAAATTGGTAAATCTAAGCGGATTGACGATGCTGCTGGCCGTTATATCGAATTTTGTAAATCAACCTTCCCTAACGAGCTCGATTTACGTGGCTTGAAGTTGGTAGTTGATTGCGCACATGGCGCTACGTATCACATCGCGCCGCATGTGTTTCATGAGCTGGGCGCCGAAGTGATCAGCATTGGCGTGAAACCAGATGGTTTTAATATCAATGATGAGGTTGGTGCAACACATCCAGAAACATTGCGCCTTAAAGTATTGTCTGAAGGTGCGCATTTCGGTATTGCGCTTGATGGTGATGGCGACCGACTGATTATGGTCGATCGCGATGGCACCATCGTCGATGGCGATCAATTGCTCTATGTGTTAGCAAGCCATCGTCAGCAAAAAGGTACTTTGGGTGCTGGCGTTGTGGGTACCTTGATGACGAATTTGGGCGTTGAAAATGCGCTGAAAGCCAAAGGGATTGGCTTTGTTCGGGCGAAAGTCGGTGATCGCTACGTGATGGAGCAATTGAAACTGAATAATTGGCTGGTCGGTGGCGAAGGATCTGGGCATTTATTGTGTTTAGATAAGCATTCAACGGGCGATGGGATTGTTTCTGCCTTGCAGATTTTGCAGGCGCTACAAGAAAGCAATCAAACCTTGGCGGGTTTTTGCAAAGATTTGTCGCTATCTAAGCAGGTGCTGAAAAACGTTCGCATTGCGAAAGGTTTTGATTGCCACGCTTCCGAAAGTATTGCTGAGGCTGTTGCTGTTGCTGAAGCGGCAATGGGTAATGATGGACGCGTATTGCTGCGCCCATCAGGCACAGAGCCGGTGGTGCGTGTGATGGTTGAGCATATCGACCCTGCTATGGCGCGGGAATGGGCCGATAAAATCGCTGCAGTTGTTCAGGCTGAAGCGCAAGAGTAATTACTTCGTAGTTTGAAATGTGGCCATTGATCGCTCGAGTTCATTGGCCACATCTGCCAGTTCTGCCATTTCCTGTTTGATTGCCTGACTATCATTGTGTGTGTGATTCAGCCCAGTGCTGATGGTGCTCACCTGTTCAGCAATGGCCTGCGCCGCTGCTGTTTGTTGATCGACAGCGACGGCTATCGACTCCATCATATTGGCGACGCCTTCGCTTTCGCTACGAATCTGCGATAAAGAGCGTGACACCGTCTGGCCATGGTCACTAAATTGCCCCAAACATAAACTTGCTGCACTAATTGCATGGCTCGTTACGCTGGTATTAGATTGTGTTTTTTTGAGGATGTCTTGGATGTTGCGAGTGGAGGTCGTGGTGTGTTGCGCTAATTTACGCACTTCATCGGCAACCACAGCAAAACCTCTACCAGATTCACCAGCACGTGCGGCTTCAATGGCGGCATTGAGTGCCAATAAATTAGTTTGATCGGCAATGTCTTTGATCGTGGCGCTGGCGGTCACTATTTCACTAAAGGAATGCGCCAGTGTCTGCATTTCAGCCTCAACTTGTGCAAAATGCGATGATAAGGCCGAGAGGTTTTTTAGTGTGATTTGCCCTGCTTGATCCGCATTGCTCGTAGCTGCGTATGAAGATTGGGCGATACTTGCTGCTTGTGCAGCCAGAGCGCCAACATGGGCGATTGCACTGCTGAGTGTTGCGCTGGCGTGCCGGATATCATCTAACTGTAGCGATTGATCATGCGTATTTTGACTAACGGCATTCGATAAGTCGCTAATTCGGTGAGTATCGGCTCGGGTCGCTGTCGCGGCAATACTCGCTTGCGTGAGGACTTGTTGAAGTTGCTGTAAAAACTGGTTGATAGCGAGACCCAATTCGCCAAGTTCGTCGCGACTTTCAGGCATGCGTAATGTGATTTCCCCCGAGCGTAATCGCTTTGCAATTGATTCCATTTGATATAAAGAATGCTGCAAACGTTTGGCAAAGCCGAGTTGAGAAATAATAATAATCAGCCCTGCACAAGCAATTGGAGTGAGTACGCCCCAAATGAGTTGCTGAATGTCTTGCTGGATGCTGGTTTCGCTGTGCTGTGCATCATTCACAATTTGGCGCATTAATTGGCTGATTTGTTCAAGTAGTGGGGACAAATTATTCCGGTAAAGTTGCTCTGGAATGGTGATGGCATCTTCGGGGTTGGTTTCGGCGATTTTAATCGCGCTGTGAAATTGTGTTAAATAGCGCTGCCAATTTTGGCTGAGTGCTTGCTGTAAAGGTTGTCGCTGAGTCGGTGTGAGGGTAGGGGTTAATGCTTGTTGTAGGGTGTGAATTTGCTGTTCGGCTTGCTGCAATTGTTGCGTCGCATCGGGCGCCATAACCTCGAGTCGTGACAGCGTGAGCATGCTTGATTTCATTTGTGCAAGCTGAGCAATGCTGGTTTGTTTTTGTTGGTTTTCTAAAAAATGCAATCTAAGAGTATGGAGTTTCCAGCTGCAAAATAGCGCCGCAGTGAGAAGTGCGGCCAAGGTGATGGCGCTAACATATTTAAGTTGTGTGGCAATCTTCATGTGTACGGGCTTTGGTATTCTGACTTGAGGGGCCGTAGCATAAGTTGATTGTGTTACGATAAAATGACAAATGCATTGCTTTGTCGTGTGGGTATTGGATTGCAGCCTATGTATATATTGACTTTTATTCGTATACTAAACAAAAAGACCGCTAAAGCGGCCTTTTTGTAGATATACAATTTAGTATGGCTTAACCAAACTTGCCTGTAATGTAGTCTTCAGTTGCTTTTACTTTTGGTGCGGTAAAGATCGTATCTGTTTCGCCCATTTCGATCATTTCACCCAAATACATATACGCCGTGTAATCAGAAATCCGTGCAGCTTGTTGCATATTGTGGGTCACAATGGCGATGGTATAGTCTTTTTTGAGCTCATGAATCAGCTCTTCAACGTGCGCGGTTGAGATTGGATCGAGTGCCGATGTTGGTTCGTCGAGCAAGAGGATCTCAGGTTTTACGGCAACGGCGCGGGCGATGCAAAGACGTTGCTGCTGGCCGCCAGACAGACCTAGGCCGGACTGCTTAAGCTTGTCTTTAACTTCGTTCCACAGCGCGGCTTTAGTGAGCGCCCATTCAATGCGATCATCCATTTCTGATTTGCTCAGTGTTTCATAGAGCTTAACGCCGAATGCTACATTGTCATAAATCGACATCGGAAATGGGGTTGGTTTTTGAAAAACCATACCAACTTTGGCGCGCAGCATATTCAAGTCAACGCTAGACTCTAAAATGTTTTGCCCGTTGAGGATGATTTCACCTTCGGCACGTAATTTTGGATAAAGGTCATACATCCGATTGAAGGTGCGTAACAACGTCGACTTGCCGCAGCCAGAAGGGCCAATAAATGCGGTGACTTTTCCGGCTAAAATTTCCAAATTGATGTTTTTAAGTGCGTGAAAGTTGCCGTAGTAAAAATTTAAGTTTTTGACTGTCAAGCCAGCTTTATGTTGAGTGCTCATGAATGATTGTCCGTTCAAAGTCTAAATTAGTGTTGTTTGGGTTGGCGAAGAATGACGCGGGCAATGATATTCATGCCGAGAACAAATAGGCCAATTAAGAGTGCGCCAGCCCAAGCTAATTGATGCCATTCTGCGTAAGGACTCATCGCAAATTGGAAAATAACCACCGGCAAGTTCGCCATGGGTTGATTCATGTTTGAGTAGAACTGGTTATTTAGCGCGGTAAATAACAGCGGGGCGGTTTCGCCTAAAATGCGAGCGATTGCCAGCAAGATACCTGTAGCTACACCTGATTTTGCTGCTTTTAATGTAACAAACAACACCATTTTCCATTGTGGTGCACCAAGGGCGTAGGCCGCTTCGCGCATGGCGGTCGGTACTAAGAGCAGCATGTTCTCTGTGGTTCTTAGCACCACTGGTATCACCAAGATGGCCAAAGCAAATGAGCCGGCCCAACCTGAGAAATGCCCCACTTGCGTGACGTAAATTTCAAATACAAACAGGCCAATAACAATCGATGGCGCAGATAGCAAGATATCGTTGATAAAACGAGTTGTTGGGGCTAACCAGCCTTTGTTACCAAATTCGGCCAGATAGGTACCAGCCAAAATGCCGATGGGCGTACCAATCAACACGCCCACTGCAGACATCTGCAAACTACCCAAAATCGCATTCGCCAAACCACCTTGACTGCCAGGCGCTGGGGTTGTTTCGGTGAATGTTTGCAATGTTAAGCCTGCAATCCCGTTAGAAAACAGCGTGTACATAATCCAAAACAGCCAAAACAAGCCAAAGGCCATGGCAATCATTGAAAGGATTAGGCTGACGTTGTTAACGAGGCGACGACGTAGGTAAAGGCTAGGATTTAAATTATTCATGACCGATCCTTAAGAATGAGAGCCTTCATTGCGGTTTAGACGCATGAGGAGCAGTTTAGAAAGGACCAAAACGACAAAGGTAATGAAGAAGAGCAAGAGGCCCAGTTCAATCAGTGATGAGGTGTAAAGCTCGCCATGTGCTTCGGTGAATTCATTGGCCAGTGTGGCTGAAATGGTCGTGGCAGGGTCGAACAGTGAATTCATGTCATTCATTGAATTACCAATCACAAACGTAATCGCCATTGTTTCGCCCAGTGCACGGCCTAGGCCGAGCATAATGCCGCCAATAATCCCAGTTTTGGTGTAGGGAACGACGATATTCCACACGACTTCCCAAGTCGTGCCGCCAAGACCATATGCTGATTCTTTGAGCAGTGGTGGTACCACTTCAAAAACGTCACGCATGACCGAGGTGACAAAAGGGATGACCATAATTGATAAAATTAAGCCGCCGGTAAACATACCGATGCCCATTGGCGGGCCGTCAAATAAAGGGCCTAAAATAGGAACGCCTGCGGTGACTTCGGTGATCCAGGGTTGGACATGGTCGGCAAACAATGGTGCAAATACAAACAGACCCCACATGCCGTAAATAATCGATGGCACACCTGCGAGCAATTCAATACAAATGCCAAGCGGACGGCGTAGCCAAACGGGTGAGAGTTCAGTCAGGAAAATTGCAATACCAAAGCTGATCGGTACTGCAACAACCAAGGCAATTGCTGAGGAAATTAATGTGCCACGAATCGATGGCCAAGCGCCAAATTGATCGGTAACAGGGTTCCAATCACTTGAAGAAATAAAGCCAAGGCCGAAAGCTTTGATGCTAGGTAGGGCGCCATAGAGCAAAGAAATAATAATGCCGCTCAATAGAGCAAGCACAAAGAAAGCAAAGAAACGGGTGCTGTTGACAAAGAATGCATCTTGCAGTCGTTGTATTTTCATCCGTTGCGACATATTAGACATCAGTAATTCTCCGGTCCTCCAAAACTTAGAAACTAACAAGCACACTACTTAATTGAGTGTGCTTGTTTTCTGCGCGCGAATTGTATCTCTGCGCAATTCAATCGGGGAAATTATTTCCAGATTGGATTTTTTCCGTCGCTCAATTGTGTTTTCCAGTTGGACTTGATCATTGCAACCACATTGTCTGGCATTGGGATGTAATCCAGTTCAAGAGAAACTTTGTCTGCGTCTGCGCCATAAGCCCAATCGAAGAATTTAAGTACTTCTACGCCTTGGGTTGGTTTGTCTTGTTTTTTGTGCATCAAAATGAACGTAGGGCTAGCAATAGGCCATGCATCTTTGCCAGGTGCATTGGTGGTTACCAGGAACATACCCGGTGCGTTTTTCCAGTCGGCGCTGGCTGCAGCCGCTTTAAATGTCTCTTCTGACGGCTGAACAAATGCACCAGAGCTATTCGATAGCTGTGTATGTGAGAGTTTGTTTTGCTTGGCGTAAACAAACTCAACGTAACCGATAGCGCCTTTAATACGTTGAACGTAATTGGCTACACCTTCATTGCCTTTGCCGCCCACACCTGCTGGCCATTGTACTGAACTATTTGAGCCAACTTTTTGTTTCCACTCTGGCGAAACTTGCGATAGATAGTTTGTGAACAGGAAGGTTGTGCCAGAACCGTCGGAACGGCGTACAACTGTAATGTTCTGTGCTGGCAAGGCGACGCCAGGATTGAGTGCTGCTACAGCAGGGTCATTCCATTTTTTAACTTTGCCGAGGTAAATGTCGCTTAGCAAGGTCGCCGATAGCTTTAATTGGCCAGGTGCAATCCCTGGAATGTTCACAACAGGTACAACGCCACCCAGTACGGTCGGGAATTGAATTAAGCCGTCTTTATCTAGGTCAGCTGGTTTGAGTGGCATGTCTGTCGCACCAAAATCAACCGTTTTTGCTTGAATTTGTTTGATGCCACCGCCTGAGCCGATAGATTGGTAGTTCATGCCGTTGCCGGTTTTGGCTTTATACATCTCGGCCCATTTCGCATAGAGCGGGTACGGAAAGGTTGCACCTGCACCGGTAATGTCTGCAGCAATGACTTGGCTAAAAAGGCCAGCAGTTAAACCAGCGGTAACGAGCATTTTGTGAACTAGAGTCATAATCAGTTAAATCCCTTGGGTTTGTCTGAGTGTGTATGTATTGAACAAGCCGCATCGTAATCGTTTATTGTTTCCGAATTATTACAAAAATCCATGTGCTGAAGTATTGCGAAGAATTTGATATTTAAGGGGCTTGGGTTTTGCAGGGAAGCTGAGTGTATGTAGGGGATGGGGTGCATTATTTAAATCCTTGGGTTTAGGAATTATATGCATGCATGTCTTGGTTATGTTTGCGGGTTTGGGCTTTAGCGTTTGACGTTGATTGGCTGGGAACGTTACCATTTCTACTGTTGATAGGGATAAAGTAAATATGGCAAAGCAACTGGTGGTGGGTAATTGGAAGCTGCATGGCAGTATTGGTCAGGTTAAATCGGTTTTGGGGGAGATTGCCCAGGCTAAGCTACAGGCCAATGTGGGGGTCTGTGTCCCATATCCGTATGTGATGTTGGCAAGGCAGATTCTTCACAATACCCATGTGCAGTGTGGCGCTCAAGACGTTAGCCAGTATCACATCGGGGCATATACGGGTGAGGTGTCGTCGGGGATGCTCGCTGATATCGGGTGTGAGATGGTGATTGTTGGTCATTCTGAGCGTCGGCGATTATTTGGTGAGACGACAGAGCAAGCTGGTGTTAAAATGCGCGCTGCTCTAGATGCCGGCTTGTTTGGGATTTACTGTGTGGGTGAGTCCGCAGAGCAGCGACGTGAAGGTCGCGCAGAAGAAGTTGTTGCGGCTCAGTTACAGGTATTACAAAATTTACCAGTTGGATTGTATGCTGTGGCATACGAGCCTTCTTGGGCTGTAGGTAGTGGCATGGTTGCCTCCAGTGAGCAGATTTCGCCGATGCATGCATTGATTAAAAATCAATTAGATGAACGAGTTAAAGTTCTCTATGGCGGCAGTGTGAAGTCGAATAATGCAGAGTCAATTTTGGCTGTGCAGCATGTCGATGGGGTGTTGGTGGGGGGTGCAGCACTCTCCGCCTTCGAATTTGTAGAGATTTGCAAAGCGGCGCGCTGATGGTACAATTCACGTCGCTCTTGAAATGAGAAAATAATGGACTTTATTACCAGTTTAGTGCTTACCGTAAATGTGATTTCTGCTATCGCTGTCATTGTGTTGGTGTTGATGCAGCATGGCAAAGGTGCGGATATGGGGGCTGCATTTGGTAGCGGATCGGCCGGTAGTGTGTTCGGTTCGAGTGGCTCAGCTAACTTTTTAAGTCGCAGTACTGGCATTTGTGCAACAGTTTTTTTTGTTACGTCGATGGCCTTGGTTTTATTGACCGCACCAAAACAAACTGCCTCAATTATGTCGACAGTACAGCCAGCTGCAGTCGCATCTCAAGTTGAAGGGCAAAAAATTCCTGACTAAATCCATGCCATTGCATGTGGTTTGTCGGTATATACTAAGTTTGGCAGCTATGATGTTGTTAGTTTGCTGACTTAGTGCTTCAAATACGCTGGGGAATCCCAGCGTTTCTATGTAATAAAAATAACAATAAGCTGTCTAGCCTTTTTGTAATACTCTGAACTGGGGATTTTCATGCTGCAAAACTATTTCCCCATCCTGCTTTTTCTGTTGGTTGGTTTACTCGTGGGTGTTATTCCACTGGTGCTGGGCTACGGGGTGAGTAAGGTTTTGGGAACGGCTCGGCCAGATACGGCAAAAAACTCACCTTACGAATGTGGTTTTGAAGCATTCGAAGACGCGCGCATGCAGTTTGATGTGCGGTATTATTTGGTGGCGATTTTGTTTATCTTGTTTGATTTGGAAGTTGCATTTTTAGTTCCTTGGGCCGTTGTGCTTAAAGAATTGGGAATGTTCGGCTTTTTGTCGATGATGATTTTCTTGGCCATTCTGGTGGTCGGCTTCGTCTACGAATGGATGAAGGGCGCTCTAGAGTGGGAGTGAGACAAATGGAATCGCAAGAAAAAGGGTTTGTTACCACAACAGTGGATATGGTCATCAACAGCGCTCGTACGGGTTCTTTGTGGCCAATGACATTTGGTTTGGCCTGCTGTGCTGTCGAAATGATGCACGCGGGCGCTGCACGTTATGACTTGGATCGCTTTGGTGTTGTATTTCGTCCGTCGCCACGCCAATCAGACTTAATGATTGTGGCAGGAACCTTGTGCAACAAAATGGCGCCTGCTTTACGTAAAGTTTACGATCAAATGCCAGAGCCGCGCTGGGTGATTTCGATGGGGTCCTGCGCCAATGGGGGTGGTTATTATCACTACTCATATTCTGTTGTGCGTGGTTGTGATCGCATTGTACCGGTCGATGTTTATGTTCCTGGCTGTCCTCCGACAGCTGAAGCGCTCTTGTACGGCATTATTCAGCTGCAAAACAAGATTAAGCGTACCAATACCATTGCGCGCTCGTGAGGTGAACTGTGGCGAATAAGTTAGAAACGCTCATGGGTAGTCTGCGTGCTGTTTTGGGTGAGGCAAAAATTGCTTCGCTGAAAACCGCGCTGGATGAAGTGACGCTAGAAGTGCCGGCAAGCTTGTGGTCTGAAGTGGCTTTATTGCTGCGTGATGATCCACAGTTGCAATTTGAGCAATTAATTGATGCCTGTGGTATTGATTATAGTACGTATAAAGATGGAGTATGGGAGGGCGCTCGCTTTGCGACGGTCTACCATTTGCTGTCGTACAAATACAATGTGCGCTTACGTGTAAGAGTATTCTGTATTGATGATGCCTTTCCAGTCGTTAATTCCGTGGTTGAGGTTTGGCCAGCAATTAATTGGTTTGAGCGCGAATCATTCGACTTATACGGGATTATTTATCAAGGCCACCCAGATCTACGACGTTTGTTGACAGATTATGGTTTTGTTGGGCACCCCTTCCGTAAAGATTTTCCACTGTCTGGCTTTGTTGAAATGCGTTATGACGCTGAACAGGCACGTGTGATCTATCAGGCTGTAACCATCGAGCCGCGTGAAATAACACCGCGCATTATCCGCGAGGAGAACTACGGTGGCTGCTGAAATCCGTAATTACACATTAAATTTTGGTCCACAACATCCGGCAGCGCATGGTGTATTGCGTTTGGTGCTGGAGTTGGATGGCGAAGTAGTCGAGCGTGCTGATCCGCACATTGGTCTCTTGCATCGTGGTACTGAAAAATTAGCCGAAAGTAAAACCTACATTCAGTCTTTGCCTTATATGGATCGTCTTGATTATGTGTCAATGATGTCCAATGAGCATGCCTACTGTATGGCAATTGAGAAGCTGCTCAATTTAGATGTGCCAATTCGAGCTCAATATATTCGCGTTATGTTCGACGAAATTACGCGGATTTTGAATCATCTGTTGTGGATTGGTGCACATGGTATTGACTGTGGCGCAATGACTATTTTCCTTTACGCTTTCCGTGAGCGTGAAGATTTGATGGACTGCTACGAGGCCGTTTCTGGTGCTCGGATGCATGCTGCATATTATCGTCCGGGCGGCGTCTATCGCGACTTGCCGGATGAAATGCCAAAATATCAAGCTTCGAAAATCCGTAATGCAGCGGCAATTAAGCGTTTAAATTCTAATCGCGAAGGCAGCTTGCTCGACTTTATCGAAGATTTCACCAATCGATTCCCAAAATATGTCGATGAGTATGAAACTCTGCTAACAGATAATCGTATCTGGAAGCAACGTACTGTGGGTATTGGTGTGGTATCGCCTGAGCGAGCATTGGCGTTGGGCTTTACTGGTGCGATGTTACGTGGTTCTGGCGTTGAATGGGATTTGCGTAAAAAGCAACCGTATGAAGTGTACGACAAGATGGATTTTGACATCCCTGTCGGCAAAAACGGTGATTGCTACGATCGTTATTTGGTGCGTGTTGAAGAAATGCGTCAATCAAACCGCATTATTAAGCAATGCGTGCAATGGTTAAAAGAAAATCCAGGTCCGGTCATCACGACTAACCATAAAGTGGCGCCGCCTTCTCGTGAAGGAATGAAGTCGAATATGGAAGACTTGATTCACCACTTTAAATTGTTCACTGAAGGTATGCATGTGCCTGAAGGTGAGGCGTATGCCGCAATTGAACATCCAAAAGGTGAGTTTGGTATTTACATGGTTTCCGATGGTGCAAATAAACCATATCGAATGAAAATCAGAGCGCCTGGTTACGTGCATTTGTCTGGTTTAGACGAAATGTCACGAGGACATATGATTTCAGACGTTGTTGCAATTATTGGTACGCAAGATATCGTATTTGGGGAGATTGATCGCTAATGTCTTTACACAATCTTCTTTCCGTAGATTCAATTAGGCAAATTGACCGTGAAGTTGCTAAATATCCAGCAGAACAATCTCGTTCTGCGGTGATGGGCGCTTTGCGAATTGCTCAGGTTGAAAAGCGTTCTTTATCTAATGAGTTGGTTGAAGCGATTGCAATCTATTTAAATATTGCACCGCTCGCCGCTTATGAAGTCGCGACTTTTTATAATATGTACGACATGAAGCCGGTTGGTAAGTACAAACTTACGGTTTGTACCAATCTACCCTGCGCTTTGTCTGGTGGCTATACCACAGCTGAATATTTGAAACAAAAGTTGGGTATTGGTTTTAATGAAACAACTGCCGATGGTAAATTCACTTTAAAAGAAGGTGAGTGCATGGGAGCCTGTGGTTATGCACCTGTAATGTTGGTGAATAACCACAGCATGTGTAATCACATGACGCCAGAAGCCATTGATAAAAAACTGGCGGAGCTCGAATAATGACCGTCTATGTAAAAGGCGTCGTGTTCGAGGGCGTCGAATTTGAAGATCCAAATTGCTGGCACCTTGACGAATATGTGAAGCGTGGCGGTTATGCAGCGTTGAAAAAAATCATTAATGACAAAATCACTCAAGATGAAGTCATTGCAGAAATGAAGACTTCAGGCTTGCGCGGCCGTGGTGGTGCAGGTTTCCCTACTGGGCTGAAGTGGTCTTTCATGCCGCGCAGTTTTCCAGGTCAAAAATATTTGGTATGCAATACCGATGAAGGCGAACCTGGTACCTTTAAAGATCTCGATATTCAAGTGTATAACCCACATGCTTTGATTGAAGGCATGATTATTGGTGCTTACGCTATGGGTATTTCTGTTGGGTATAACTATATCCATGGCGAAATCTTTGAAGCCTATGAGCGTTTTGAAATCGCACTTGAGCAAGCACGTGCTGCGGGTTTTTTAGGCGATAACATTTTAGGCTCTGATTTTAGTTTTCAGCTGCATGCGCATCATGGTTATGGCGCCTATATCTGTGGTGAAGAAACTGCATTGCTTGAATCATTGGAAGGCAAAAAAGGCCAGCCGCGATTTAAACCGCCGTTCCCTGCTTCTTATGGTTTATACGGCAAGCCAACAACGATTAATAATACCGAAACGTTTGCCTCGGTACCGTACATTATCCGCGAAGGCGGCCAGAAATTCCTTGAGCTAGGTAAACCTAATAACGGTGGCACTAAATTATTCTCGGTTTCTGGTCATGTTAACCGTCCGGGTAATTACGAAATCCCGCTTGGTACTCCTTTTTCTGAATTATTAGAAATGTGCGGCGGTATGCGTGATGGTAAAAAACTGAAAGCTGTGATTCCTGGTGGATCTTCAGCGCCAGTATTACCTGCTGAAATCATGATGCAATGTACGATGGATTACGATTCTATCGCTAAGGCCGGCTCAATGTTGGGGTCTGGTGCAGTGATCGTGATGGATGAAACCGTCAGTATGGTAAGTGCATTAGAGCGCTTGTCGTATTTCTATCATGAAGAATCATGTGGTCAATGCACGCCTTGCCGTGAAGGTACTGGCTGGTTGTATCGTGTGGTACATCGTATCGCGCATGGCGAAGGTCGTATGGAAGACCTCGATTTGCTATCGCGTGTTGGTGATAACATCGCTGGCCGCACAATTTGTGCGTTAGGTGATGCTGCAGTTTTCCCTGTGCGTGGAATGTTGAAACACTTCCGCCATGAATTCGAGGATTTGATTAATCAATCTCAGTCATCCAAGCCTTTGTAATTGGGTCGTCTGTTATTAGTCGAATTTTCTTTTGAATTATTGCCTTTGAATCGAGTCGAGCATGTTGGAAATCGAAATCGACGGTAAAAAATTGACAGTCCCTGGTGGTAGCACTGTGATGGACGCAGCCAATTCGATTGGTGTGCACATTCCACATTTTTGCTATCACAAGAAACTCTCAATTGCCGCAAGCTGCCGTATGTGTCTAGTCCAGGTTGAAAAAGCACCCAAGCCTTTGCCGGCCTGTGCAACACCTGTTACTGATGGCATGAAAGTTTGGACCCATTCTGATCAAGCGGTTACCGCACAGAAAGGGGTAATGGAATTTTTGCTGATTAATCACCCATTGGATTGTCCAATTTGTGATCAAGGTGGCGAATGTCAGTTACAAGATCTGGCTGTTGGCTATGGCCAAACAGGCTCTGAATACGCAGAGGAAAAGCGTGTCGTTGCCAATAAAGATCTTGGACCTTTGATTTCAACGGATATGACGCGCTGTATTCATTGCAGCCGTTGCGTTCGTTTTACTGAAGAAATCGCCGGCTTCCAAGAATTAGGCATGGCCAATCGCGGAGAATTTACCGAAGTAATGCCATTTATTGGCAAAACGGTGAATTCAGAGATTTCTGGCAACGTGATCGATTTGTGTCCGGTTGGCGCTTTAACTAGCAAGCCATTCCGTTACACCGCGCGCACGTGGGAATTGTCTCGCCGTAAATCGGTGAGTGCACACGATGGTTTGGGTTCTAACTTGGTCGTACAAGTTAAGAACAACAAAGTAATGCGTGTATTGCCGTTGGAAAATGAAGCAATCAATGAATGCTGGCTATCAGATCGCGATCGCTATTCATACGAAGCTTTGAATTCGGAAGAGCGCCTGACTAAGCCGATGCTCAAGCAAGGCGGTGTTTGGCAAGAAACCGATTGGCAAACAGCACTTGAATACGTTGCCAATGGTTTAAAGCAAGTGATTGCTGAACATGGCAAAAATAGTATTGCTGCAGTTGCATCGCCAAGCTCTACAGTTGAAGAGTTATTTGCTTTACGTAAAGTGATGGCCGGTTTGGGTGTTGAATCGGTGCAGGCATTCGCTCGCAGTGCTGATTTCTCGCTAAAAACGCAAGGCGCTCAATGGTTAGGCCAGTCATTGCTTGAGCTATCACAAAATGAAGCTGTTTTGTTGGTGGGCTCCACATTGCGTAAAGAGCAGCCATTATTGGCGCAACGGTTACGTCAATCGGTGAAAAAAGGCTTGCAGCTATCCGCAGTCAATGCGCACTCAGATGAAATGTTGACCAAGCTGGTTGGCGAAGTTGTCGTGCGTCCGGACCAGCTGGTGGAAGGCTTATTGCAAGTTATACAAGCATTTGTTGAGTTGAAATCAGTACCAGTGCCTACTGGCGTTGATTTATCGAATGTGTTGGTTTCTGATGCCGCACGTGCGATTGCTTTGAGTTTTGATGGCAAAGCCAAAACCGCCATTTTGTTGGGTAATGTGGCCCAAACTAGCGCGCGTTATGCTGAAATTTACGCTGCTGCAACTGCGTTAGCAGTGCTGACTGGCGCAACATTGGGTGTGCCTGCCATGGCTGCCAATAGTGTTGGTGCGCAATTAGTTGGTGCGGATCTCGGTGGGGATGTGTTTGGTGCAGGTGCATTGGCAGACGCTAAAAAAGCGTATGTATTTTTAGGTGTTGAGCCTGAATATGATGCACACAACGGTGCTTATGCTTTGGCCGCTGCAAAAAATGCAGAAATGGTGGTTGTCATGTCACCATTCCAAAGCTGTGCCATGGATTATGCCGATGTGATTTTACCTATCTCTCCATTTAGCGAAACATCAGGTACGTTCGTGAATATGGAAGGTAAAGCACAAAGCTTTAATGGTGTAGTTCGGCCATTGGGCGAGACTCGTCCAGCGTGGAAAGTATTCCGAGTGCTCGGTAATCTATTTGGATTCTCTGGTTTTGAATACAACTCATCAGAAGAAATTCGTGATGAAGCGCTAGCCGGCGAAATTGCTCCGCGCTTAAGTAATACCGTAGTAAGTACACACGCTGTGCGTGCACAAGCTGCACAGGGTTTGGTTCGCTTAGGCGAAGTGCCTTTGTATCAGGTTGATTCCATCGTTCGTCGCTCACCAAGTTTACAAGCAACTCAAGACGCTTTGCTCGCCAGCACTTTACGTGCAAATACGGCGACACTGACTAAATTGGGCTTGGTTGTTGATGGTCAAGCCATTGTTCAGCAAGAACAGGGTAGTGCCACACTGTTGGTAGCGCTCGATGATGGCTTAGTTGACGATGTAATTCGCGTTGCTGCTTCGCATCCATTGACTCGTAATTTGGGTGATATGGTTGGCGCTGTTGAAGTGCTGAAGGCTTAAGGGGGCAGAACATGGAATTTCTACAAAGTTATTTGGGTTATGACATTGCTTTTGTCGTTTGGACGCTACTCAAGATTGTTTTGATAGTGGCGCCGATTATGGGGGCAGTGGCTTATTTAACGCTGGCAGAACGTAAAGTGATCGGTTTTATGCAAATCCGGATTGGCCCTAATCGGGTTGGTCCTTTCGGTTTGCTACAACCGGTTGCTGATGGCGTAAAGCTATTGTTAAAAGAAATTATTGCACCTAGCGCTGCTGATAAGAAGCTGTTCTTTTTAGCTCCTATCATGGTATTGGTTCCTGCGCTAGGCGCATGGGCGGTTGTACCGTTTTACCCTGGGTATGTATTGGCCGATGTGAATGTAGGTTTGCTCTACGTGATGGCCATTACTTCAATGGGTGTTTACGGTGTGATCTTGGCAGGATGGGCGTCTAATTCGAAATATGCTTTCTTGGGTGGTATGCGTGCAGCTGCTCAAGTAATCTCTTACGAATTGGCAATGGGTTTTGCTCTGGTTGGCGTAATTATGGTTTCAGGTAGTTTGAACCTCACCGCGATCGTTGAGCAGCAAGGTCAGGGCATGGCCGGTGGTTCGCTCTTATCTTGGAATTTGATCCCGCTGTTGCCACTGTTTGTTGTGTATTTCATCGCAGGTGTCGCTGAAACTAACCGTGCACCATTTGACGTGACTGAAGGTGAATCTGAGATTGTTGCTGGACACATGGTTGAGTATTCGGGCATGGGTTTTGCGCTGTTCTTCTTGGCTGAATACGCCAATATGATTTTGATTTCAGCAATGGCTTCGGTGATGTTTTTGGGTGGGTGGTTGTCACCATTCCCGGCGTCAATTCCTGTTCTTGGCGCGGCGAGCCCGCTGTGGTGGGTGTTGAAAGTTGCATTCTTGCTGTTCTGCTTCTTGTGGTTCCGCGCAACATTTCCGCGATATCGTTACGATCAATTAATGCGCCTAGGTTGGAAGATCTTTATTCCAGTAACTTTGGTTTGGATTGTCTTGGTGGGTGCTTGGATGCAGACCCCTTGGTCGATCTGGTAATGGAAAAGGACTTACGCCATGGATAAAATTTTATATTTCTTTAAAACCTTCTTGCTGGTTGAATTGGTGAAGGGCTTGTTATTAACGGGTCGTCACTTTTTCCAGCGCAAGATTACTGTGCAATTTCCTGAGGAAAAAACACCGTATAGCCCGCGTTTTCGTGGTTTACATGCTCAGCGCCGCTACGCCAATGGCGAAGAGCGTTGTATTGCTTGCAAATTGTGTGAAGCGGTTTGCCCAGCTATGGCGATTACGATTGAATCAGAGGCGCGTCCGGACGATAAAACTCGTCGTACCAGCCGTTATGATATTGACCTGACTAAATGTATTTTTTGCGGTTTTTGTGAAGAAGCCTGTCCGGTTGATGCGATTGTAGAAACGCATATTTATGAATATCACGGTGAAAAACGTGGCGATTTGTATTACACCAAGCCAATGTTGTTGGCAGTCGGTGATAAATACGAAGCTGAAATCGCTGAACGCAAAGCTGCTGATGCTAAGTATCGCTAGGAATAAAATATGACTTTAGCGCTTTTTTATATCTTTGCTGCAGTGCTGATTTTTGCCGCATTTCGTGTGATTACAGCTAAGAACCCAGTCCATGCCGTGCTGTATTTGGTGTTGTCTTTCTTTAATAGCGCCGTATTGTGGATGCTGATTAAAGCTGAGTTTTTGGCGGTTTCACTGATTGTGATTTATGTCGGTGCGGTAATGGTGTTGTTCTTGTTTGTGGTGATGATGCTGGATATTAACTTCGAAGCGTTACGCAAGAGCTTTTGGAAGTTTTTACCTGTGGCAGGTACCGTTGCAATCATTATGTTGATTGAAATGGTGCTGATTTTGTCGCATCGTGCAGCACAAATTGATGAATCACGTTTGCTTGAGCCAAGCTTTAACACTGCATCAGCTGAAACATTGGGCATGTTAATTTATACCCAGTATTTCTTGCCATTCCAGTTGTCAGCAGTGTTGCTGCTGGTTGGGATGATTGCAGCAATTGCTCTGACATTACGCAAACGTAAGAATACCAAGTATATCAATCCAGGTGAGCAAGTTCGTGTCAAGCGCGACGATCGCTTACGGATTGTAAAAATGGCCTCTGAGCCAAAAGATTCGGCAAATGATGCCCAGTCTACCGATCAACCTGCAGCCTAATTGGCCTAGATAAGAGTTTAGGGAGGATATGTGCTTACACTGACTCATTACCTTGTGCTGGGCGCAATTATGTTTGCGATCAGCGTGTTTGGCATTTTCATGAACCGCAAAAATCTAATCGTATTGCTAATGGCAATCGAATTGATGTTGTTGTCCGTGAATATGAATTTCATCGCGTTTTCGCAGTTTTTAGGCGATACCGGTGGCCAGATTTTCGTCTTCTTTATCCTAACCGTTGCTGCAGCCGAATCGGCTATTGGCCTCGCTATCTTGGTGGTGCTCTTCCGTAATTTACGGTCGATTAACGTCGAAGATTTGGATAGCCTGAAGGGTTAAACCGGACAACATAGAATCGGACAATAATACCAATGGATATGAAATCGATTTATCTGCTTATACCGCTAGCGCCATTATTGGGCTCGCTAATCGCTGGTTTGTTTGGCTGGGCGATTGGCCGTCGAGCGGCACATATTGCAACGATTGCAGGCGTTGCTGTGTCGTTTGCTTTGTCGGCGTATACCTTAAATTATTTGCTCAATGGTGGCGAATCGTTTAATGGCAATCTCTACACATGGCTTTCAGTCAATGGCGTGGATTTGAATATCGGCTTTTTAGTTGATAATCTCACCGCAATGATGATGTGTGTCGTTACCTTTGTATCGCTGATGGTGCATATCTACACGATTGGCTATATGCAAGATGACCCTGGTTATCAGCGCTTTTTTAGTTACATCTCATTGTTTACTTTCTCGATGTTAATGCTCGTCATGAGTAATAACTTTGTGCAGCTGTTTTTTGGCTGGGAAGCGGTGGGTTTAGTATCGTACCTGTTGATTGGATTTTGGTTTAAACGCCCAACAGCAACATTTGCAAACTTGAAAGCCTTTTTGGTTAATCGCGTGGGTGACTTAGGTTTCTTGCTCGGTATCGGTTTGGTATTGGCCCATTTTGGTACTCTGGATTACGCCGAAGTGTTTGCCAAGGCGCCAGAGCTTAAAGATGCGACGATTAGCTTGTTTGCTGGTACCCCATGGTCATTGATGACGGTGACTTGCATTTTGCTGTTTATTGGTGCAATGGGTAAATCAGCGCAATTTCCTTTGCATGTTTGGCTGCCAGACTCAATGGAAGGGCCGACGCCAATTTCAGCGTTGATCCATGCAGCAACGATGGTAACTGCGGGTATCTTTATGGTTTCACGGATGTCTCCGTTATTCGAGATGTCTGATACCGCACTTAATTTCGTGTTGGTGATTGGTGCCATTACCGCCTTATTTATGGGTTTCCTCGGGATTATCCAGAACGATATTAAGCGAGTTGTTGCTTATTCGACTTTGTCGCAGCTCGGTTATATGACGGTGGCCTTGGGTGTTTCGGCTTACTCAGTGGCGTTAATGCATTTGATGACGCATGCCTTCTTTAAAGCTTTGCTATTCCTTGCCGCCGGTTCGGTGATTATGGGTATGCACCATGATCAAGATATCCGCAACATGGGTGGCTTGCGTAAATATATGCCGATCACGTGGATCACTTCGTTGATTGGGTCATTAGCTTTGATTGGCACGCCATTTTTCTCTGGTTTCTATTCAAAAGATTCAATTATTCTTGCGGTTGAAGCTTCTAAATTGCCCGGCGCTGGGTTTGCTTATTTTGCTGTTGTCGCTGGCGTGTTTGTTACAGCATTTTATTCATTCCGTATGTATTTCTTGGTTTTCCACGGCAAAGAGCAGTGGATGCAAAAGAAAGATACGCATCATGGTCATGATGCACATGATGATCACGATCATCACCACGGTTTGGGTCCGAATGACAAGCCGCACGAGTCGCCATGGGTTGTTACCTTGCCATTGATTTTGTTGGCGATTCCTTCGGTACTGGTTGGGTATATCGCAATTAGCCCGATGTTGGCCGGTGATTTCTTTAAAGATGTGCTGACGGTTAATCTTGAGGCTCATCCAGCAATGGAGGCGGTGGTTCACCATGCGCACGATGCAATGGGGATGGCGACTCACGCGTTTGTAACATTGCCATTCTGGTTGGCTTTTGCTGGTGTTGCAGCTGCATGGTTGTTCTATATGAAGGCACCGCAACTTCCTGCTGCATGTGATCGTTTCTTTACTGCAATCGGCGTTAGAAAACTGCTTGAAGAAAAGTATTACATGGATCATTTGTACATCAATGTGTTTACTGCCGGCGCTCGCGCACTGGGTACGGTGCTCTGGAAAGTGGGTGATACATTGTTAATTGATGGTCTGTTGGTGAATGGGGCCGCTAAGCTTGTTGGCGTGTTCTCAGGTCTTATTCGTCGCCTGCAAACTGGATACATCTACCATTACGCTTTTGCAATGATTATTGGCGCCTTGCTGCTGATGACTTGGTGGTTGGGTGGCGTACTCACTTTGCAGTGATTGGTGTTGTTTCGCTTTTTTGATGACGACAGATTTAATACATAACAAGTAGGTTAAATATGACGGGTAATCTCCTCAGCCTTGCAATCTGGCTGCCCATTGTGGCAGGTTTGATTGTGCTTGCTACGGGTAGCGATAAAAATGCTCCCGCAGCGCGCTGGCTGGCGCTGATGGGCGCTTTGGTTTCTTTTTTGGTTACGATTCCGCTTTACACTGGCTTTGATACGTTTCACGGTGGTATGCAATTCACGGAAATGAAGCCGTGGGTTGAAAGCTTGAATATTAACTATCACCTCGGCGTAGATGGTTTATCTATGCTGTTCGTGATTTTGAATAGTTTTACTACCTTATTGGTGGTATTGGCTGGCTGGCAAGTGATTCAAAAGCGTGTAGCGCAATACATGGCTGCGTTTTTGATCATGTCCGGCTTGATCAATGGCGCTTTTGCGGCCATGGATGCCATTTTGTTTTACGCCTTCTTTGAAGCTATGCTCATCCCGATGTACTTGATTATTGGTGTGTGGGGTGGCGCTCGTCGTGTGTATGCATCGGTTAAGTTCTTCTTGTATACCTTGCTGGGTTCTTTGTTGACGTTGGTTGCGTTTATTTATCTGTACTATCAAAGCGGTGGTAGTTTTGAGATTGCAGCATTCCAACGCTTGCCGTTGACAATGGGCGCTCAAACCATGCTGTTGATTGCATTCTTCTTTGCCTTTGCGGTGAAAGTGCCAATGTGGCCAGTGCATACCTGGTTGCCAGACGCTCACGTTGAAGCGCCAACAGGTGGTTCTATGGTGTTGGCTGCAATTACTTTGAAGCTGGGCGCTTACGGTTTCTTGCGATTTGTATTGCCGATTCTGCCTGATGCTTCACGCGAATATGCCTGGCTCATGGTTACTCTGTCATTGATCGCCGTTGTTTACATCGGTATGGTGGCTTTGGTTCAAACAGACATGAAAAAGCTAATTGCTTATTCATCAATCTCACACATGGGTTTTGTTACGCTGGGCTTCTTTATGTTCGGCGGTGTTAGCGGTAATCAATTGAATTCATGGGCCGTGGAAGGCGCATTAGTGCAAATGATTTCTCACGGTTTTATTTCTGCGGCAATGTTCTTCTGTGTTGGCGTAATGTATGACCGTGTTCATAGCCGTAAGATTGCTGATTACGGTGGCGTAGCTAATAAAATGCCAATTTTTGCTTCATTCATGATGTTGTTTGCGATGGCTAATTCAGGTTTGCCAGCGACTTCGGGATTTGTGGGTGAGTTTATGGTGATCTTGGGCGCGGTACAGGTTAATTTCTGGTATGCCGTTGCTGGTGCTACAACTTTGATTTTTGGTGCTGCTTATACGCTTTGGATGTACAAACGCGTTCTGTTTGGTGAAGTTGCAAATCAAAATGTAGCTGAGCTTAAGGATGTCAATAAACGTGAATTTTTAATTCTAGCGGTGTTAGCCATCGCCGTTTTAGGAATGGGTTTATATCCCGCGCCGTTTACCGAGGTGATGCACCAGTCAGTGAATGATCTGATTTGGCAAGCTTCACAGACCAAGCTTAATTAATCCTTATTATAAGAAATAGGCTAGAACCATGACCTGGACCAGTCTTAATGCATGGGTGGCGGCACCAGAAATTTTCCTTCTGTGTGCAACTTGCGCCATTCTTTTGCTTGACCTTTTTATTAGTGATGCCAAACGGCATCTGACTTATGTAATGACCTTGGCTACTTTGGCAATCACTTTTGCCTTGGTGCTAATGGGGCACGAGCCGCATTCGCGTCTCGCATTTAATGGCTTGTATTTAGTTGATCCAATCGCAGATTTTGCAAAATTGGCAATGATTGTCGGTGTGGCTTTAGTGCTGATCTACGGTCGTAGTTATGCAATGGCGCGTGGCTTGTTTCGCGGTGAATTATTTACCCTCACTTTGTTCTCATTATTGGGAATGATGGTGATGGCATCATCGGTTAATTTCTTGGCTTTGTATGTTGGCCTAGAGTTGATGTCTTTGTCGGTGTATGCCTTGGTGGCTTTGAATCGTGAGTCATTTGCTTCGACAGAAGCTGCGATGAAGTACTTTGTTTTGGGTGCTTTGGCTTCGGGTATGCTGTTGTATGGTGTATCGATGTTGTATGGCTCTACGGGTTCGCTCGATATTTTTGCTGTGTCGCACGCGATCCAAGCAGGTCAAGCAAATAATCTGTTAGCTGTTTTTGCCATCGTATTTATTGTTACGGGCTTGGGCTTTAAATTTGGTGCAGTGCCATTTCATATGTGGGTTCCTGATGTTTATCAGGGGGCGCCAACGCCGATTACTCAACTGATTGCATCGGCACCAAAAGCTGCAGTGTTTGTGTTTACTTTGCGTATTTTAGCCCAGGCGTTAGAGGGCTTTGCGCCAGATTGGCGTGGTATGTTGATGGTGTTGGCTGTATTGTCGATGGGCTTGGGTAATATCACGGCAATTTCTCAAACCAATATTAAGCGGATGCTTGGCTATTCGACTATTTCACATATGGGCTTCGTGTTACTTGGCCTGTTGGTGGCGAGTCCTGCAGGTTATTCAGCGTCGTTTTTCTATGTCGTTTCTTATGTGCTAATGAGTGCTGCTGCGTTTGGTATCATTATGCTGTTGTCTCGACAAGGTTTTGAAGCAGATCAGATTGAAGACTTGAAGGGTCTAAACCAGCGTAGCCCATGGTTTGCCGCAATGATGTTGTTTACCATGTTTTCAATGGCCGGCATTCCTATTTTCTTGGGCTTCTTTGCTAAGTTAGCCATCTTGAATGTTGTAGTGACTATGGGCTTGGTGCCATTGGCTGTGATTGCCGTGGTGTTTTCGCTGATTGGCGCGTTCTATTATCTGCGAATTGTTAAAGTAATGTACTTTGATGATGCGGTTGATCAATCGCCATTGGTTGCTGGTAATGACGCAAAGCTTGTGTTGTCGATCAATTGTTTGTTACTTCTTGTGCTTGGGTTTATGCCTGATCGCCTGATGAACTTACTTTCAGATGCCGTGTCACAATCATTTACTTCGCTACCATACTAATGTAATGCAAAACTTCTTGTTAATTGTTGGGTTGGCTGCTTTGGCAGCTAACCTGCCTTTTTTCTCTGAAAAGTTGTTCTTTTTTTGGAAAATAAAGGCTGGCACTAAATCTTTTGGTTGGCGTCTATTAGAACTTAGCGTCTTTTATGCCTTATTGGCTGGGATCGCTTATCTTTTAGAATCACGTATCAGCTCGGTACACTCACAAAATTGGCAGTTTTATGTGAGTACTTTTTCGCTGTTTGTGGTTTTTGCTTGGCCGGGTTTTGTTTGGCGTTATTTTTGGCGAAAACCAGGCATCTAGTCATAAATAATATGGTTCTTTGCTTGCCAAAACGTTAAATGATATTTATTATGTTGCTTCTTTAGGCGCGTAGCTCATCTGGTTAGAGCGCTTCCTTGACATGGAAGAGGTAGTTGGTTCGAATCCAATCGTGCCTACCAACAATTTAGGAATCAAACCCAATGCTATTGACCGATACGACAACCTTAATTATTTTTGGCTAGTCGTACGTGGGTTTGACAGAAAAGTGCGGCTAGGCCGCACTTTTTTTTTGTTTTTTTTAAATGATATTTGTCTCGGCTTGCCGAGTAACTGATTTAGGCGATGATTATGCCAGCGATTACGCTTCCCGATGGTTCAGTGCGTCAATACGATGCCGCAGTCTCTGTTTACGATGTAGCGCATAGCATCTCTCCAGGTTTGGCACGCGCCGCATTGGCTGGCAAGGTGAATGGCCAGTTAGTTGATACGCGCTATGTGATGGAACAAGATGCATCGCTCCATATCATTACGGATAAAGATGCAGAAGGGCTTGAAGTGATTCGTCACTCGACTGCGCATTTATTGGCCTACGCCGTGAAGCAGCTCTATCCAACCGCACAAGTCACTATCGGTCCAGTGATTGAAAACGGTTTTTATTATGATTTTGCCTATGAGCGTCCATTCACATTGGATGATCTGGCGGCGATTGAAAAGAAAATGACCGAGCTGGTCAAAAAAGACATTCAAGTTGAGCGTTATGAATTAAGTCGCGATGATGCGATTACTTATTTCAAGGGCATTGGCGAAAACTACAAAGCTGAAATTATTGAATCAATTCCTGCCGATCAAGTTTTAAGCTTGTATCGTGAGGGTGATTTTACTGATCTTTGTCGTGGCCCGCACGTACCATCAACCGGAAAGTTGAAAGTATTTAAGCTGATGAAAGTGGCGGGTGCTTATTGGCGCGGTGATAGTAAAAATGAAATGCTCACACGGGTATATGGCACTGCCTTTGCTAAGAAGGAAGATCTGGCGCAATACCTCCATATGCTTGAAGAAGCAGAGAAGCGTGATCATCGTAAATTAGGTAAGTTGCTTGATTTGTTCCATATGCAAGATGAAGCGCCGGGTATGGTGTTTTGGCACCCTAAGGGTTGGACGCTTTGGCAAATCATTGAGCAATATATGCGTGCCAAATTAAATCGTCATGGCTATCAGGAGATTCGTACTCCGATGGTGATGGATCGCACCTTGTGGGAAAAATCAGGTCACTGGGAAAACTATCACGACGGGATGTTTACTACTGAGTCTGAAAAACGCGACTACGCAATTAAGCCAATGAATTGCCCTGGGCACGTACAAGTCTTTAATCAAGGTTTGCGTTCATACCGTGATTTACCATTACGTTATGCTGAATTTGGCTCTTGCCACCGTAATGAACCATCGGGTTCTTTACATGGGATTATGCGGGTGCGTGGCTTTGTGCAAGATGATGCGCATATTTTCTGTACTGAAGATCAAGTTCAGCAAGAAGCCGCGGCATTTATTGATTTGCTTAAAGAAGTTTATGCTGACTTTGGCTTTGATGATATTTTGGTCAAGCTTTCAACGCGTCCTGAAAAACGAATTGGTACTGAGGCCTCTTGGGATCGTGCAGAGGCGGCTTTGGCTGCCGCTTTAGACTCAAAAGGCTTGGCCTTTGAGTATCTGCCTGGTGAAGGCGCATTTTATGGTCCTAAAATTGAATTTACATTAAAGGACTGCTTGGGGCGACTGTGGCAATGTGGTACTTTGCAAATTGACCCTAATTTGCCTGAGCGCTTAGGTGCGGAGTATGTCGGCGAAGACAATGCTAAGCATCGTCCGATTATGTTGCATCGTGCTGTACTTGGTTCTTTAGAGCGTTTTATTGGTATTTTGATCGAAAACCATGCTGGTGCATTTCCGGCTTGGTTGGCTCCAGTTCAGCTGGCGGTGATGAATATTTCTGAGTCGCAACGTGAATATGCGCAAAAAACTGCTGATTTATTGAATCAAAGTGGACTTCGTGCATCAGTGGACTTGAGAAATGAGAAGATTACCTATAAAATCCGCGAACATAGCTTGCAACGTCTTCCTTATCAGGTCATCGTAGGGGATAAGGAGCGTGATGCAGGTTTGGTGGCCGTGCGTAACCGCAGTGGTGAAGACTTAGGGCAAATGACAGTGGAAGCGCTGGTTGCGCTGGTAAAAGCTGATTTGCCTAAGGTTTAACACTTGCAGGTGCACGGTTTTGTTTTTGAATGACTTGGAGTAATAACAATAGCTGCTCAAGATAAAGGCCCGCGTATTAATGGTGAAATCACCGCGCGTGAAATTCGTTTGCAAGGTGTGGAAGGCGAACAACTTGGTATCGTCTCCCTGAATCAAGCCCTTCAACTGGCTGAAGAGGCAGAGGTAGATCTGGTAGAGATCGCGCCAAATGCTCAGCCACCGGTTTGCCGATTAATGGATTACGGTAAATTCCGGTACGAAGAGGCTAAGAAAAAGCACGCTGCCAAGCTCAAGCAAAAGCAGGTACAGGTTAAAGAAATTAAACTGCGCCCGAGCACGGATGAAAACGATTACCAAGTTAAATTGCGTGGTGCAATTCGCTTCTTAAATGAAGGCGACAAATGCAAATTTACTTTACGGTTCCGTGGTCGTGAAATGGCTCACCAAGAAATTGGTATGGCACAACTTAAACGAGTTGAAGCTGACTTGGCCGAATTGGCTGTAGTTGAGCAATATCCGAAGCTAGAAGGTCGCCAAATGGTGATGATGCTTGGGCCTAAGAAAAAAGTATAACGGGTTGGCGACTACACCTGTTAAAGCCAATGTAGTTATTGGCTGGTAGTCGCGGTGGGGTGACGGGTATTAAGTTCTACTGGCAACAGTAGACGCCCTTTTGCCTAATCTAATAAGCTCATTTGAGCTAAGGCTAGTTGGAGTAAGTAATGCCTAAAATGAAAACCAAGAGTAGTGCTAAAAAGCGCTTCAAAGTACTTGGCGGTGGTGGTGTTAAGCGTAGTCACGCTTTCAAACGCCACATCTTGACCAAGAAAACGACTAAAACTAAGCGCCAATTGCGCGGCACTTCTATGGTTGATGCAACCAATATGAAGTCCGTTCGTGCAATGATGCCTTACGCTTAACCCTAGGAGATAAAATATGCCTCGCGTTAAACGTGGTGTCACCGCTCGAGCTCGTCATAAGAAAGTCTTAGCCCTGGCTAAAGGCTATCGTGGTCGTCGTAAAAATGTCTATCGTATCGCTAAACAAGCGGTAATGAAGGCAGGTCAATATGCATACCGTGACCGTCGTCAGAAAAAACGTCAGTTCCGTCAACTCTGGATTGCACGTATCAACGCTGCTTCCCGTGAGTGTGGTCTGGCATACAGCCGCTTCATGAATGGCTTGAAAAAAGCCGGTATTGAAGTTGACCGTAAAGTTTTGGCCGACATGGCAATCTTTGACAAGCCAGCTTTTGCTGCGTTTGTTGAACAAGCTAAAGCAAGCCTGACTGCTTAATCGGTACTGCCGGTAATGAGGGAGGCTTTCAGCCTCCCTTTTTTATTCACTTGTTTTTGCGTGAAAAAATTAAATTAAATGGGCTGCATAGCTTATTAAATTTAGCTTTTTCTCTCCTCACTACTTAATCGGGCCTAAAACATGGTTGCAAATATGCAAGCCTTGCTTGACGCTGGTTTGGCCGCACTCGATGCGACAAATGATCCAGTTGAACTCGAAATTGTCAAAGCGCATTACATCGGAAAGCAAGGTCAGATCACCGCCTTGATGAAACTACTGGCCGCAATGCCTGCTGATGAAAAAAAGGCGTTTGGCGCTCAAGTCAATCAAACCAAGCAAGCTTTTGAAGCCGCACTGAACGCCAAGCGTGATGGTATTGCTGCAGAAAAATTGGCAGCACAACTCGCCGCCGAAGCTTTGGATGTCTCGTTACCAGGCCGTGGGCATGCTAAAGGTGGCTTGCATCCCGTCACGTTAGTACAGCAACGGATTGAAGCCTTGTTCGGTAGTATGGGCTTTGCTGTCGCAGATGGCCCCGAAATTGAAAATGATTTTCATAATTTCGAAGCACTTAATATTCCAAAAAATCATCCTGCACGTGCGATGCAAGACACTTTTTATATTGAAAGTGAAGGTGAGCCTTTGGTATTGCGCACGCATACCAGTCCGATTCAAGTTCGTTATATGCTTGATAATGAACCGCCCATTAAGATTATCGCGCCAGGCCGTGTTTATCGTGTGGACTCTGATGCAACCCATTCTCCAATGTTCCATCAAATGGAAGGTTTGTGGGTGGAAGAGGGCGTCTCTTTTGCTGATTTAAAGAGTGTCATCGTTGACTTTTTGCGTCGCTTTTTCGAACGTGATGATCTGGAAGTTCGTTTCCGCCCTTCGTTCTTTCCATTTACTGAGCCATCAGCTGAAATCGACGTGAAATGGTCGAAAGGCTGGATGGAAGTGGGTGGTTGCGGCATGGTGCATCCGAATGTCTTAAAAAGTGTGAATATTGATTCAGAGAAATATACCGGTTTTGCTTTCGGAATCGGTTTGGATCGATTTGCGATGCTGTACTACGGCGTGAATGATTTGCGGTTGTTTTTTGAAAACGACGTGTCTTTCTTGTCCCAATTCAAATAAGCGGAGCATCAATCATGCAATTTTCAGAACAATGGCTGCGTAGCTGGGTTAATCCAGCGCTCAATTCAGATGAACTTGCGCATTTATTGACGATGGCAGGTTTGGAAGTCGAAGAAAATGAAGCCGCAGCACCTGCATTTACTGATGTGTTTGTCGCAGAAGTACTGAGTGTAAGCAAGCATCCTGATGCCGATCGCTTAAATGTATGTAGCGTCAATGTCGGTGAAGCTGAGCCACTGCAAATCGTTTGTGGCGCACCCAATGTCGCCGCGGGTTTAAAAGTGCCGTGTGCCCGTATCGGCGCGGTATTGCCTGGCAACTTTAAAATTAAAAAAGCCAAAGTTCGCGGTATTGAGTCATCGGGCATGCTGTGCTCGGGCGATGAGATGGGTATTGCTTCGGATATCGATGGTTTATACGAGCTGCCGAGCGATGCCCCAGTGGGTATGTCGATTCGTGAATATTTGGCGCTTGATGATCGTTTGTTGACCTTAAAGCTCACACCAAATCGCACAGATTGCTTGTCGATTCGTGGTATTGCGCGTGAAGTTGCGGCATTAACCAAATCAAGCTTAAGCCCTGTTGTTATTGAAACGGCTGCGGTTAATACCGATGCAGCAATTGCCGTTGCATTGAACGCAGAAACTGCTTGCCCACGTTATGCAGGTCGTCTTATTAAAGGCATCAACCAAGCTGCTGCAACACCCGATTGGATGAAGCAACGCTTGGAGCGCTCGGGTATTCGTTCGATCTCGGCGATTGTTGATATTACAAATTACGTTTTGCTAGAACTTGGTCAACCGATGCACGCGTTTGACGCGGCTAAGTTGTCAGGCAGCGTGCAGGTGCGTTTTGCTAAAGCTGGTGAGTCCATCACCTTGTTGAACGAAAAAGAATTGATGCTGAGTGACGACTTGCTGGTTATTGCTGATGACCATGAAGTGTTGGCGCTGGCCGGCATCATGGGCGGCTTGGCGTCGAGCGTGACTGAAAGTACCCAAGATATTTTCTTAGAATCGGCCTTTTTTGCGCCAGACGTGATTGCCGGCAAGGCGCGTCGTTTTGGATTTTCTTCTGATTCGAGTCATCGTTTTGAGCGCGGCATTGATTTTGGCAATGTGCGCGAAGCACTGGAGCGTGCTACGCAATTGGTTGTCGAGATTTGTGGCGGTCAAGTTGGCCCTGTGACGGAACAATTAACTACGCTACCAGCGCGCCTACCTGTTGCATTGCGCGTTGGTCGTGTGGCTAAAGTGCTCGGCATTAGCTTGCCGGCGGCTGAAATTATGGCGATGCTGCAAGGCCTTGGTTTAGCATGTGAATTGGCTTCAGATGTGATTACCGTAACACCGCCATCGTATCGCTTTGATATTGAAATCGAAGAAGACTTGATCGAAGAAGTGGCGCGTGTTTTTGGCTATGACAATATTCCAGTCAGTCCATCACTAGCGCGGATGAGTATGTTGCCGCAAGCGGGTGATCGCCGTAGCAAGAATGTTTTAAAATCAATTCTTGCTTCACGTAATTATCAAGAAACCATTTCTTACGCATTTGTGGAAGAAAAATGGGAGACTGATTTCGCTGCAAATAGCGCGCCCATCCGCTTGAAGAATCCAATTGCCAGCCAAATGAGCGTGATGCGCTCAACCTTGATTGGTGGTTTGGTTGCCGGTTTGCAACACAATTTAAATCGAAAACAAGACCGTGTTCGTTTGTTTGAAGTCGCTCGTGTCTTTCAAGGCGTTGCGGCACATCAACAACCGGAACGAATTGCTGCGTTAGCATGGGGTCATCGTTTTGCCGAGCAATGGGGTGTGGCGAAAGAACGTGTTGATTTCTATGATATAAAAGCCGATGTCGAAGCGCTACTTGCGCCGCGAGTTGCTCAATATCGTCGAGTTAACCATCCTGCGCTTCACCCTGGTCGCTCAGCTGAAGTGGTGCTGGATGGCGAAGTGATTGGTGTGCTCGGTGAAGTACATCCGCAATGGGTACAATCGTATGGCTTAGCCTTTGCGCCAGTTGTATTTGAGCTTTCAGTTGCAGCATTGACTCAAGTGGCGAAGTTGCAAGCGGAACCAATTGCTAAATTTCAAATCGTACGTCGAGATTTGGCCTTGTTAATGGACGAGTCCCTCGCAGTAGGTGCCTTGCTGTTAGCATTTGAAAGTTTAAAATTACCTATTATTTCATCAGTAGAAGTTTTCGATGTTTATCGCGGTAAAGGTTTGCCTGATGGCAAAAAGAGTCTTGCATTCAAAATCTTGCTGCAAGATACTTTAAAAACGCTAACCGACGAAGAAATCGATATAGCAGTAGCAAAATTACTCCAGAAGGCAGAGGAATGCGGCGCGATCTTGAGAGCATAATGCAGTACGAAACAAGCACATTAACACTGACAAAAGCAGATCTTGCCGATATGTTATTCGACAAGGTGGGTTTGAATAAACGCGAAGCCAAAGATATGGTGGAGTCTTTTTTTGATGAAGTTCGAGCTTCATTATCAGAAGGGGATACCGTTAAATTATCTGGCTTTGGCAATTTTCAACTCCGTGATAAGCCGCAGCGTCCAGGACGTAACCCTAAAACCGGCGAAGAAATCCCAATTTCTGCTCGGCGCGTGGTTACATTTCATGCAAGTCAAAAGCTGAAGGGAATGGTCGAAATCCACTATGCAAAGCTCCAGCAGCGTTATTCCAACCAGTGATCTGCCATCAATACCAGCAAAACGCTACTTCACCATTGGTGAAGTTAGCGAGTTATGTGGGGTCAAACCCCATGTTTTGCGGTATTGGGAGCAAGAGTTTACGCAACTTAAGCCGGTAAAACGGCGTGGTAATCGTCGCTACTATCAGCACCATGAGGTGCTGCTCGTTCGACGAATTCGATCTTTGCTTTATGAGCAAGGATTTACCATTAGTGGGGCGCGTAATCAATTGGGCGTATCAATGGCTGAAGTTGGCGAATATGGTTGTGGTGAAGTCAGTTTGACCGAAGTTCGCCATGAGTTAGAGGATTTGCTGGCATGGCTTGAACAGTAAGTTTGTTTGAGTTAAAATACGGCCTCTCGGAATATGGCGCAGCCTGGTAGCGCACTTGCATGGGGTGCAAGGGGTCGCGAGTTCGAATCCCGCTATTCCGACCAATAAAATCAATGGGTTACAGCTTAACGGCTGTAACCCATTTTTTCTTTGTGCCAATTCTGTGCGTTTATGGTTACACTTGGCGTGAGCTAGGGCGAGACAATTCCCATAATGACTCGTTATGGATATATATGACCAAGCATGATGAAGTGCTGATTTCACTACATAAAACAATTGCACATAATTTCTGGCTTGATAGTCGTGATTTCTTAGCTCGGTTTGATGTACTTTGGGAAATAGAGACTCATAAATCAGGACGAGTCAAAACTTTCGTTGATCTCTTGATGGCATGTGAGTGCGTGCTAAAGTCACATGCTATGCTTGGTTTAATGCCCACTACCACGACAAAAGATGCGTATAAACTTATCAGGAAAGCTAGTCATAGTATTGCTAAGCTAGCTGAGTTAGCTTGTTTTAATTCTAATCGTGAAAACTATGATTTCCTAAAGCAGCATCTTGATCAATTTCCTGTTTCTATTCGTTACTCACTAGATGCTGATGGCGTATTTTTTCCAATGCTAAGGGATTGGAGTGACGCTAAAATTCCCCACTCTAAAACGGTAGAGAATCATGTTTGGGTTATGTCAATTCGAGCGTGTGTGTACAATCTCGCCCATGAACTGATTCCACAATTCACGGGAGATTATGATATGGATATTGCTAAAATCATCGATGAAGCTCAATGTATGGAGCAATTAATGCTTGATCTTAAACGTTGATTAAAGCGAATCTTATCGTCGAATGTACTAGATTTTTGCTTTTTACCCTAACGTTTCATTTTTTGCATAGTTTTATAAAATTGGTTTTCCATCACTTCAAATTTCTGCTGCATTTTTGCCAACGATTGATTTGCGATGCGATCGTGTTCTGCAACCAGTGCGTAATATGTCTGCCAGTGCATACCCTAAAAATGGTATTTATTTAATTTGGTGCCACTTTAAGTGGTCGAGTTGACTTGTGTGTCGTTTTTTAAATACATCATTGCCGCGCATTCTAGCCCTTGGGTGAGCTGAAGTTTGTGGTTTCTTGTCGAGTTATGTAAGTTTTTGTCTGGATTAGTAAGATGCTGTAGAAGTGAAATATTCCTTATAAAAGAGATGAACTGGCTAAATAGGCCAATCTTGCGCAGACTTGCCATTGGCATAATGGAGTGTCAATTCCTTACGTTTTGCTGGCTTTTGCCTATTGTTGAGTTGGTGCTTGGCTGACCTAGGGATAGCCCTAGGCTTGTTAAACATGAGTTTGATTCGTAGCATGAAGCTTGTTTCTCAACGACAGAGCATCGGGCTTTGGGTTGCGGTGAACCATAACAAGACGGGAGATTTACATGAATATTTCGCTGCCACGGGCTAGTTGTCCATTTGCTGTTTTGCTGCTGACCTCTTTACTCGCCGCATGCGGTGGCGGTAGTGATGTCAGCATCCCACCGGACACCCGCAATATTAAAGAAGTCGTTTCCTTTGGTGATAGCCTGAGTGATGTGGGTACGTATAACCCGACGACAGCCGATGCCGATACGACGAATGATCAGCCATTGGGCTTGCGATTTACCACTAAGCCCATCCTCAAAGTCGACGGTAAGCCAGATCAGGCTACTCCGGGCGTTGTTTGGACTGAAGTGCTGGCAAATGAATATGGTTTATATCTCATTCCAAATCGGTTGGTTAATTTTAGTGGCATTAACCCAGCGACTGGCGCAGCTGTCGGCACAGTTGGCTCTATGGGTAAGATTTATGATTTTGGTGGCACGGCTTATGCAGAGGGTGGTGCAAGAATTGAAACTGAGCTGACGGTTAATGCCAAAGGTCAGCCGATTAATAATGGCGTGATTACAGTGGCACCTGGCGTTACCTATCAATCGGCGACCGCATTATCGATTAAAGGCCAAATCGCCAAATACAAAGCGGCGCGTACCAGCTTTAATCCGAGCCAGCTGGTATTGATTCAAGGTGGTCCGAATGATTTCTTTGCTTTCTTAGGTGGAGTTGCCGAAGGTAAGATCGATCCCGCGACGGCGCAAACTGAAATTAGCAAGAATGCATTGGCCATGGTCACTCAGGTGAAAACCCTGGTTGCAATGGGCGCGACCAAGGTGGTGTATGCCAATATGCCTGATTTGGGTGTGACGCCACAGTTTGCACCGACGCCATTAAAAGGCTTGGCCACTTCGATTTCGACGGCGTACAACCAAGCGGTTGCAGCGGGATTAGCGAACGAAATCGCCGCGAAGCAAGTGCTGGTTTATAACACTGCTGGATTAGTGGCTACGGCCATTTCTAGCCCGGCAAGTTTTGGCTTGGTTAATACTAGCGCCATGGCGTGTAATAACGATACCACGCCATCCGCTACGCCTTTGCCGCCGAGTGTTGATCCAAGCAAAGTCTCTGCACTGACATGTAATCCTAAAACCTTGGTGGCAGTGAATGCAGATATTAATTATCTGTTTGCCGATGGCGTTCATCCTTCGGTTGCTGGGCACACGGCTTGGGGTAAAGCCGCCGCCGCGACGGCGATTGCTTCTGGTTACGCTAAATAATTTTTAGCGTATAAAAAACCGCGTTAGGCTCAAGGCTTGACGCGGTTTTTTTACGTTTAGAATTCTGCTTGATTATTTACCTAAAGACGGCCAGCAGCTTGGCGAGTGCAGCCGGTAAAATTGGGCTATGAGCGAATTGCATGCTCTGCCCCTGCATTTTGCGGACCAGCTTTGCTGGGGCAGGGATAAATAACACCTCAGTGACTGATGCTGCAGCTTGCTAAGTATTACGCTGCAATTACGTGGATTTTTTGCCGCTAATCAGGGGTGGTATTTTGTCGCAAACAGAAGGGAAGATGGCTTAAGCCTTGATTTTTATCAATGTTGCATTGCAGCATAAAGAGGATCTTGGCGAGCTTGTCTTTATCTTTTTGGAAAGCATCATGTCGTATCACGAAGTAGAAAACCTCGCCCTCACGCAACATACTGTGCCACAGCAACCCCTCTGGATTGAACTTTGGTTGGCGTACTTAGATGGTGGGGAATAAGGCAAAAATACGCATCGGCCTCACGCCGCATTAAGCTGCTGGGTTTAGCGTGGCGAGGACGTCTTGTCCACGGCGCAAGATTAAAGAAGTATTGATGCCACCAAAGGCAAAATTATTGCTCATCGCATATTGGCAATTGAGCTCACGCCCAGCCACCGGTAAGTAATCGAGTGCACCACAAGCGGGGTCAACGGAATCGAGGTTGACATTACCCGCGTACCAGCCCCGATTGAGCATTTCGATGGTCATCCATGCTTCTAGCGCGCCGCATGCACCTAAGGTGTGACCAAAATACCCCTTGAGTGAACTAAAGGGCATCTGCGCACCAAAAACGCGGTTAGTCGCTTGGCTTTCTGCAATATCACCTTGATTAGTGGCCGTGCCATGCGCATTTACATAACCGATGTCGCAGGCATTGAGCCCAGCATTGGCCAGCGCCAGCCGCATTGCCACTTCCATCGTGGCGGTTTCAGGCCGAGTCACATGCGCGCCGTCTGAGTTGCAAGCAAAACCGACAATCTCGGCATGAATTCGCGCACCGCGCGCCAGCGCATGCTCGAGTTCTTCCAAAATCAGCGTGCCCGCGCCTTCACCAATCACCAGACCATCGCGATGCGCATCAAAAGGGCGCGGCGTGGTATGTGGCGCGTCGTTTTGGGTGCTGGTGGCATAGAGGGTGTCAAACACCATGGCTTCAGTTGGGCAAAGCTCTTCAGCACCACCAGCAATCATCATTTTTTGCTGACCGTATTTGATCGCTTCATAGGCGTAACCAATGCCTTGGCTGCCCGAAGTGCAGGCGCTCGATGTGGGGATAACACGACCTTTAAGGCCAAAATACACGCCAATATTGACCGCCGAAGTATGACTCATCATCCTGAGGTAAGAGTTGGCGCTTAGGCCATTGACATCTTTTTCGATCAGCGCATAACCAAATTCGCGCACCGCATCCGTACTGCCAATGGACGAACCGTAGGCTACGCCCATGCTGCCATTTTGAATTAAGGGATTGCCCAGTAAGCCCGCATCCGCCAGCGCGTATTCGGATGCCAGTACGGACATTTTGGCAACGCGGCCCATTGAGCGGGTTTGCTTGCGGGTATAGTGCGCGGGCAGGGCAAAATCAGAAATAGGGCCTGCCAATAAGGTGTTAAGGTCTTGGTATTGCGCCCAGTCATCCATGCGGCGGATGCCGGTTTTTCCTGCGCGCATCGCCGCAGCAATAGTCGGCCAATCACCGCCCAAAGAAGAGATGCCGGCCATGCCGGTAACAACAACTCGTTTCATTTACGTCTTACCTAGGTAGTTACTCGCCATACAACGTATGTACCGCGACTCAATCAATTGTATTGCGACTTAAAATCAACATAATCCGCCATTCACTGCAATCACTTGCCGCGTGGTATACGCGGCGCCCTCGCTCATTAGATAGCTCACCGCAGCGGCAACTTCTTCGGACCGGCCCATTCTGGCCATTGGGATCATTTTTTTTATGTCTTCTAGCGCCGGTAAGTCTTGAATCATCTCGGTGTCGATCAGCCCCGGCGCCACACAATTGACGGTAATTTTTCGGCTGGCCAATTCGAGTGCCAGCGCCTTACACGCGCCGATTAAGCCTGCTTTGGCCGCGCTGTAATTGACTTGTCCTCGATTGCCAATCAAGCCCGACACCGAAGCAATCGCCACGATACGCCCGGGTTGACGCCGGCGCACCATGGGCATAGATAGGGGATGCAGCACATTATAAAAGCCATCCAAATTGGTGCTAAGCACCAGATCCCAATCGTCGTCGCTCATCGCCGGAAACGCCGTATCCCGCGTAATGCCCGCGTTGATAATCACGCCGTATGGCGCGCCATGTGCGGCCACATCGGCTTCAATTGCCGTGCGGGTTTGCGCGCGATCGGTCACATCAAAGCAGATCAATCGGGCCTGACGGCCTAGCGCGACAATCTGTTGTTGCAGCGCAAGCACGCTGCTTTGATTGCGGTGGTAATGCAAAATCAAATCAAAACCATCGCTGGCCAATTTGAGCGCCATGGCGCGGCCAAGGCCACCGCTGGCGCCGGTAATTAAAATCGTATGCATGGTTTTTCGCTTAATTACTTAAAAAGTCGCTTGGGTTTTCGGGTTGAAAGCCATTAATCCGCGCGTTCACTGTAATGACTTGCCCGTCGGTTGTTACGCCGTTCACGCTGGCGGCAAACACCGCCATGCCATTATCGCCCTTGATGACTTCGTTAACGCAAATCGTGAGCTGCGTGCCCGGTTTAAAGCTCGGCACATTGCTTGCAAAGTGCCGAGTGCCGAGTAAAAAACCAATTTTGGGCGCTTGGCCGCTGCGCCGCGCATGGCAGCCATCAAGGGCGGCAATCGCTTGGGCCATGTATTCAATCGCCACATACGCCGGCACAGCACCGCCCAGCTCCGGATCATTAAATAAGCTATCGGCTGGCACCGTCAGTGCTGCTGTTAGGCGGTGTGCATCAAATTGAATAATGCGATCGAGCAAAATCATTGGTGCAGCATGGGGCAAGACCTCATGCGGTAAGTAGTGTGGGTGGGTCATATAGGAACTCGCTGCAAGATCAGGCTGACATTATTGCCGCCAAAGGCAAAGGAATTACTCATCGCCGTGTGCAGCGCATAGCTTTGTCCCGCTTGAACCCAGTTCAATGGGGGCAAGGCTGGGTCAAACTCACCATCGAAATCGTTATCGTTAAGGGGCGCAGGAAGTTGCTGCAAAGGGTTGAGTGAAGGCTGCAACAGCAGCCAGCAAAACGCCGCTTCAATGGCTGCGGCCGCGCCAAGGGTATGTCCTGTTAGCGATTTGGTACTGCTGCTTGGCGGTAAATACCCAGCAAATACATCCCGCACCGCTACGCTTTCCATGGCATCATTTAATGGCGTTGCTGTGCCATGTAGGTTCAGGTAATCGATTTGCTTCGCGGGTAATGCCGCATCGTTGAGCGCGGCGCGCATGGCGGCGACTGCGCCATGTCCTGCTGGATGGGGCGCTGAAATATGATGCGCGTCGCTGCTGGCGCCGCAACCGAGTAGTTGCACAGGGCCGCGCTCTCGGCTCATCAGCATTAGCGCAGCCGCTTCGCCGATATTGATGCCATCGCGCTTAGCATGAAACGGCCTGCATTGCGCTGCACTGATCGACTCTAATGCCGCAAAACCATTGAGCGTGAGCTGGCACAAGCTATCTACGCCACCGCAAATCACCACATCGACCAGATTCATGTTAAGCAGTCGGCGCGCGGCGATAAAGGCTCGGCCACTGCTGGAGCACGCGGTAGAAATCACATACGCTGGGCCTTGTATTTGATACAGCTCGGCCAAAAACCGCGCCGGATCGGCCATTTCTTGGCGCAAATAACTGTAGCCCGCTGGTGCTGATTCACCACGCGCTAGCGCGGCGATGGCCGCTTCGCTTTCGGCTACGCCCGAGGTGCTGCTGCCTAAAATAATCGCCACACGCGCCGCGCCAAAGCGGCTAATGGCGGCGCGAATTTCGGCGTCAATTTGCTGGCTGGCGGCATACAGCAGTTGATTGTTGCGACTGTGAAACTGCGCCCATTGCGGCGGCAGCTTGGGTAATTGCGCCGACACCGCGCCAATAAAAGTCGGGCGATCAATCAGCGTACTTGGCGCTGGCGTCAAACCATGCTGACCGGCAAGCAGTGCGGCCATTGTATCGGCGTGGCCAATACCGAGGGGGGATATCAGCCCAAGGCTATTTAAATACGTGCTCATTCGGGCAATACCTCAATACTTAACCCATACTCGGGGCGCTTAAGCTCAATTTTACCGGCGCTATGGGTAACCTCGGCGTATTTTTTGCCGCGATACCACCAATGCGTGACGCCGTTTTCGTGATGACGTTGCCAGTGCGCTGGCAGCACCGCGTTAATTGGCGCGTGGGTGATTTCAAAATCACGCCAAACTGCGTCCAGTGGCATGAACTTGGGCCACCAAGGTCCGGCCTCGGTGGTGAGTTGATCGCCAACACGGGTGAGGCTAAATAGGCGCTGTCCGGTTGGGCTAATGGCCACCACGCGCAAGGTGTGGCCATCACTTTCGACTCGGGCGGTGAAGGCCAATGCGTGCTCGCCGCTGTGGATGGTGAGTAACTCGCTCTGTGCTAGCGGTGCAAATTGCGCCACCGGCAGCAAAGGCGCGTGACTGCACGCCAGTAGCCAACTGCAAAGCCAAGCGATGCTCAGCCGATACCACCACGACCTGATACTCGCATTCGCGGTGGACGCTGTCGGTAAATTGCGGTTAAGCGGCATGCTGCTTCTCGCTCTGTAATGGCCGTTCATCTGGATGACTGGCTGGTGCTGCCAATCTGGCCATCGGCGCAAAAATAAACGCCAGCGTAACGCCAAATAACACCATCATGCCAAACGATTGCGCGGCCGGTAGGCTAGACATCGCCAACAATCCAAACGACAGCAATGTGGTGCTTGAATCGAGTGTAACGCCGAGCATCGCTTGATGCGCTTCTTCGCCAGACTCGCGAAAAAAGATCGCGTAATCGATACCCAGTGCCAGTACGATCAGCAAGGCAAAGGCCGAAAAGATGTTCAAGGCCATACCCAGTATGCCAAACAGCGCCAGCGCGCCCAGTGCCGCCAACACCGAAGGTAAAATAATCAGCACTGCCCCGCGCCAGCCATGCCGTGGCGTCATCAATGCCACCATCAGTAGCAAAGACAGCGCGGTGAGCAGCAAGGCAATATTGCGGTAGCGCGCCATGAGCTCGGATAAATCGTTCACTTTATCGACAAAGCGCACGCCATCGAGTGAAATACCCGCCAGCGCGGCTTTATCTTGGATATTGGACACCAAGAGCAAAGAGGCAAAACCGCGTTCAGTTTGGCCCAGCCAGAGCATCGCATCGACTCGGCCCAAATCGCTCTTGAGCCATTGATCGATATTGACTGGCTGCGCTTGCGCCAATGCCGTTTGATCGGCGCGAATGGCCGCCTCAGACAAGCCCAGTTCGCGCAGCCAAGCGCTGTATTGCGGCGTGGAAAGCGCGGTTTTTAGGACGTGCAGACGCTGCGCTTGACTGGCGGTATCGGGTAGATGTTGCGATATTGAGCGGGTGGCGCTGATGGTGTTATTGGCCAGCAATGGATTGAGCTTGGCCAGTAGTGCTTGTTCACGTTGCAAAACTTGGTCTGCGCTGCGGCCCTCAATCAAGAAAAATTGACTCTCGGGCGCGTGGCGAAACAAGTTTTTGATGCGCTGCTCCATCTGCCCCAGCGCTGGGTCAACCGTGTAAAAACGCTGTAAATGATCATCGGCGCGCAATTGGCTTAAGCCATAGAGCAGGGGGATGAGTAAAAGCAAAAGGTATTTTTTGCTGGGTATCAGCGTATAGGCTTTAAGCAATAAATCGGTAAGACGCATACCCTTGGTGTTGGGGCGGTAGTTTTTTAGCAGGGTCGGAAAAGCCAACACCACGGTTAAATAGGCGGCGATTAATCCACTGGCAGAAAAAACGGCAATTTCTCGCAAACCCGGAAAAGGCGCGATGGCCAGCGCCAAATAGCCGGTAACGCTGGTTAACATGCCGTAAAACAGCGCCGGGCGCAATTGCTGGACGGCTTGAGCGATGGTCCAGTCTTTGTCTGCGCCCAGACTGTCGGCAAAGCAATGCGTGCCGTAATCAATGGCCACACCAATCAAGCTGGCACCAAACACCAAGGTCATGACGTGAATGCTGCCCATGATCGACACGGTGGTAACAATGGCCACGCCAGTGGCAATCAGTAAGGGCAGTAAGCACAGCGCAATGGCCCAAACGCGGCGAAACGCCAGCCACATTAATAAAATCGAGCCGATCCATGAACCGACACCAATGCGGCTGATTTCTGCTTTGGCTTTTTTGCTCGCCAGATCGGTATGCAGCGCGACGCCGGCGGCAAGCGCCTCCACGCCGCTGGCGGTTTGGGCGCTATTGATTGCGGCATAAATCGCTGTGGCGGTTGGTGCGGGGCCGGTTTTTTGAGTAATGTCATCCGCTGCGGCATCCTCTGGCGCGCTGTCGTCAAAAGCGCGGGTTTTGCTTTTGGCTTGGATCAGCACCCAAAATTTGTTGTCTCCGCGCAGCAATACCATGCCGCTGGCTGGGTCAAAATCAACGCCATCAGCAACTTGGCGGCCAATTAAATCGCCCGCCAAAAACAGCGGGTCGCGCTCAAGTAGCGCGCTGCGTAAATGGCCAAGCGGGCCGTAGAGCTGGGCGGCTTGTGCTTGTAAATAAGTGTCAAGCTCACCGTTTTGCAATTGCGCAATGGTGGCAGGGTGAGCCAGTGCGTAGCGAAACGCCGTGGCGCTGGCTAGCGCATCATTTCGCGGCTGGCGCAGCACCACGCTGGCAAAAGCCTGCGATTGCGTCAAGCTATTGGCCGCTTGCTCGGCGGCGGCCATCGCCGCTTCGCGGGTGGGCGCGCCGATCAACAGTACATTGCGCTCACCCAATTGCTGCTCAAGTTGCTGCACTGCAGCCAGCACCACGGGGTCGCTCTCACCAGCCGGTAGCATCGCCATCAAATTGGTTTGCAAGGGCAAGCCGCGTTGCAGCAGGGTTGCTAGCAAAATACCCAGTATCAGTATGCCGCTGCACCAAACGTAAAATTTGGCTTTGTCTGATATACCTAGCATTATTGGCGTAAAAACTGATTTTGTTCAGCGGCCGACAGCGCGCCAGCTGCTCGAACTTGGCTAAGCGTGTAATGCGTGCTGTCGCCGTTTTTTTCGGCGATGTCGATTTGCTGTAGCGCGCTCGCCCCAGTGAGAGTGAGCGTGTTGGCAAAACTGGCAAAAAGTCCGGCTTTGGGTTTGAGCGTGAGCTGCCAGCGCTGGCCATCCACGTAGCCAGTGATGACAAAATCCGCCTCTAAAGCGGCCCAATCACCGGCCACCAGCGCCATAAAAATACGCGAAACGGCGCTATACGCCGGTTGCGATTTGGCATCGACGCGCACAATGGTTTTGCCATTGACGCTTTGAATCAGTGTATCGGCAGTGATGATGCTGTCCGAGGCATAGGGTTTTTCAATTTGCCACAGCAAACTTTGCTGCTTTAGATAGACAAATTGGCCGCTGGCGAGCAGCGGTTTGGATAGCTTGGCGATGCGTTTTTCTTGGCGAAATTCACCGCGTAAGGTGTCTTTAACGCTAACGCGGGCTTTCACGTCATCCAGTAAGGCGCTGTGCGCAGGCGCGACCAGTAATAGTAGCGCGAGAGCGAGTGATTGAAGGTTCATGGCTGGGCTAGTCCTGGCTTTTTCTGTCCTGACGTTTGCGGATCTAATTTTTGCAGCCCTAATTTCTCCCGCAGGATCTCTGGCGAAACAAAACACATTTCACCGCTACTTAGATCAACCGCCACTTGTGTGGTGTCGCCCTTGGTGAGTAATTGGCCGCTGGCCACATCGTGGATGCGGTAGCTGATTTTTAAGCGGTTTTCCCATTCGACAATGCTGGCGGTAACGCGCAGCGCTTGCTCAAAGCGGGCCGGACGCGAATAACGAACATGCAAATCAATCACCGGCCACGCGTAGCCGGACGCTCGCATGCCGGGATAGTCATAATCAAATTGGCGCAGTAGCGCGCTGCGGGCGAGCTCAAAATATTTAATGTAATGGCCGTGCCAAACGACTTCCATCACGTCGATATCATGAAACGCAGGGGTGATTTCAATACTGTGTGAGTGAATGGCGTGCATTAGGCAGCTCCAGGAACGCTGAGACTTTGCGCTTGAATTGCCGCAATTACCGCGCGCAAATCGGTGTCGAGCGCCCGATCTTCAACTAAATGCGCCGAAAAAGTACGAACTTCAGCCATGAATGCATTCACCGCTGGCGCGCATTGCGCGGCGCTAAGCTCGCCTTGGGCGATACGCAGTTCAACACCTTGGACTGCGGCCAAGGCATGGGCGGCGATGACTTGCTCGGTCAATTGCAATACCCGCAGCGCGTCGCGCGCGGCAATGGTGCCCATGCTGACTTTGTCTTGATTGTGGCATTCGGTGGAACGGCTAAATACGCTGGCCGGCATGGTGAGCTTAAGCGCCTCGGCGGTCCATGCTGAAGCGCCGATTTGCACGGCTTTAAAGCCATGATTAATGGCGCGTCGCTCGCCAGTGGCACCGGATAGATTGCTCGGCAAACCATGGTTGTAGCGGGTGTCGACTAATAGTGCCAGCTGGCGATCCATTAAGTCGGCTAAATTGGCAACGCAGTTTTTTAAGCTGTCCATCGCAAAAGCAATATGCCCGCCGTAAAAATGCCCACCATGCAACACATGCTCACCTTCGCCGTCGATAATCGGGTTGTCATTGGCGCTATTGAGCTCGTTTTCGATAAATTGGCGCAGCATCGGTAACGCGTCAGCCAGTACACCGATGACGTGCGGCGCGCAGCGGATGGAATAGCGATCTTGTAGTCGCAAGCCTTCGCGCGGTGCTTCGCCAGCGAGTAAATCGTCGTGTATCCACGCGGCGACTTCGTTTTGCCCCGGGTGTGGTTTAACTGAAAACAGCTTGGCGTCAAAATGATAGCTATTGCCATCGGTGGCCAGTGAGGTGAGCGCCGTCAGGCGGGCGCATAATTTCACTAAATAGGCCGCGCGGCGATAGGCAATACACGCCAGCGCGGTCATTACCGCCGTGCCATTCATTAAGGCCAAGCCTTCTTTGGGCGCTAGCGTGAGCGGGCTGATATTGCGCTCGGCGAATGCTTTTTGAGTGGGGTATGGCTGGCCATCGCGGTAAATATCTCGTTCCCCAGCCAATACTGCCGCGACGTAAGACAGCGGCGTTAAATCGCCACTGGCGCCGACTGAGCCTTCTTCGGGGATCACCGGCACGAGATTTTGGTTAATTAATGTCGCCAGTTGTTCCAGCAACACCCAGCGCACACCCGAATAACCTTGCGCCAAAGACAGCAGTCGAACCGCCAAAATCGCGCGGCCGGTAAACACATCAAAAAAAGCACCCAAACCACAGCCGTGATAGGTATACAGCTGGCGCGGTAATTCGGCGACCAAATGCGCGGGAATGGCAACGGTGCATGAATCGCCGTAACCGGTGGTCACGCCATAAATTTCGCCGTGCTCGGCGAGCAACTGCTCGAGAAACTGACTGCCGGCATGCACGCGGCGGATGAACGCGGCATCGTTAGACAATTGCACGCCATGACCCGCCGCAACGGCGAGGATGTCTTCAATCGTGAGGCGTGCAGCGCCAAATTCAATACGGTCAGCAGGGCGATTCATAGGGGCAGCCAAAAAGAGTAAAAGTTAGACCACTGCAAAGGCGCAAGCTGGCAGTAATAAGCCAGTCGGTCGGCGTAACGCTGTGCCGATTGTTGCAACCACGGTTGCCGCGCAGCTCGGGCAATGGTTTGCGCTTCGCTGAGCGTTTCTAGATAAACATGCAGGCCATCGGCCGCTTTCAGGCAAACCGCAAACACCAGCGGGCATTGCATCAAGAGCGCCAGCAAATGCGGGCCCAGCGGCAATGGGGCGGTCGCGCCCAAGAAATCGACGTTGAGCGTGCGGGTGTGGGTATTGACCGGCACGCGATCGGCGGCAATCACCAGCCATTCCCCGCGCGCCACCCGTTCGGATAAGTCCGCCGCTAAGGCGGCGTTTAGATCTTCAACTTGAATTAACCGCACTGAGCGAGTCCCAGCTTGCGCCGCCAAAATACGGTTAAATTGCTGCGCGTGTTGCGTATACACCAAGACATTGAGCGTGAGCTCGCTAATGTGTTCTGATAAAGCCTGCATCGCTTCGGTATTGCCTAAATGCGCTGTGAGCATAATGCCGCCTTGGCGCTGCGCCAATCGGCTTTGCATCATCGCTTGACCATGCATGTGCACTTGGTTTGGATTAAATTGCCCCGACCAAACGCGCAATTTGTCTAGCGTGGTATCGGCAAAGCTCAAATAGTGTTGCCAACTCAGACGCAGCGAAGGCGTGAGCTTGAGCGCGGGGACTGCCCGCTTTAATTGCCGCAAATAGTGTAATGAAGCGCGGCGAGCTGACGGGCCAAAGACAAAAAACCAAGCCAGTACCGGGTAAAGTATCAGCGCAAACAGCGGCCGACCGCCAAGACGGTAGGCGGCGAACATGCTTTTCATTCCCCAGTAGGCCATGCGCCCCCCACGCTCGGGTTGCGCGCTCCAGCTAGATTTACTCATGTGCGAAACCAAAGTCGATTAAGTGCTGTACTGGATTCATGTGCGAAACCAGCGGGCGATTAAGCGCGGACTGCGCCACAGCATGCCAAAAAACAGCTTGGTGTGTAGGCGTGAAATCAACAGATTGTCGCGCCACAGCGCAAAATGCGACACGCCATCGAGTGGGTATTGCACTGGGGTGGGCAATTGTACGATGGGCACGTCGGCCCAGTACAGCCGCACCATGATTTCAATATCAAACTCCATGCGGCGGCCAAGTGCTTCGCGCTCGATCAGGGCGCAGCTTGCGGCCAGCGGGTAGACGCGAAAGCCGCACATGGCGTCTTGAATCTGCAATGACAAAGTGTTAATCCACACCCAAATATGCGTGGCATAGCGCCCGTACAAACGCCCCTTAGGTACGGAGGCATCGTAAATCGGTCGCCCGGCAATCAGCGCATTCGGTTGCGCCTGCGCAGCATGGATAAATTGCAAAATATCAGGGGTATGATGCTGACCATCAGCATCAATCTGTATGGCGTGGCTATACCCAAGTTGATGAGCCCAGCGTAATCCCGCCATGACTGCGCCGCCTTTGCCCAGATTGTGCGCTAAGTGCTGTACTTGCAGCCAATCGGCTTGCTCAGTCGCTAAGGTGCTGAGCGTGTGGCGACAAGCGGCGTTGCTACCGTCGTCAATCAGTAAGCAAGGCAGATCAAACGGGCGTAATGCCTCAAGCACCGCGCCAATGGCGTGCTCGTGGTTGTAAACCGGAATCAAAATACAAGGCTTAAAATCGCTCATGCGGCAAAAACCAATCGGCCTGAGGAATGGCTGCCTTGCTCGGAAGTAAAAGCAAACGTCACCCTTTGCCGCATTTGATCCCAAGTGAGCTGCAGCGTGAGCACGGTGTTGGGCCGGATGATTTGCTGAAATTTAATCACTTCCATCTGGCTAAATGTGCCGGGGATGGCAAAGTATTGACGCGCGAATTGGGCCGCCCAATGAATTTGCGTCACGCCGGGCAAAATCGGCGCATTCGGGAAGTGCCCCGCAAAATAGGCAATATCGGCGGCGATGAAGAGTTGTAATTGGCATTGCTCGCCGTCTTGCTGGAGGGTGAGTGTTTGCGGCTGTAAGCTGGGTGATGCAAATAAAGGCTGCAAAGCGGCGGGCGTGGTTTTGCCTTGTGCATTGACCGGTAAAGCGGCAGCAAAACGCCAGCGGCGCGGGATAGCCACGCGCTCGATGTTGCCGATTAAATGTTTTTTAAGTTGCTTGATGAGTGCGGTTTTTCCCAGTTGCACCAGTAGCGCAATGCCGGCTGCATTGAGCACGATGACGGCATTTAAACTTTGCCGACCTTGCGTTTCTGCAGCAAAAACCGCCGCGTCAGTGACTTCGGGTAAATGTTGTAAAGCCTGCTCGACGCGCGCTAGTGCAATGCGTTGTTCTTCGATTTTCGCAATCCGGTCGAGCCGCCCTAAAAGCGTGAATCTGCCATCGGCGCTGATGCTGGCGGCGTCATCCATCGTAATCCATTGATTGGGCAATAAATGTGCTGAGCAAATTTCTAGCGCGCCAGTGTCGTTAATGCGCAGCGCCACATTGGGCAGCGCTTGCCAAGCCGCGGGCTGCTGGCGCCAAGCGACACCGCCAGTTTCGGAAGAACCAAAAATCTCGGTAATGGGCATGCCGCTCGATTGGGCAATTCGCTGCGCAACTTCGGCGTTGAGCACGCCAGCGGATGAAAACAGCGCCGCCAAATGCGGCCGAGTTGCCGCCCACGGTTGTTGTTCAGTGAGCCGCTTGTAATGCGCCGGGCTGGCAATCCAGCTGACTTTGCCCGCCGCTTGACTCATTGCAAACAGCTGCTCGGGGAAAAACGCCGCCTCGGCAGCAAATACGCGGCCAAAGCTCACTGGCCAAATGATTCGAAACAATAAGCCATAAATATGTTGCTGGCTGACCGTCGCCACAATAACCGAATCGGCCATTTGCGCGCCAAATAGCGATTCTAATGCGGTCACTTCTGTGAGCAGTTGCCGCAGCGTTTTATGAATCGCTTTGGGTTCACCACTGGAGCCCGAGGTATAAATCACCAGCTGACAAGCATCGGGCGCGTAGGGGGGGAGTTGTGCTGCCTGCTTAAGTGACGCCGGTTCGCACAGCTCACTAATCAGTAAACCTAAATGCGGCTCATCGGCGAGGCTCAGTGTTGCTGGCGTGGCATTGATCCGCGTTTCATCACCGGGTAGATGCACGATTTTATCGGTTTGCCATGCGGCATAAAGGGCGACGGCAAACCAATACGCGTCACGGCAAAATAGGCTGATTTCGCGCTCGTTTTGCATCGCCAACGTGTGCGCCAGCGCCGCCACATGCGTGGCAAATTCGGTGCTGCGAATCAGTCGACCTTGTTGTAATGCAAAGTCATAAGCAGGGGTATTGCGATCAAGCCATTTATTTATCATTGTTTGGTGCGAATACGCTGTCGCAGTATCCATTCTCCAGCCATCAAGGCGCCCATGAGCACATAGGCGATGCCGCCATTATATAAAGTCCAGTAATCCCAGCTGGCATAGCACGCTGTCCACAGCGCGATACTGCCGTTGAGTATAAAAAACCCACACCAGACTTGCGTCACTTTGCGGGTGTACGCCACGCCCGATGCTGGCAAATCAGGCTCGCTCAGTCTGGCTAGGCGCTCAATCACGCTCGGTCCGCGCCATAGGCTGTAGGCAAACACCGCCAACATCGCAAGATTGATCAAGACCGGATGGTAACGCAGCCAAGCTATATTGCCCTGAATATAGAGTATGCCAGCCAGAACCAATAAAATGGAGACTTGTAGTGGCATACCAGGGGTGTGTCTGGCGCTGAAGCCCCGAATAATGGCCAGCAAAATCAAACCCAGTGCCAAGGTGCTGATTGACACCTGTCCTAATGAAAAATACACCAAGAGCGGATATAGCAGCATCAATAGCCCGCTGATAAGGGTGAGGGTTTTTTTCATTGCGTGGTTGAAACTACGCTTGCAGCAGTTTATCCACCGTGTCGATGACGTCTTGCACGGTGCGAACTTGTTTGAAGTCGGCAGGGCTGATTTTTTTGCCCACCAGCGTTTTGAGTTCTGCGGCCATATCCACCGCATCGATGCTGTCGATTTCTAAGTCGGCATACAATTGGGCATCAGGGGTGATGCGCGCTGGATTGATTTCAAATAGCGTGGCGATAATGTTCACGACCGCGTCGTGAATGGCTTTTTTTTCCATAAAATTTCTCTAATTGGGTGCGTACTTAAACTGCGCGTTGCGTGCTCACCAGCTCGGCCAAGGCGCGAATTGAGGCAAAGTGCCGGTAGTTCTCAGTCGAATCATTTTGCAATTTGATGTGGTAGCGTTTTTGTAAACCCACGCCCAATTCCAGCGCATCAATCGAATCCAGTCCTAAGCCTTCATTAAATAAGGGTGCTTCAGCGTCGATGTCATCGATGGTGATGTCTTCTAAGTTCAGCGTTTCAATGACAAACAGTTTGATTTCGTTAATCAGCGGGTTATCCACGGTTTAATTCCTGCGTGTAAAGGTCGATAAGGTCACGATTGAGGCGACGCGCAGCAATCGGGTCGCTACTGGTGCGGCGATACGCGCTTGGGTCGATGTCGTCGAGTACGCGTAATGTCATGACAAAACGGCGGGGCGGTATCTTGTACCACTTTTCTTGCTTGGTCAAAGTGCTTGGGCTAACGGTAATCACCACTGGGGTTAATACTTTGGCGCCTTTGATGGCAATGGTGGCTGCGCCGCGGTGTAATTGCAGGCTTTGGCCGGGCGTGCTGCGCGTGCCTTCGGGGAAAACAATCAAGCAGTCGCCTTGTGCTAGCGCGGCGACGCTGGCTTGAATCATGTGCTCATTACTGTCGTTGGGTATAAACCCCGCGGCAGTCACGGGGCCGGCCACGCAAGGATTGCGCCATAAACTACCTTTGACGACGCAATTGGGCGCATCGATCTGCGCCATTATAAACACCACGTCGAGCAAAGATGGATGATTGGCGATGACCAATTGCCCGGGTCGACCGAGCCGATCTTGGCCTTCAATCTGCCAGTGCATAATGCCTAAAAACCGCATCCAGCGCATAAAGTAGCCAAAGATGCGGTGAATAATCTGGCGTGCGCGCGCTTGCCTGTGCGCTTTGGGCGTGAGGCGGTTGAGGATGGGAAACAATAAGCCCAGTAAAGCACCACCAAGGCCAAAACAGCTAAAGGCAATCACGGTCGCTATTTGGCGCTGAAGGGTGTTTATTTTTTGCGCCAGACTCATAAGCGAGTCCACTGCCAATTGCATCGGGCTCCGGCGGTGATCAGCTGAGGCGCATTGCTGCGCCACCATTGCAAAAACTCTAAATGTGCAGGGTCAAGCATTGGGGCGTGGGTTTTGGGGATGGCGCTTAATTTTAAATTCGCGGGCTGGGCGTTGATCAATCCAGCGAGCGCAAAGCGGGTCGTACTTTCTGATGCGTCGGGATTAAATATGGCGGGTACGGCTTCATCGGTGCACATCAGCAATACCGCTGGGTCGGCCTGATCGGCCAGTAATGTAGCCGCCTCCAGTAAGCCCATTGGCAGCGTGTCGATGCCGGCGCTGATGGCGCTGCATTCTGCGGTTTGTTGCGCTTGAATGCTCCATAAACCTTGAATCGCATTGTGAACTGAGTGGCTAAAGCGTGCGGGCGACAATAATTCATCGCTGGCTAAGGCTTGCAGCATCTGCGTGGTTTGTACGATTTCGCCATGGCGTGAGGCAAAAACACAGCGCAGCGCGGTTTTTTCTGGATTGATGTCGTGCGCCAGTTGCAAATTAATTCGCGCCAATGGCGATAGGCGTCGGCGTTGTAGTGGCGCAATAAAATCCAAACTTGGCACGTCATTGCGCGTTTCATGCCAACTACAAAGGCGTGAAAGATGAATTTGAATGGACCAATAGGGCGAGAGCATGACGAGGTGAACCAGAGAATCAAGACTAAAAGTAAGGCGCGGTATGGGATGGGTTTAATGCATGCCGAGGGCAATTTTGCCATAGTTTGCTATGACAAAGTCAATTTTGTGCTTTGAGCGCCGAGGCGCAATCGTGTTAGCGCAAGGGCGAGCTGCTGATCGAGCGAGGTAACTTGGTGAGTTATCTCGCCGCGACATCTGGTTCAATAGTTAGTTTTTCATCAGTCCTAGCGCTTGTAAGCTGTCTTTGCTTAATTGAATGCGCTGGCTAAGCGGCTGCGTTTTGGCTTGATCAATATTCAGCGCAAAGCTATAGATTTTACCGTCCTCTTCTAGCCAGCCGACAAACCAGCCAATATCCGATGGGCTGTCGCGGTAGAGCCCGGTTTTGCCATAGAGCGTCCAGCCTTTGCCCGATTCGAGCTGCATAATGTCGCGCACCGCGCTTTGTGCTGATTTTGGTAGCGGGAGTTGTTTTTGTGCGAGGCGAGCTAAAAATTGGCTTTGCTCTATCGGGCTGATTTTGAGTGGCCCTTTGAGCCAAAATTGATCAACTTGCTGCCCAATATCGGCATTGCCGTAATTGAGTTGACTCACATCACTTTGCATGGCGCTCAAGCCGATTTTTTTGGCAAGTAGCTGGTAGGCGGGCACGTTGGACACGCGCAGCGCTTCGCGTAAACCCATGTCATGCGCCCAGCTGGCTAAATACACGGGTTGGCCATCGTAATGATAAAACACCTCATCCACACTGCTAACAGCCTTACTGCTGAGGCCAATTAAGCTATTGGCGATTTTAAAAGTGGAGGCAGGAATAAAGCGCGTTGCGGCTCGCTGGTTATTGTGACCGATGAGTCGCTGCTGGCTGACATCTAATATGGCGATGCTGCCTTGGATTTGGTTTTTTGCAAAAATAGCGGCAATTTGACTATTTTCTTCAAAGCCAGATGCTTGGGGCGTGATCAAGGTTTGGGCTTGCGCTAACCCAGTAGAGAGCAGCATCGCGGCAAAGAAAATATTTCGCAGGTGATGAAATATTGTGCGTGAGCTACGGCTAGTAGCGATGTAAACCAGCATAGTAATGCGTCCGATTAAATCGAAGTCGAAAGAATCGGCATGGTAGTTCAGGCGATAAAGCAATAAAAGTAATTAAGTCCGCTGGTATGAATTAGTGCTGGCAGCCCGGGCCGCAGTGATGTGGCGTGGGAGCGATAGAGCTGGTTGCCGCCGCGCCTTTGATTTGTACGCCAACGGCACTGAGCTGCTTTTGGTATTGCGCAGCGGCACAAGCAGGGCATTGGGTGAGTACGGGGTCGCTGAGTTTTTGTAAGTGTTCACCATAGTGCGCGCATGCGGCACAGCGATAGGCGTAGATGGGCATGGTTGTTCTCTGCGATGTTGAGTTTGCGAGGGTAGAGCGCGTAAGCTTTGCCGCTAAACTAGCGACTACTTTGCTTGCTGACTAGATCGGGAAAGCTTGAATAGGCACCACGCATTCAATCCGTTATAAGCAGCAATCTCCCTTTGTTTAGCTCGCCGCCATGCTGACGCAGCAACTCTCTTTGGTTTTGCAATTATTGCAGCAAACTTGCATTTTCATGGTCATCGCTTGGCTGTTGGCACGAACGCCATTGTTTACGCCTTTGATGCAAGTCACCATTCGTTTACCGCATAAACTCACGTGTTATTTAGTGTTTTCTGGGTTTTGTATCCTTGGCACGTATTTGGGGCTCAAGGTGGATGACTCAATCGCCAATATTCGTGCGATTGGCGCCGTGCTCGGGGGCTTGTTGGGCGGCCCTTCGGTGGGGCTGGCCGTGGGCTTTACGGGCGGGCTGCATCGTTATTCACTCGGCGGGCCAACGGATATGGCCTGTATGATTTCGACGATTTGTGAAGGTTTGCTCGGTGGCTTGGTGCATCGCATCTTGATTCGTCGTGGGCGAGTGGATTTATTATTTCAGCCTATGCTCGTCGGCATTGTGGCCTTAGTGGCCGAAATGATGCAGATGATGATTATCCTTGCGGCAACAAGGCCGTATTCAGTGGCATATGCAGTGGTCAATAGCGTGGCTTTGCCGATGTTGATTGCCAATAGTGTTGGTGCGGCGATGTTTATGCGCTTGTTGCTCGATCGTCGGGCGATGGCCGAGCAGTATTCAAGTGCTTTTTCGGCGCGTGCTTTACGGATTGCGGCCCGAACTGAGGGCTTATTTCGTTCTAGTTTTAATGAAGCCAATTCAATGCGCGTGGCGCAGATTATTTCAGAAGAAACCGGGGTTGGCGCGGTGGCTATCACCGATAGAGAAAAGCTGCTGGCCTTTACTGGCACAGGCTCAGACCATCATTTGCCCGGTACGCCCATTACTTCCAAACATACGCAAGATGCGATTCGTGATAATCGGGTGGTGTACGCCGATGGCAATGAGATTGCGTATAAATGCTCAATTCATCCCGAATGCCGCCTTGGCTCGACCTTGGTGATTCCATTGCAAGACGCCGATGATCAAGTGATTGGTACGATTAAGCTGTATGAGCCCAAGGGGCGTTTATTTGCCAAGCTTAACCGCACCTTGGGTGAAGGGATTGCCAAGCTATTGTCACGGCAAATTCTCACTGGCCGGATCGAGGCGCAGCGCGCTTTGCTGGCGCAGGCCGAGATTAAATTGCTGCATGCGCAGGTCAATCCGCATTTTTTATTTAATGCCCTCAATACCTTAAATGCGGTGATTCGGATTGACCCTACACGAGCGCGAATTTTGGTGCAGCATTTATCGACTTTTTTTCGTAAAAACCTCAAGCGACCTGATGGCACCGCCACGTTGGCTGATGAAATCGAACATGTGAATGCCTATCTGCAAATCGAATTGGCGCGCTTTGCCGAGCGTTTGCAAGTTGAGGTGGATATTGACTTGCAATTTAGTCAGGTAGGCTTGCCGGCGTTTTCATTGCAGCCCTTGGTTGAAAATGCGATTAAACATGGCACGTCGCAGCTGCTAGGGCTGGGGAAAATACGGCTCTACGCCGAACCAGCGAGTCAGGGTAATACTTTGCTGCTGCATGTTGAAGATAATGCCGGTCTTTTTAATGCCTTGGGAAGAAGTAGTGATGGTATGGGGATGAGCTTGGTGGATCGGCGCTTAAAAGCGCAGTTTGGTCCAGAGTACGGCTTGCGCATCGCGCATATGCCAGAGCAATTTACCCGTATTAGTTTAAGTCTGCCTTTGGTCGTTGAGTCATTGTTGGCGGTGGAGAAATTGTGATGCAGGCTTTATTGGTTGATGATGAACCGTTGGCGCGCGATGAATTGCGCTGTTTACTCGAGGATGCGGGCATTGACGTGGTGGGGGAGTCGAGCAATGCCATCGAGGCGATGCAAATGATCTACCGTTTGCGCCCAGATGTGGTGTTTTTGGATATTCAAATGCCGAGGATTTCTGGTTTGGAATTAGTCGGTATGTTGGATCCCGATAAAATACCGCAGATCGTATTTGTGACGGCATTTGACGAGCATGCAGTGAAGGCGTTTGAAGAGCATGCATTTGATTATTTACTTAAGCCAGTGCTCGCCAGTCGATTGAACAAAACCTTGGCGCGCTTAACCAAGCAAAATGGCGCAGTGCTCGATTACCAGCTAATTGCCCCTCGGCAAGCTTTAAAGCAGTTGCCGTGTCATCGACATGATCGAATTTTATTATTGCCGCTGGACGAAGTTGATTACGTGGTAGCTCGATTATCTGGCGTGTATTTGGTGACGCAAGATGGTACAGAGCATTTTACTGAGCTGACGTTGAAAGTGCTGGAAGAAAAAACCGGCTTGCTACGCTGCCATCGGCAATATTTGGTTCACCCGGAAAAAGTAGCGCAAATTGTTTTAGGCGAAACCGGCGGTGGTGAGGTGATTACACGTGCCGGCTTAAATGTGCCGGTGAGTCGTCGGTTTTTAAAACCGCTGAAAGCACAGTTGGGCGTTTTGCTTTAGCTTGAAGTGATGTAAAGAATGCTTTTAAAGGTATATATCGCTAGGCATTGACCAATAAAATGCTTGGCTATATACCTGCCAATCCCCAATCCCCAATCCCCAATCCCCAATCCCCAATCCCCAATCCCCAATCCCCAATCCCCAGCACCATGCTGCCGCTAAAGTAAATATTCACACCGCTTAATTTCGCTTGTTACCACTCACTGAGTTTGATCGCCACTGGTTGTAAGGACTGTTTTAGCCTTGGCGTGTCATAAACTAATTAATGAGATCGAAATGAACTCAATCAAGCAGTGGGGGGTATGGATGGTGGTTGCGCTGGTTGGCGCATTCTCTTTTGCCATGCTGGCCTTGTCGCGCGGAGAGCACGTCAACGCAGTTTGGTTGGTGTTGGTCGCCATTTGTTGCTACAGCATCGCTTATCGCTTCTATTCTAAATTTATCGCTGAAAAAGTTTTCGAGCTGGACGATAGTCGGCTCACTCCTGCGGTGCGCCGCAATGATGGTCTGGATTATGTTCCGACCAATAAATGGGTGCTATTTGGCCACCATTTTGCCGCGATTGCTGGTGCTGGCCCGCTGGTGGGGCCGATTCTGGCGGCGCAAATGGGTTTCTTGCCCGGCACAATCTGGATCTTAGTCGGCGTGATGCTGGCCGGTGCGGTGCAGGACTTCTTGGTGTTGTTTATTTCAACGCGCCGCGATGGTCGCAGCTTGGGAGAAATGGCCAAACAAGAGCTCGGCACAATTCCGGGCTTTATCGTGATGCTCGGTGCGCTGGGGGTGATGATTATCATCTTGGCAGCACTAGCGCTAATCGTCATTAAAGCCTTGGCCGAAAGCCCATGGGGCGTGTTCTCGATCGCGATGACGATACCAATTGCCTTGTTTATGGGCGTGTATATGCGCTACCTGCGCCCAGGCCGTATTGGTGAGATTTCGGTGATTGGTTTTGTGTTGATGATGGCGGCAATTGTGTTCGGTGAAAATATTGCCGCACATCCTTTCTGGGGCCCATTCTTTACCATGACTGGCCCGCAATTAACCGTTGCACTGGTGATTTATGGTTTTGTGGCTTCGGCATTGCCGGTGTGGTTGTTGTTAGCACCACGCGATTATTTGTCGACATTCTTAAAAATTGGCGTGATTGCCGGTTTGGCCGTGGGGATTATTTTTGCTGCACCTGAGCTAAAAATGCCTGCTGTCACCAAGTTTATTGATGGTTCAGGCCCGGTGTTCTCGGGTTCTTTGTTCCCGTTCTTGTTTATTACTATTGCCTGCGGTGCGATTTCTGGTTTCCATGCCTTGGTTTCATCAGGCACTACACCAAAGTTGATCGAAAAAGAAAGCCATATGCGCGTGATTGGTTATGGCTCGATGTTGTGCGAGTCATTCGTTGCCATCATGGCTTTGATTTGCGCTTCGGTGCTTGAGCCTGGTGTGTATTTTGCGATGAACTCGCCGGCGGCTTTGATTGGCACGACGGTGGAGTCGGCTTCAACGGCGATTAATAGCTGGGGCTTTGTAGTTACGCCTGAAATTCTGACGCAAATGGCCAAAGACGTTGGCGAGCATTCAATCTTGTCACGTGCTGGTGGTGCGCCGACGTTTGCAGTGGGTATGGCACACATCATTTCCGATATCTTTGGTAGCAAAGCCATGATGTCGTTCTGGTATCACTTTGCCATCTTGTTTGAAGCGCTGTTTATTTTGACTGCAGTGGATGCTGGTACTCGTGCTTGCCGCTTTATGGTGCAAGACACTGTGGGTGTATTTGTACCAGGCGTGGCAAAAAGCAATTCTTGGGTTGGCAATATGTTGGGTACAGCCGTTGCGGTATCGGGCTGGGGCTTTTTTGTGTACCAAGGCGTGACTGATCCATTGGGCGGGATTAATACGCTATGGCCACTATTTGGTATTGGTAATCAGATGCTCGCGTCGATGGCCTTGCTATTGGGTACGGTCGTGCTGTTTAAGATGAAAAAAGAGCGCTATATCTGGGTGACTTTGCTACCGACAACTTGGTTGTTTATTACGTCGATGACCGCCGGTTGGCAAAAAATCTTCCATGAAAACCCAAAAATCGGTTTCTTGGCACAAGCCAACCGCTTTAAAGGTGCCATTGCGGACGGTACCTTGTTAGCCCCAGCAAAAAGCATTGCTGATATGGAACGCATTGTGTTCAACAATCAAATTAACGCCGGTTTGTGTGCCTTCTTTATGTTGGTGGCGGTGACGATGTTGATTGCAACGATTGTTCACGCTCGCAAAGCATTTGGCCATGCTAAGCCGACAGTGAATGAAATTGGTGGCGATCTAGCTACTGAGGCAAGTCGTGCTTGATTTAAGCTTTTTATTGCCCGCCACCAAAGCACCGGTGGTGAGTGATGAAGTTTTTCAGGATGAGTATGATCGCTACGTGGCCGAACAGCGGTTAACTAATCCGTACGGTGTCTTGATGTCGCCAGAAGACTTTCGCCGCTTTAGTCTGGGCTCTAACTGGTTGACGGGATTGAAAGATACCGCGCAAAAAGTGGTGCAAACCTGCCGCTTAATGGTGGGGATTCATGATTATGAATATTATTATGATCATATGCGCCGCCAGCACCCGGGTGCTGAGCCATTAAGTCGAGAAGCATTTTATCGCTATTGTCTTGATGCGCGTTTTCCGGGCGCAGGCAATGTCAACAAGTGCCCTTGTTGATTGATGTAATTTAGAAGTAAATTAATAGACAGCATTTTAAGTTGGAGTCGCGAGGCTTTGACTTGAAGTGCTGTTTTTTTTGTGCGTCGTTTTTACGACGTCTGGCATCGGCGGGGCGAAGGGCGAGCAATATCGACTATGTTAAAGCGTGACCTAGCTGGCTTGGGTTTCAAAGTGTGATTCAGGAGGCGGGCAATGGTCTCGGCATTGGATGTGATGTGGGTGGGTTTGGGTGGGGGCTTGGGTTCTTTGGCGCGTTGGCGCGTCGGGCTTTGGATTGGCGAGCGTTATCACGGTGTTTTTCCGTGGGGGACTTTATTAATTAATGTCAGCGGCGCGTTTGTGATTGCCTATCTGTCGATTTTGTTCTCGATTGATTGGCGCGAGCGCTTTGGTACGCCACTTAATGCCGGCGTGCTGACCGGCGCTTTGGGTGGGTTTACTACGTTTAGCACTATGCAGTTGGATGCCGCAAAATTGACTGATTCAGGCAAAGGGAAGATGGCGGCTGTTTATTTATTGTTATCGGTATTTGCTGGGCTATTGGCTGCCATATTGGGCGCTTGGCTGGCGCTATTGTCCCGCTAGGAGTGCACTGTGGCCAATTGGATCATTCTTATTTTTGTCGGCGGCGCTTTTGGCGCGATGTGCCGAGAATTTATTATGCTGCTGATTCCTCCGGTAGCTGGCGGTTTTCCTTTGGATATTTTTATTGCCAATATGTTGGCTAGTTTTTTACTGGGTCTTTCTACCAGTTTTCATCGCCGCGTGATGATTCACCATCACGTACATACCATGGTCGGCACCGGCATTATGGGCGGGATGTCGACGTTTTCTAGTTATATCTATGGCTCATTAACCATGCTCAAAACGCCCGGGGAATGGTTAATGGCCTGCGCGTATTTGTTGTTGAGCGTGGTGTTGGGGTTTGCCATGGTGATGCTGGGTTTGTATTTGGCGCAAAAGACGCAAGCAAAGCGCGCAGCGTAAAACGATTCAAATTATTGATCGCTCTTAGTTATTGAACGGGCGTTAGTGATGTGCTTATTGGCTTATTGGCTTGTTTGATTCGGGTTTGATGTGGTTTTGTTGCTTAAAAGCTGCAGGGTAGTGGCGTTGGATGAGTGTGACTGAGTCGGCGCGCAAGGCTATATTTGTTTTGATGGTGCGTTTAATTGTTGTGTGAAGCATCGGAAATACAGGCTGGATTATCTTTTGGGTGGTGAGCGGCTAGAAAATGAGACTTAGCGAGAGTTGTTGTCACATATTTTGTTTGGCTGTCTCTTTTTGGTGCGTAGATAAAAAAATATAAGTTGGATTTGCGGCGGGAGCTGTGAACGTGCTTGGCGTGCTGTTTGTGATGCTTGTTTTTGGCTAAGTCGTTGATTTGATTGGTGCGCCCGACAGGAATCGAACCTGTGACACTCAGTTTCGGAAACTGGTAATTTAGCTGTTCATAGTAATTCATGGCGATTCAGCCAAAAAATTAAAATCTATATAAATCAATATATTGTGCCGTTTGTTGCGTCATACTGCCCCATTTTTCGCCATTCAAGCGCATACTCTTTGTATGGGTGTGTGTATGGGTGTGGGATCTTTTGTATGGGTGTGGTGCTGCAAAATGGCTAAAACTGAAAACTTAATCGGCACGACAACATTAACCAAATTAAAGCCAGCCAATAAAGGCGATTTGTTAAAAGATGGTGGTGGATTGCGTGGGCAAGTGTATGTCGACTCGTCGGACAAGATTACCGTCGTCTTTACTTACTCCTACCGAAGCCCTGAAACTGGCCGACAGCGTGAAAAGGGGTGTGGTGTATATCCTGCGGTTTCTCTAAGTGCCATTCGTGATGAGCGTGATCGACTGCGGGGCATTGTTCGCGGTGACATTACTAAAGGTGTTGCGAAAGCCGACCCGTTGGAGCAAGAACGTCGAGAGCGCGAAGCAATTCAAGCCGAACAACAAGAGGCTGAGCGTATTAAGCGGCAAGCCGAGGCGGACGCTTTGGCCGTGCAGCACCAGCAAGAGGCCGAGCGCAAAGCGGCTGAGCAGGTAGCCGCCGAGCCAACCATGCAAGACCTGTTTGAACAATGGGATGCCAATTACGGCGCAACGCTGGCGACGGACTGGCGCGAGACGCGGCGTTCTAATTGGCGCTGTCACGTTGCCCCGTTGGTGGGCAAGCAAAAGATTAAATCCGCCAGCAAATCTGTCCTAATGGCGCACTACGATTCGCTGATGAAAGCGGGTAAAGCCAAAACCGCCAAGGATGCTTTGGCGCTGGTGCGGCAGGTGATGAAGTGGGGCATACAGCGTGGATTAGTGCCGGAAAATCATCCACTGGCGACAATGGAACTACCCGAAGCAGTCCGCACGGTGAAAACCACCCAAATGGCTGAAAACTTTAGCGCCGCCGAATATGTGGCCAAGCATGGTTTGGATGCGATTGGTGAGGATGCCGAGGACGGAAAAGCAGGCCGCGCTTTGCCATTTTCTGAGCTGGTCGACCTACTGAGCAATAAGCTCACCGTTGGCACGCAATCTGAAACGGGAAAGTGTGTGATCCGCTTTATGTTGGCGACGGGTGTTCGAGCGAGTCAGGCGCTAAAGTTGCGGTGGGATTGGGTGCTGTTAGAACATCGTGTGATTATTTTTCCCGCTGGCAGTATGAAAGCTAAGAAAATGCATCACGTCCATCTGAGTGATTATGCTTTGGGCGTACTTAAGCAAATGAACGCAATACGGATCAATGATTTTGTATTTCCCGCGCCGAAGAAAGCCAACGCCGCTGTGCTGCGTAGCAATGTAGGTAACGACATTGCCAGTCGACAGTTCTACAGTGCCGACGACGAAACCGAAGTCGCCTATCAAGCCCGATTAGCCGAGCGCATGACTTGCCGCCGCACCCGTGCCGACTTTGAGCTTTACAATTTATCGGGCGGTAAATGGACGCTATACGACTTACGCCGTACAACTGCGACACGGTTATGTGAATTGACAGGTTCGGACTGGGAAACGATTGAAAAAGTTCTCGCGCATGCAGAGCCGCACGGGGTAACTGGCCGTTATGTGCGCTTATCGAAGTGGGAAGATCGCTGCAACGCATTAAATTTATTGGGTGCGGCGCTGGCAGAATGCGCAGCTGGCGTGTTGCCGAATCGGGTAGATGACAACGTTGTGCAGTTGAGAAGAGCTTGATTTACGGTTTCAATTAGGTTTTTTTTCAGGTAATGGTGGGTACTTGATTCGCTAATTTACCGTTGTAGCTTGCAGTCGATTGCAATAGGCCACCACTCAAAACGCCCTTTGCCTTTGGATTTGTTTTCCTCGGGTATGATTTCGTAGCAATTTATTTATAAGGACTCAGCTTATATACCTAGCTATTTTGTACAGGCATTAGATTTTGTATCGGTGTATTTCTTTGTGAGGATATTTGACGAAAACAAAATAAAATTTGAACATTCGTTCTTTTTTTTCGTGTGCCGTAGTTCTTTTAAGCACTATCGATACTTTATGCGGATATAATATGCTTCATGACTCAAACCCAACAGTGGGTGAGAGTAAAAAAAGAAAGCCCTTGTAAGTCAGAAGAGCCTGAGAAACTCGACTTACAAGGGCTGTGATCCCCATCCTTTAGATGGGAAACCCGCAATCAACGCTAATTGATTTAGGGCTACATCGGCGGACTTCGCTAAAAGTCCGGCCTTTGTTCTATTTTGTACGGGCGTAAAAAAAGCCAAGACTATTGGCTTTGCTGTCGCTTTCTGGGGACTGCGCCCGATACAAGGTAATTTGGTGCTAAAAGTTTTCTACAAAAACTATAAAATATAGTGTGATGCATAAGCGCGTAAAAATCAAGGCAATTGTATTTTTAAAAATACTCTTTTGTTGCTTTGAAGTGACTTTGTGGCGAAAGCCAGCTCGTCATATATGCGCCTATGTAACACCAAAAGCCCAAAGCTAATCAGGCGCTGATTGTCATTAGGAGTTATACCCTTATGGCTATGAAAGCCCATGCTGTAAATCCAAGCCTGCAATCTGCATGCTCATCCCCCTTGTCAGTCGCAGGCATGCGTCCGCGTGTATTACGCCCACGCAATGCTGCTCTCTATCTGCAAGTTAGCAAATCCACTCTTGATCGTTTAGTCGCCGCTGGAAAATTGAAACCACCTTTTAAAAACGGCACTGCTATGGCGTTGTTTGATGTGGCCGACTTGGATCGTTATTTGGACGAAGTGATGGGGGCAGCATGAAAAATAAAATCATTACAGCAGATTTTAATAACGCGCTATTTCAATTCACAAAAGATGGCTGGTTTAATGCAACAGACGCTGCTGAACGTTTCGGGAAACGTCCGAATGATTGGCTATCGCTGGATGAAACAACAAACTACATCGAGGCATTAAATAGCTTCTCAAATACCAGCCAAAATGGTAATTGGATAAAAACAAGGCGCGGAAACAATGGCGGTACATGGCTACACCCGAAACTAGCGATTCGTTTTGCACAGTGGCTAGATGTGCGGTTTGCCGTGTGGTGCGATAGTCAAATAGATGCGCTTATCCATGGTAAGTTTGCACCTGATGATTTAGCCGAAAGCCGACAATATGCCGCAAGTGCTTATCGTTTAATGTGTCGCGTGCTGCAGATGATGCGTGCCAAGGAAGGCAAGCTCACCGAGCCGCACCACTACTGCAACGAATCAAAGATAATCGGTTTCGCCATGACAGGTTGCTCTACCACCATTAATCGGGATGCGATTAGCTGCAAGTCTGAGCTGTCATTATTGGCGGAGGTACAGTTTTGCAATGCCGACTTGATTGTGCAGGGATGGAGCTACAGCGAACGCAAAAGCGAGTTGTTGAATCTTGTGGCTGTGCACCGCAGCGCCAATGCATTAGCGAGTATTGCCGCATGATGCCAACCATTTCCATGAAACAGCGCCACTAATAGGAATTCCCAAAATGAAAAACGACCATTTAAACAATGGGCGCGGGGATTCCTGCGTATTAGATTCAGCTTTTAGCGGTTTATCGGCAGCGGATTATCGACTGATTGACGCGTTAGAAGTGGAGCACATCAACGATTTACAGCCCGAAGAGGTGTATGTATGCGTGAATCATTGAGCGATAAAGTAAAAAAAGCCGCACGGGGTAACTGGCCGTTAGTACTACTAACTTTGGGGGTTCCTGCTGCTGCGCTTGATGGCCGTAATTGCCCTTGTCCTGGATGTGGTGGTAAAGACCGTTTTCAATTCACGGTACGCGGCGCTGGTGCTGAGTATGGGCGCTTTGCGTGTCGCCATATGGATTCACAAGGCGGTGATGGTTTTGCTTTGGTGCGGCATATATTCGACCTAAATTTTCCCGAAGCAGTGCGAGCAGTAGCTAATGTGCTCGGTATCGACGTGCGACATGATGACGTAGTTGTCGAGCGAGTTGCCAAGACAGTTAACGGTTTGGTTGCCAAGCCAGAGGTAGCGGACAACACCAAGAAAGTGCAAAGGGTGTTTGATTTGTGCGCCACGCTCAGACCGAACAACATCACAGGCCTCTATTTGCAAAAACGTGGTATTGCGGCGAGTTATTGGCCTGAGCCACATACAAGCCCTTTACGCCATTGTGAGGCGCTGGACTATTGGCACACTGTCGATAACAAACCTGTGAAACTGGGCGCGTTTCCTGCACTGGTGGCGCGGATTGATAAGCCTGATGGGGCGGCGCTGGCTGGCATTCACCGCATTTATCTGAGCGACAAAGCCGAAAAGCGCGTCATTCGCGTGGCGACGGGTTCACCTGATCGCCCACACATCAAAATTTTGGATAACAAGAAACTCCAAGCGGCACATGAAGGGGCAATCAAAGGCGCGGCTTGTCGTTTGTACCCAGTCGGCAACGATGGGCGCTTGGCGCTGACTGAGGGCATAGAAACCGCTTTAGCTGTGCGTTGCCTCACTGGGCTGGCGGTGTGGGCGTGCATCTCTGCTGGTGGGCTGAAATCGGTCGTGCTGCCTGATGAAGTACGCGAAGTACTGATCTATGCCGACAACGACCCCCCCGACGAGAGAGGCCGCAACATTGGCAAGGAAGCGGCTTACCTACTCGCAGCACGAATGATCGAAGAAGGCCGCAAGGTGAAAGTGTTATTAGCACCGCAAGTGGGTACGGACTGGCTGGACTATCTGAACGATGAAATGAATTGAGGCAAAACATAATGAAAAACGAAAAAACCACACTACAAGATGCGGCAAGTTATGCAGCCGGCACCATCAAGCCACGTGCTTTTGATTTAGCCAAACCAGACCATATCGCGCCGTTTGTGCCCATGGATAAAGTCGAGCTATTAGGCGAAATCGTGCCGTATTACGACTTTATCAACGGTGACATGATGTATATCGGCGCGGCTAAAAACAAAGAAGGCGTATTGACCCACACGCCGCCGCTGCGCTTATGTCGTGACCTGGAGGTAGTCGGGCAACGCGTAGACATTTACGGCGACCATTACCGCTTGATTCGCTGGCAAGATCCGATAACAGGTAACGAGCAAACCACCGCGATACCGAGCGCCATTATTGGCGAGCGTGAGGGTTTTGCATTGCTCAACAGCAAGGGCTTAGCGGTATCAAGTAGTAGAGCCAACAAAGAGCGATTAGCCGACTACCTGCAAACGCAAGGCAGTACCGAGCGATACACCATCGTGCAGCAAAGCGGCTGGCAGTGTGGCGCGTTTGTGCTGCCAACAGGCGAAGTAATTGGAGAGCCTGACACCCGACTGTTTTACCCTGCTGCTGCAACGTATCGGCCTGCATTTACACCCAAAGGCACGGCGCAAACATGGCGCGATACAGTGGGCGCACTGGCGAAAGATAATCCGCTGGCAATGACGGCCGTAGCGTGTGCATTGGCTGGTGCTGTATTGGAGCTGATCGGTATGCGTGACGGTATCGGTCTGCATTTTCACGGAGGAACAACAAGCGGCAAATCAACGTGTGCTGATGTTTCAGCAAGCGTATGGGGCAAGCCAACCGAGATAATGCAGTCTTGGGATGGTACGAGTATCGGCCTGACTAATTCGGCTGAATTTGCTAATAGCATGATGCTGTACTTGGATGAAATCGGCGCGGGTGATGCTAAGAAAATGGGCTGCATCATTTACACCATGCTCAACGGTGTATCACGCACCCAAGGCCGCAAAGATGGCGGCAACCGTGCCAAACGCCGGTGGCTGATGACACTGATTAGTACGGGTGAAGTGCCAATGAGTCAGTTTTTAACCGAAGGCGGCAACGTGGTACGTGGCGGGCAAGAGATACGCATGCTGGATATTCCCGCCGATACGGGGCGCTATAAAGCGTTTGATTCCATTCATAACAGCGAGGGGGGCGGTGAATTTGCACTAGAACTGACCGAGGCCGCACGAAGCCATTACGGAACGATTGGGCGTGAGTTTGTAGCGTGCCTGATCGCCAACAAAGACAGCATCAAGGCACGGATTATTGCCGCAGAGAATCGAATGCTGGGCGAACTTCCCGACCATGCTGCGCCACCAGTTCGACGTGCCACCCGCAAGTTTGCATTGCTGGCTGCAACGCTAGAAATGGCGGCTGAATTAACAGGCTGGACAGAAGCGGAATCATTCGAGGCGGTGTGTTTGACTTGGCAACGCTGGCTGTCTGTGTTTGGGCTGGCCTCACGCGATGATGAACGACTGATCGAACTCGCGAATGGTGTACTGGCTGCAAATCAATACGGGCGCTTTGTACTGCTACCGATTGCCGACAAAGAGCCAATCATGCAAAACATGATGGGCTACCGTCGAATTGGCGCGGATGGGGAAACGACCTTCTATGTTTTCCCGCACGCTTTCACTGGTGAAGTAATCAAAGGCAACGAAATCAAAAAAGCCTGCAAGGTGCTACATGAAGCTGGCATGTTAGATCGACCCAAAGGCCGCGATGCTTGGACAGTGACAATCGGGCGAGGCTATGGGCAAGGCTACAAAATGAAGCTGCGACCTTGTAAGAGTCAAGACGAAACTGAGCTTTAAGGATTTTGTCTTTAAGCACTTCTCGTATCCGCGTAAAAACCACCGCATACACAGCACACCCGCATACATACCCTTCAAGGGCTTATATTTACTCGATTTTTCTGTATGCGGTGCGTATGCGTTTTTGCCTCTGTATGCGGTTGACCGTATTTGGTGTTTTTTAGTTAGCGCATACACCGCATTTTTTCAGACACTGCAGCATACAGCAAACCCAACAAACATGCGGTTTAGAGGAGTATGTATGCGGTAATGCGGTGCATGCGGTGTTTTTTGCTCTAGTATACGAAGTAGAAAAAACGCAGTTCAAGGGTGAACGAAATTTGTAAGGAAATAACCAGTCTATCGATTCGCCTTTAACAAAAACCCCGCTCGGGGGATATATTCTTGCCGATTAGATTGCACCATTGCCAAGTGTTGGAACGGTATGAGCCTGAGAGATGTAACTTTTATCGCGTGATAAAACGTGGGGACATTGAGTAAATAAATTTTAACTATCAGTGTAACAAGAATATGCGCTACGCATTACGCACCCTAATTGGGGGAGTTACTGCGTAGCGTTTCGATAGTTGCCCGCCATGTGATGTAGTTATGTAGACCCCAACGATGGCAATCACGAAGTAACACCAAGCGAATTAGAAAACATTTTAGGTTGCATTGATCGTAACGGATTCAAACAAGACTAATTTCTAAATTTTAGGTGTCACTAATATCTAATCAATACCCCCATTCCTCATGCCCCAGCATCCCCTGATTTAACTCGTCACGCACAATACGCCAGTTACTTAGGTGCAAATCCATTAGCGCCAAAAATCGCTCGTTGTGGTGTCGCTCTAGTAGGTGCAGTAGTTCATGCACCACGATGTATTCGATGCATTGGTGGGATTTTTTGATCAGTTCGAGATTGAACCAAAGGCTGGCTGTTGCTGTGTTGCAGCTACCCCATTTGGTTTTCATTTTGCGAATACCCCATGCTTTGGGGCTGACGCCGAGAATGACCTGCCACTTCTCAAGTAGATCATTGATGATGGCTCTTAGGTGCTGGCGATACCAAGCGCTGAGCACACGTTCACGTTGCTCTGGTGTTTTATCGGCTTTGACTAATAGTGTTAGTCGATTTTTGCCATTCAGTTGAATACGGCCAGCGCCACTGTGATTTTCTACTCGAAGTCGAAATGGCCGACCCAAGAAGTAATGCGTTTCACCCGATACTAATTTGCGCACTGATTGACGTGGTTGCGCTTTGAACTTGGCGCGTTGGCGCTTAATCCAACCTAGTTTAACAATCACGGCCAAACGCACAGCGTCGTCAGTGACTGCCAATGGCGCAGCAACACGTACCCGTCCTTGCGGCGGGTACACACCTAGATGCAGGTTTTTAATGTCCTTGCGGTCAATCTCAACGGTGATGCCGCCAACGATAATCCGATGCGGCTTAGTATTCATGTTGATGCTTGGCCAATTCCAATAACATCGTCACCAAAGCCTCAATTGCATCGGAATCTTGCGGCAGGTAGTCCGGTGTTGATTCAGCCGCCACACCTTCCGCAACCAAAGCATAGGCCTCTAAGGTAGTACGCAGCGCAATACGGATTTTCTTTTGCTTGATGGTGCTATTACGAAAATCATCTTGTTTATTCTTCAAAATGACCTTGTGAATATGCAGTGCCAAGGCTTCGTTTTGATGCAAATTATCAAATAAAGCGCGTTTTGCCGATGTGTCTAAACTCGTTGGATAACTCGTTCCGCCACTTGGTTGCGCAACTTTCTTTGCAAGCGCCACGACTTCCGCCAAGTATTCTTGATAAGCAATCGCACCGTTACGGCGTTGCTCGATCAATGCATCAAGCAAGGACGACATGGTTTCATAATACTTTGGATTGATCGGTGTTTCATCGATGATCAGTTTACGAACGTTATTTTCGATTGTTTCCGCCATGCTGTTTTCATTACTACGCAGACCTTTTGGTACAGCCGCCAGCGCATCGGTGCCGCGCTCTACAATCAATTGAATGAGCGGCATATCGTCAAAATCTGAAATCGGTGTGCTTTCTTCTGCGCGGATATAGCTATCGATCAAATGCCGCATGCCAGGCTCGTACAGCTTCATGTCGATAGCGTCGCCACTGTACATCTTGATTTCTTGACGTAGTTTTTCGTAAAAGTCGACTTCACCCTTAATCGAAGCAATCTCTTTGGGGCTATAGCCTGCCTCAGCCAATTCATTGGCGACATTGGCGTAGCTGCGAACTAATGACGAGGTGAGCTTATACAGCGCCAGTCGTTTAGCTTCATGCAACTTAAGTTCTTCAGCATCGCCAGGCTTATTACCGCAGAAATAATGCTGATAAGCCGTACCATCTTTTGGCGGTGCAACGGGCTCGCACAGCGCTTTGATGGCTTCGCGGGCATCTTGTAAATCGGATTTCGCCATACTCAGGCGGTCTTCAAGCAGGCCTTTCACATCGTCTTGGTCGTAGCCATCGAGCGCGCCACTGGTGTAGTCACCGATTGAATCTTCAAGGCGTTTAAACAAGTCTTGGTAATCAACGATAAAGCCATATTGCTTATCATCGCCATCCAAACGATTGACGCGGCAAATTGCTTGGAATAAACCGTGGTCGCGCATCTTTTTGTCGATATACAAATACGTGGCCGATGGAGCGTCAAAACCCGTTAGCAGTTTATCAACCACGATCAGTAGGCGCATTTGCCCTGGCTCATCGATGAATTTTTTCTTCACTTCTTTTTCAAATAACTCAGGGTCTTTACCCGCCAGCATGGTGTTGTAGATGTCGTATTGGCGCAGTTTTTCCGTTAAGCCTTCACCGGTCGATTCGCCTTTAATATTGGCGGGTGATGGTTTGTAGCTAGTCACAATCGCGCATTGCTCACCCATACCGGCTTTAGCAAATAGCTCGTAGCATTTGCATGCCTCGAAAATACTACTCGTCACCAGCATTGCATTGCCGCGACCACTGGCTAAACGATCCCGTACTTCCATATCCATCAGAATGTCGCTAACGATTTTCTCTAAGCGTGATTGGCTCGACAGCACTTTTTTCATCGTGCCCCAACGCGCTTTAAGTTGCGCTTTGGCAAGATCAGTCAGGCCTTTGGTTTTTGCGGCAAACCATTGGTCAATCTTGGCGGTAGACGTAATGCTCTGATCAATATCCCGCGCTTCATAGCGCAGATCGAGCACCACACCATCTTTTACCGCTTCGTTGAATTTGTAGGTGTGAATATAGCTACCGAAAATCTCAATCGATTTTTGTTTGTCGGCTTTGAGTAGTGGGGTACCAGTAAAACCGATGAACAAGGCATTCGGTAGAATCGACTTCATCGCCTTATGTAATTCACCCGATTGCGTGCGGTGGCATTCGTCGACAAAGACGTATAAATCGCCTTTGGCAGCAAAGTCGGTCGGTAGGCTTTTTTTGACTTCTTCGATGTAGGCGGCAATATCGCCAACTTCTTCGCCTTCTTCTTTTCCGCCAAACTTATGAATCAGCGAGCACATCAGCCACGGGCGCGTATCGTTCAATTGCGCGATTAGCTCAGCGCCACTTTTGGCACGGCTGATTTCTTCATTCACGCCTTTGAATACTTTTTCGATCTGCTCATCCAGCTCGGTACGGTCGGTGATAATCAATATGCGGGCAGGAGGTATATTTTCATGTATCCATTTGGCCAGCCATACCATAGTCAGGCTTTTACCCGAACCTTGCGTATGCCAAATAATCCCGCCTTCGCGGCGCTGGATATGGCGTTGTGCCGCACGCACGCCAAAGTATTGGTTTTGGCGGCAGAACTTTTTCGTACCCGAATCAAACACCACAAAATCGTGAATCAACTCCAGAAAGCGCGTCTTATCGCACAGCAGCAATAAATGTTGATCGAGTCGGTTAAAGTGTTGCTGCGCGGGTGGGCAGTCTTCTTTCCATTCGAGGTAATACTTTTCTTTGGTTTGGATCGTGCCGTAACGCAGGCCTTGCGTATCGCTACCGGCCATGACTAATTGCATGGTGGAGAAAAATGGTTCGATGAACTCTTTGCGCTGGTTATCCAGATTCTGGCGGATGCCTTCAGATACTGATACCGTTGAACGTTTTAGCTCTAGCACGCCCAATGCAATGCCATTCACAAACAGCACAATATCGGGGCGTTTAGGGCTAGGACGTGATTGACCAACAGCCGGGTTGGCGACTTTGACCGTCACTTCTTCAGCAATCCCAAAATCATTATTCAGCGGATTTTTCCAATCAATCAGCCACACCGTTACGGTGTTTTCGCCGATGTCGGGTTTCACCTTCACGCCATAGCGCAATAGCTCATACACCGCCTTATTACGGTCATATAGCGAAAGCTGGGCGCTATTCACTGCCTTATCAAATTCGTATAAGGCTCGCTTAATCAGCGAATCAGTAATACCCTGTTTGGCTAGCCATTGGGTGAGCGAAGCGCTATCTACATTGCGATTGCGACCGTTATCTTCATGGCGCTTTTCCCAATTACCCAGATAAGTGTATTTAAGTTGGTCGCGAAACAGCGCCACAACACGGTTTTGGGTAAGGCGTTCTCGTTGACCAACATCACTCATGAAAAAATCTCGAAATTAGTATTAAATTTACACCTAACGATTAAGTGTACTTCCGCATCAAAGATGATGAGAGGATTATTCTGTGACTAGAGTAATTGATAGAAAATATATTTTAGCTTCAAGGTAAAGTGATTTGTTTCTATAGGTTTTATCTGTGTCGCCAAACCAATTATCGATAGAGTTTTTTAACAAAATAAAAACTATGGTTTACTTTTTTTGATGGTAGCTATTTCTTGGTTGGGTGAAATTGCATCTAAATTGCTTTCTTGGTTAGCTTGGTTGGTGCTTGCCATTAGTATAAAAATTTTTATTATTTTATATAAAATATCTAATTCTGCAGAATTTACGGCAGTTTCTACTACCTCTTTTAGTAACTCTATTTCGTCTTTATTTAGTGATTCTTTTTGTATTCTTTTGGCCGCTATAGTTTTTGCTTCTCTGATTTCGAAAATTTTCTTTTCTATTTGTAACTTTTCGTCTTTGAATTCTGCGGAGTTAATAAAGGCAAGTAGCATTTGAGTGTTTTTCGCATCTAGTGTATGTAATTTTTTGTTTGAAACCATCCACAGGGCGAAATTATCTAACTCATCGGCGTGGCAGTGAGAGAAAAGAGTTTCCATTAAAGTTGAAGGTTGAACAGTCCGATTGTCACTTAATAAATCATCAATCAATTTTCTCAAGGTTAGATTTTCATCGTATGTAAAAAGATTTCCTGTTTTTTTTCTTTCATCAAATTCTTCTTGAGTAAGCGCTATGATCTCTTTCAGGCACTCCTCTGAACGTTGAAACCCTAGTTTATATTCATCTGATTTGAAATGGTCATTTAGGTTAAATGCTACTCTGCTATAGATATAAGGTTCATAATTGTAGTTTCTAACACTGTCTTTTTGGTACTCTTTAATTGCTATTGAATTGCCGTTTTTTCGTTTAAATTCAATTAATACGATTGCTGAAATATCAAATTTTGCGATCAAATCACCAGAAACCTTATCGGCTTTCGTATCGTTCTGTTGATTAGCATAAGGAAATGATGCTGACCATTTTATAGGGGAGTGTTTCTCTTCCAAGTATCTTGGAATAGAAACCATCGCGCCAACTTGAACATCATTTTCATTCATGCTTATTCCCACCCCTAATTTGATTTTTGTAATTTAAAGCTAATCTGATACCGATAAAAGTCCACATTCCCAACTGCCGCCAAAGCTCTGCGAATACGTTGGTCGTCTTCTAGCGCGATGATTACGCCGCGCACAGACTGATCGGCTTCGGCTAGCTCGCCCATCACAAAGCCCATATAGCGCAGCACTTGGCCGACGACGGCATCGCTGGCTCGGCCTTTTTTTAGCTCAACCACCAGCAATTGTTTTTTGTCCTTGCTGATCGCCAATATATCCATCGGGCCGGTGTCGCTTGGGTATTGTTGGCCGATAGTTTCGCCATCCTCAGTGTAAATATCGTAATCCTTGCCCAGCTCGGTTTGCGACCAGTTGGCGACGAGGAAATCTTCGAGATGTTTTTCAAGTGCAAATGCAGTCTGGTCTTCAACGGCAGGGTCGGTGGCAATCAATGTTGGGCTAATGTGGCCTGAGAGCAGCGCTTCGAGTTCCGTGGCGTATTTACTGATCGTACTCACCGTACCAATCGAGCCGCAGGAATTGCGCAGCGCATCGCTCATTGCAGTGCGTGGGATTTCTGCAAACCAGCGCACAGCGCGGCGATGCGGCAGGATTTCACCCGCCAGATATTGATAATCAGACAGCACCTCACCCACGCGATATGTGCCCTGCCCATCGGGGCAGAGCACGATATCACCGTTTTGAATACCTTTCGATACAGTCCACAGCGCACCGCAAGCCAAACCCGCTGCCACTTTGCTCTTACTAGGGTTCAGCGCAAGCCATTGCGGTACAAAGGCGTGATTAAACTCGCGCCAATCTTCACTTAGCTTAGTTTGCAGATCTTGGTGGATTCCAAAATTGGCCCCAATGAAGTTGCCAGCAAAACATTCTGCAGCGTACATTGAGTTGCGGCCTAGCATGACACGGTAGTAGTTTTTCATGGTTTCAGCTCATCTCAAGAAGGTCGCTTGCCATAAAGTTTTACTCTCTTCTCCAGCTCTTCAATTGATAAAGGTGGATTTTGTTGATGTAGCATGGCGTGACAATTCGGGCACACCGGTCTTAAGTCATTAATCGGGTCAATAACGTATTCTTTCCCGATTGAGGAAATGGCTTTCAGATGGTGAACATGTATATATTTCTTGCCGATATCACCATAAAAAAGCTCGAAGTGAAAATTGCAGACTGCGCACTGATGACCCCAGTGTTTCAGGCAAGCCTTGCGCGCTTCAGGGTTCCGCTCATAAGCGTTAACCATCACGCGGGTCACACTACCTTCAATTAGCTCAGCGGAAGATGGATTTTCAATTTCATCGGGTAAAGTAAAAACAACTGATCTTGGATTAAGTTGAGCGTTAAGTACTGCTAAAACATCCGCTGAGATCGCTGTGGATAAAGAACCACCTTGGGTGCAAAAATGACGCTTAAAGTTTGACCAGCCTTTATTGCTGCCATTTTCAGGAGTCTCAGGCAGTTGAATGCTTAGTTCTTCTTCATTTAAAGCTAAGAATGGCGTGCATTCGATAACCGGAGTCAGTTTGACGCGATATTCACGGTCTTTATGAGTCGGGGAGTCGTATGTTTCGGTAATAGCAAACAACCCGCAAAGTTCAAACGTACTATGATTCTTGAGCTTTTGGATAATAAAAATCTGATCACCAATACTGATCTTTTTTAATTTACTTTTTGTTTTAACGCCATAACCGCCAAGATAGTCAAACGAGGAGTCATTTTCAGGGCCGTGATAGGCAAAGTAATATGTCATAAGTCTTGTAGCTTTAATTTAAATTAAACGTGTTTTGCCCGTCAGCAATTCTTGCATCATGCCTTGCTTGAGCGTGCGGGTTTTGTCGCGGCGGGCTTCGAGGGCGGTGATTTCGGCATCCATGTCGGAGAGAATGGTCACGATAGCGATTTGTTCTGGCAATGGCGGGCAAAAAATCTCTAAATTTCTAAGCTCAGTCAAACCAATTCGCTTCCTTGTTGAACCTGTCCCTGCATTTTCTGCTCGGGATCTAAAATCTGGGTAATTGATCGCTAAGAAAATAAAGTATGTATTAAATTTTTTTGGATTCACGACTAAGCGAATTCCATCAGAACACATTAAATAACGTTCGTGATGTGGCGGAATAATGCAGGCACGAGCAACAGGATCACCCATTTTCGAGAGAATGATTTCCCCCGGATAAATGTTGCAGCTAAGTAATTCATCAGCTTTTTTACTCGTAGTAAAAACCTTAGAATCATTATGAAACTCACCATCACCAATATTTTGAAGCTGGATTATTCGTACGCCATCATCGATATAATCGGATGATTTTAGATTTGAACCAAATGGGCCACCAGTAAAACTCCATTTCTGATTTGAATCTGCAATATCACCAAGAGCAACATTAACCCACTCCCCAACAAACCCCGGCAGGCGGGTTTGGGCGGTTAGGAGTTGTTGCATGGCGGCTTGTTTGAGGTCGCGTTTTTTGGCGATCAGCGCGTCGAGTTTGGCTAGCAGCGTATCCACATCGGACAGCGCAGCTACAATCGCGTTTTGTTCATGAATAGGTGGTAATGCAATCCAAAAATCATGAATATTTTTTAGAGTTAATCCTGGCTTACTTTGGCCAGATTGACTTGCTAGAATCTGCAAATTACCAGATGAATTTGGTGAAAGAAAATAGCATATAAATTTACCTAAAACAGGTGATGACAAACGAACAAGTCCTACGTGCTGGCTAATATAAGCCTCGCCTAGCTCTTGTTCGACAATAGCGACATTACCGACACTATTACCTGTTATGGTAATTAGCAGGTCTAAATTTTTTAGTTGTGTTCGACTACCTTCTGAGTTTTTTGGGGGATTTACAAATTGATTATCAGTGAAATCAAGTCTCCCATCTCGCACATTCTGGCTGCGAACGAATAAAGCGCCACTATCTGAATAGTATTTCGCCCACCCACGAGAACCACTCGTGATGAGCTCTGCAAGTTGACTTAAACATGCAATTTCCCAATCCTCCGGAATCACCCCAATCTCGGTTTGCTTGCAACCCGCTTTCAGTTCCATGTGAACCCCATCTGTTGCAAGTGGGCATCGACTTTGGTGCTGAGGCTTTCGACTTCATCCAGTAACGTTGGCAGCGGTGTGGCGTAGCGTTCGGCTAGTTGGCGCACGCGCCCCGTTAGTGTTTGGCTGACGCGGTCGAGTTCGCTTTGGATGGCGGTTTCAATCGCCACCAGCCATTTATCGTCGACGACGATATCGCACACGTCGAGCTGGCTAATACGCCGATACTGCGCCATCACGAGCGTGTCGAGGGCTTTTTCAGCGTCTTTGACTTGTTTGCTTGCTGCGGTTTCTGCATCTGCCAGTTGCGTCCAACGTTTTAGCGCGGCGATTTCTTCTTTGGCTGTCGTATCGTGGGCAATCACTTTGAGGCGGTCTTTGACGCTTTTGGCGCTGAGTTTGCCTTTTTCGGTTTTCGCTTCGACCAGCAGGCCATCGTCACCTGCGTGCTCTTCTTCAAATTCTTCCCGCGCTTGCGCGGCAGCATCGCGGGTGGATTCTAGCTCGGTGATTTGCGCGGCTTCCGCTGCAAAATAGCGTGCAATGATTAAGTCTTTGGGCAGCAAATCGAGATTGGGTTTGCCATCGCTCAGGGCTTGCCAGCCATCGGCGGCGACCAGATACACATCGTCTTGCATGGATTGCGCCCAATAATCCATCAGGTGCTGATACACATCGTAAGGCTGTATGAGTGGCGTCTTTTCAAACGCTGCGAGCAATTGCTCGGCTAAAGTGTCGTTGAGCGTTTTTGGGTGGGTGATGCCAGGGGTAATCGCTTTGAGCTGTTGCGCAGCGCTGCTTTGCCATTGGCGGAAAGTGGCGTGGGCAGCATCGTTAAAGGCAATAAATTCAGGATGACTAAAAATCGTCGGTTTAATATCGGCAATCGCAACTTTTAAATCGTAATAGCCAGGGTATTGGCTTGTAGCCATTAGCTGATTTTGGATAGAAGGGAATACCTGCCAGTAGGATTTCATCGCATCCAAATCACGCTGCGGAATACCGCCGCGCAAATGCGCGGCGATGTCTTGCAGGTCTTCAGCCTCAGAGGTGTCGATATAACGCGGTAGATTCAGGTTGTAATCGTTGGCGGCGATTTCCGCCAATGGCACGAGGCGAGCGTATTGCTCGGTCTCGGCTAGCTTGGTGAAGGTATCGACGATTTTGTGGATGTCTTGCTCACGCAGGCGGTGTTTGTTGCCGTCTTTCACAAAGCCCTTGCTGGCATCGACCATAAAGATGCCTTTCCGCGCGGCGGCGTGCTCTTTATCCAGCACGATGATACAAGCGGGAATGCCGGTGCCGTAAAACAAGTTGGCAGGCAGGCCGATAATGCCTTTGATATAACCACGGCTGACGATCTCTTGGCGAATGCGGCCTTCGGCACCACCACGGAATAACACACCATGCGGCAAAATCACTGCGGCTTTGCCGGTGGATTTGAGCGAGGCCAGCATGTGCAGCAGAAAGGCGTAATCGCCATTTTTCTCGGGTGGCACGCCATATTCAAAACGACCAAACTCGTCTTCCGCAGGGTTAAAACCATTGCTCCACGCTTTGGTCGAAAACGGTGGATTGGCCACGATGAAGTCGTGACGCTTGAGCTGGCCGCTTTGTTCCTTAAAGTACGGCGTAGAGAGCGTGTTGTCTTGCCAGATTTCCGCCGTTGGGCAGTCGTGCAAAATCATATTCATCTTGGCCAAGGCGCTGGTGGCGTTATCCATTTCTTGCCCATAGAGCGCGAGGTCTAGCCCCTTTGCGCCTTTGGCTTCATCGTGCGCTTTAAGCAGCAAAGAGCCCGAGCCGCAGGTTGGGTCGTAAATCGTTTGATCGCCGCTAGTGGCTTCCGACAAATTCAATACTTTCGCCATAATGCGCGACACTTCGGCGGGAGTATAAAACTGGCCTTTGGATTTGCCCGATTGAATAGAAAATTGGCGCATCAGAAATTCGTAGGCATCGCCTAGAATATCGTCACCCTCGGCGCGATTACTGGCGAAGTTCAAATTAGGATTGTCGAAAATACTAATCAGATTGGATAGGCGCTCGACCATATCCTTGCCCTTGCCGAGCTTGTCTGGATCATTAAAGTCGGCAACGTCGATCACGCCTTTGAGTTCATTGGCCTCTGCCAGAGCGGCGATAATGATATTGATCTTCTCGCCGATTTCTTTATCGCCCTTGAGCGCGACCATGTCGGCAAAGCTACCGCCAGTGGGGATTTCAATCAGCGAATCCCTTTGCCCCGCGTATTTATCCGAAACGTATTTCACGAACAATAAAACGAGAATGTAATCTTTGTACTGGCTGGCATCCATCCCACCACGCAATTCGTCGCACGATTTCCAGAGGGATGAATAAAGTTCAGATTTCTTGATGGCCATGTTTTTACTTTTATTAAGGTGTGCTTTTGGCAGGGATAGTGCGAAGGCATAAACGCAGGCGCAACGCCGCATTCAGCCGAAAAAAGATGAGGGCTATGATACCCTGCTGACGAGGGACTTTCTATTGAATTAGCCTCACCTTCGTTGATTTCAGTGTATAAGCTTGTAATGCAACTAATCAACGCGCGGCAAGAATATTTTATTGGATTAAGTTAGTGAACTGATTTTTGTTGGCCGACTGCGGCTTGTCATGTCGTCTAACACGGTCGTTTCAACCAAATATTGATGGTATTTTTTGGTGTAGGTGGGGAATTAGATACAGTCGTGCATAAATGATTGGGTATGTTTTTGAGTTGATACCGATTTGCTGGCTGTATGGGTGTGTGTATGGGTGTGGCGTGTTTGTTGCTGGTTGTGCTGCTGGTGCTGTAGCTTTGTTTTAGCTAAGTCGTTGATTTGATTGGTGCGCCCGACAGGAATCGAACCTGTGACCCTCAGTTTCGGAAACTGATACTCTATCCAACTGAGCTACGGGCGCTTTGATTAGGGGAGCGATGATAACGGCTATTTGCGTTCGCGTCTAGTCAGTTGGTGAATAGTGTTTTGTTGTTGCGATGTTGTCGGTATAATTGTCAGCCATAAAGGCGATACAGCCAATTAATTTAACAATTTCAAGAAAGGGATGACAGCATGAGCGGTTCCAACGCATCTGCGTCTAAAAGCGTTGTCGGAATGATTCTGGCGGCTTTAATTGGCGTACCTCTGTTTGTTTACTTGGTAATCAAGCTGTTTACTTCGGGTATGTCGATGAATATGGCAAGCTCAACGATGACTAATGAGGCCGTCGTAGCACGCTTACAACCTGTCGGCGTTGTCAAGATTGTCGATAGTACGCCGATTGGTTCTCGCTCAGGTAAGGCTGTTTATGAGGCCGTATGTATTTCCTGTCATGGCGCTGGCTTGGCTGGCGCACCTAAATTTGCGGATGCAGCGGCTTGGTCTACGCGAATCGGCCAAGGTTTTGCGACTTTGGTAAAGCATGCTGTCGTTGGGTTTAACGCGATGCCAGCCAAGGGTGGCGATCCAGCGTTAACGGATGAAGAAGTGGCGCGTGCCGTGGCCTTTATGGGTAATGCAGCAGGTGCCAAATTTGAAGAACCTAAAATCGCTGCTGGCACTGCGGCAACGATTGATCCAAATGTAAAAGGTAAAGAAATTTACGCTAGCGTTTGTATGGCTTGCCATGACACGGGTGTTGCTGGTGCACCTAAATTTGGCGACAAAGCCGCTTGGGCGCCACGTTTGAAAGACGGCGTTGATAATGCAATTGCGATTGCAACAAAGGGTTTGAATGCGATGCCACCGAAAGGCGGTTATAGCGGTTCAGATGCTGAATTTAATGCCGCTGCTTTGTATTTGATTAATGCTTCGAAATAATTAATTGAATTTCCCGATCAAGCCACATCTGTTGATGTGGCTTTTTTTATGCTTTGCGCAAATGAATCGTTTGCCGTGTGGTAGGCAAGTTCTTGTAGGGCGATGGCATACAGTAGTGGATTGAGGTGCTTGAGTTTATGTGGCATTTGAATCGTGTTAAGGCCGTTAATTTTGCTGAGCGGGGCGTCGCTTAAAACAAAAATAGCGCAGTGATGGTGGTGAAACTGGCGTAAATCGGCCAAGGTTTTTTCGGCCAAGCTATCCCATGGCAGGCAGGCAATCAGGGCGATTTTTTGCTTGGCAAGGTTGGCAATGCCGTGCTTGAGTTCACCGCAAGAGCAGGCCTCGGCAAAGCAATGCGCGATGGCTTTAAATTTGAGTGCCCCTTCGCTGGCGATCGGTGTGTAGCTCTGCCGTGCGGTAATAAAAATGGCGGTTTGTTGCTGCAAGCATTGAGCCCATTGTTTGAGCTGTGGCGCGAGGTTTAAAACTTGTGTGATTGCGTCAGGCAGTGCGGCAAGCTCGGCGTCGATATCGCTGGGTATGGCTTGGTTTTGCGATTGAGCTAGTGTTTGCGTAACCAAAAATAAACCCAGCAATTGGGCGCAAAATGTTTTGGTCGCAATGCGACCGTGTTGCTGGCCAACATCAAGCATTAGTTGCAATTGGGTCTGCTGCATGAGTGTGCTGTCGGCATGATGGCCGATGGCGATAGTCAGCGGGTAATCCAGCTGCTGCGCGTATTTGAGTGCGGCTAAGGTGTCGGCGGCTTCGCCAGATTCGGCAATAATAATCACTAGCGTGTGGGGGCGAGAGAGTAAATGTTGCTGGCAAAACTCGCTGGCTAATTCAACTTGAGCCGGTAGCCCTGCGAGGCTTTCAATCCAAAAGCGAGCTGCTTGTGCGGCATGAAAACTCGAGCCGCTGGCAATGAGTAACACCGCTTGGATGTCGGCAAAGCGTTCAGGCTCTTGCAGCCAAGGCGCGAGTGTGTTGGCTTTGGCGTGTTCAATTAGATTGGCGCATAGCGCTGCTTGATCGTTAATCGCTTGCAATAGCCAGCCGCGCTCAGCGGTGTAGAGAGAGGGCGAACTTAAGTCGGCGCTGGCGATTGGCATGGTTAACTTTGTGGTGTGCTGATGCCTTTATCTTAGTGAACGCAAACTCAATTGGCCTGTCTTATTGGCGATGTAATGCCATGAGTGCTTGGGTGGTGGCGGAGTCTGCGGCAAATTTTCGGGCGAATAAAGCGTTGCTGTGCTGCAGTTGGCGGATGTTTTCAGGCTTGAGCAAGCAGGGCGACCAAGCACCATCATTCCATTCTAAATAACGTCGCGCATCGCTTGAGAGTTGATTGGCCAGTGGGCTATTCATCAAAATGGTTTGAAAAAACATCTCGTCAGGAATGAGTGTTTGGCGGAAAAAATCCACCACCTGCGGGTGTTTTGCCACAAACTCGAGCACGGCTTGGCAGGCAGTGTGGCTCAGTGTCCACCATTGTGAGCCGGCATAAACTTGCGAAATCGGTGCCGGCAAAGCGCGTTCTATGCCGACTTTGCGGGTCAAGCGCTGTATTTTTTGCAGTGCTTTATTCAAGTATGTGCCGTTCAGATGTTCAAAGTGCCATGCGCGATAGCGGTAGGCAATGTCAAACTCTGGCGCAGGCTTGATGTCAATCAAGCCAAGGTAGGGGCTACGTGCTAAGGTTTCTTCGATGTATTGATTGCTATGGATTGGGTAGTCTTGTCCAGAGAGCAATACCCCCCAGTCAAAGCCGTCTTTGCTGGCAGCAGCCATGAGTTTTAGGCTGGCATCAACCAATGAAAAACCACCCCAGCGGCAGGCTTGGCGCTCAATAAAATGAATGTTGTTGTGTGTTGACCATTGGTTTTGTAATGCCGTGAATATGTCATCCGGCGCATTGGCGTCGATGTGAATATAAAACCGTGAATGCGGTGTATTGAGTTGCTGAATCAGGCGTGAAATTTGTTCGGGATGGGCGTGGGCCAGAATAAAGTAAGCAATAGTGGTCATTATTTACGCAAAAACACGGTTTAAAGTGTCTCTATTCTAACAGTCTTGGCCTATTGAGCGCCGCTGACTGTGGTTTTGCGGCTTTAATGACTGTTTTCAGCGCGATGGCAAGGGTACAATAAGCCCCTTGCGCGAATGAGGCAGAAGGCTGCGCTCATTGGTGTGTTTTTGTGAAGAACTTTTATTTTGGGCGCAAACTTTATGGCAAAAGCAGCAGCGAAATCGGCGAATTTACCCGATAACTTTGAACAAGGCTTGGCCGAGTTAGAGGCTCTGATTGCCCAAATGGAAGCCGGTGGACAAGCACTCGATGCGAGTTTGTTGGCATTTAGCCGTGGCACTGAATTATTGCGTTTTTGCGAAAGCAAATTAAGCGCGGCAGAGCAGCAAGTTCGCCTCTTAGAAGGTGGTGAGCTTAAACCAATGCCAAAGATGGGGACAGAATAATGAGCAAAACGGTAGCGACTGATTTTAAACTCTGGATGGAAGACGTTCAGGCGCAAATGGAGCGCGCGCTATCGCAAGTATTGCCATCGAGCAATCATTTGCCCGAGCGCTTGCACGACGCGATGCGCTACAGCGTGCTCGACGGTGGCAAGCGAGTGCGGCCATTATTAGTGTTTGCTGCGGGTTCGTTGGTTGATGCGCCTGCCGAACGTTTGCAATACGCGGGCTGTGCCTTGGAATTTATTCATGCTTATTCCTTAGTACATGACGATATGCCCGCTATGGATAACGACGTGTTGCGCCGAGGTAAGCCAACGGTGCACGTGGCTTACGGTGAGGCTACTGCGCTATTGGCGGGTGATGCTTTACAAGCTGCTGCATTTGAAGTGTTGGCTAATCATCGCTTGGCCGACAATCCGGCGGATCAATTGCAAATGATTCGGTTGTTGGCGACGGCATCGGGCAGTTTGGGTATGTGTGGCGGGCAAGGTATCGATTTATATAGTGTTGGGCAGACGTTGACTTTGCCGCAGCTGGAAATGATGCATATTTTGAAAACCGGTGCCTTGATTCGCGCCTCGGTTTTATTGGGCTCTTACTGCGGTACGCCATTGACCAGCGAGCAGCGCGAAGCGCTCGATCATTACGCCAAATGCATCGGTTTGGCATTTCAAGTGGTTGACGATATTTTGGATTGTGAAGCGGATTCGGCCACCTTGGGTAAAACCGCAGGGAAAGACGCGGCGAATAATAAGCCCACCTATGTGGCTTTGCTGGGACTAAAAGGCGCAAAAGAAAAAGCCAGTGAGCTCAAAGCTTCGGCGTTGGCCGCATTAGCTCCCTTTGGGGAAAGAGCCAATATATTAAGTGCCCTTGCTGGGTATATTGTTGATAGAAAATACTAACAGGGCTTGTAGGGGGATACCCCTGCAAAGCAAGGTACACATGAATTATCCTTTGCTTGATACCATAGAAATACCCGCAGACTTACGCCAACTTGATCGCAAAGAGTTGCCTGCGCTCGCTCAGCAATTGCGCAGCTATTTACTCGATTCGGTTAGCCATACCGGTGGGCATTTTGCATCCAATTTAGGCGCGGTGGAGTTAACTGTTGCGCTGCATTATGTGTTTGATACGCCGCATGATCGTTTGGTGTGGGATGTTGGCCACCAAAGCTATCCGCATAAAATCCTGACTGGACGTAAAAACCGCATGCTCACCATGCGGCAAAAAGGCGGCTTGGCTGGGTTTCCTAAGCGCGAAGAAAGCGAATACGACACATTTGGGGTTGGGCATTCTTCAACCTCGATTGGTGCTGCGCTGGGCATGGCCGAAGCGGCATTGATTAAAGGCGAAAAACGCAAAGCGATTGCAGTCATTGGTGATGGTTCGATGACCGCAGGGCAGGCGATTGAAGCCTTGTTTAATGCGGGCCATCGCGACGACGTCGATTTATTGGTGATTTTAAATGACAACGAAATGTCGATTTCACCGAATGTTGGCGCGTTTAATAATTATTTAGCCAAATTGCTATCGGGTAAGTTTTATAACGGCATTCGTAATGCGTCTGGCAAAGTGCTCGATGCGGTGCCGCCGCTGAAAGAATTTGCCAAAAAAGGCGAAGAAAGCGTCAAAGGCTTTTTAACGCCCGGTACTTTGTTTGAGGAAATCGGCTTTAACTATATCGGCCCGATTGATGGCCATGATATGGAAACGCTGGTCGCTACCTTGTCCAATATTAAGCAGTTAAAAGGGCCACAGTTTTTGCACGTGGTGACCAAAAAAGGCAATGGCTACAAATTGGCCGTGGCCGATCCGGTGAAATATCACGCTGTGGCGCCGTTTAATCAGCAAGATGGCGTCTGTAGTAGCAAGGTGAGTAAACCCACATTTACTCAAGTGTTTGGTGATTGGCTGTGCGATATGGCCGCGCAAGACGAGCAATTGGTTGGGATTACACCGGCGATGCGTGAAGGCTCGGGCATGGTTCGATTTCATGCCCAATATCCAACGCGCTATTTTGACGTGGGGATTGCTGAGCAACACGCCGTTACTTTTGCCGCTGGCTTAGCCTGTGAGGGCTTAAAGCCGGTGGTGGCGATTTATTCGACCTTTTTACAGCGCGCTTATGATCAATTGATTCATGATGTGGCCTTGCAAAATCTAGATGTTACTTTTGCGATTGATCGCGCGGGTTTGGTTGGGGCCGATGGCCCAACGCATGCCGGTAGTTTTGATTTGTCGTTTATGCGCTGCATTCCAAATCTGGCGATTTTAGCGCCCGGTGACGAAAACGAATGCCGGCAAATGCTCTATACCGCGTATCAATACGCTGGCCCCGCAGCTGTGCGCTATCCGCGCGGCAGTGGTTTGGGGGCGGCAGTCGCCGCTGAAATGAGCTTGTTGCCTTGGGGTAAAGGCGAAATTCGCCGCGCAGCGCATGAATCAAGCGTGGCAACGGGCCGTCGCGTGGCGATTCTAGCGTTTGGTGCGGTACTAGAGCCTGCGCTTGTTGCAGGTGAAATACTCGGTGCAACCGTAGCCAATATGCGTTTTATTAAACCGCTGGATACGGAGCTGGTCTTGGCGCTGGCCGCTTCGCACGATTTGCTGGTGACGGTTGAAGATAATGCCATCATGGGCGGCGCAGGTAGTGCGGTCTTAGAGTGTTTGGCCGCGCAAGGTGTTTCACGTGCCGTATTGCAATTGGGTTTGCCCGATAGTTATGTCGAGCATGGCGAGCAAAAGCAAATCTTGGCGGACTGTGGTTTGGATGGCGCGGGTATTCTTGCCAGTATTGAGCAGCGACTGGCTACGCTTTAAATTGGTCATTGAACATGATTTAAAATCCGCTCGGCATTGCCGGGCGTTTTTTTTGGGCGGCTTGAGCTTGGTCGCGTAAGCGCTGTAAAGCAGGTGCTTTTTGGCGATATCATTCCGGTGGATTTGAGGGGCGGTGGGGCTGATGCCAGCGATGGGTAAAAAGTACTTGGCAGTTGGATTTATTTTGATGATAATGAGAATAGTTATTGATAAGGTTCTTATTATGATTGTTTGTGTTTGCAATAATGTGAGCGAAAGAGCGATTGAGCGTGCTGTAGCGCAGCAGGGCGTTCGCACGTTTATCCAATTGCGGCAGGTGACTGGCGTCGCCACGTGCTGCGGCAAATGTGCGCGCTGCGCCAAGCAAGTTTTAAAAGAAGCCCTTGTCGAGCAAGCCGAGCAGCAACATGTGCCGCTGTCGGGTTTAGGGTTTGCATAAAGCGATTCCCGTTCAGCAAAAAATAGTCATTAAACCGAGCAAAAAGCTCGGTTTTTTATTATCCACGGCGATGATTGTGGTTTTCCCCATGCGGCTGGGCTAAGTCTGTGTGCTGGCTGTGAGTAAGTGGCTTAGGTGCTTGAAACCATAGGGAAAATACAGCCTGATTAAATTTTAATCAGCGAGCGATGCTCATTCACAGGCTAGATGGATAGTCATGTGTACAGGCTGTGGATAGCTGGGCTAAGTGACTGTTTTGTTACTGATTTTGTTGGCCGATTAAAAAATAGGCAAAAATTTTTAAAACCAAGCTTGAATCTGCCCAATTTTGCTGTATTTAGCACTTATCCCGCGTTTTGCCAGTTTATCCCCGTAAAAAAAGCATGGTGTGTGAGTTAGCTGTGGGTAATGTCGGCAAGCCACTGATTTGCTTGATTTATTTAATATTGCCTGTTTTTTGTGCAGCGTATTTGCGGTATAATGCCCGCCTTTCTTAGTTTGAACACACGCACCCACCATGACCTTAAAAGCTCCTGAACTCTTATTGCCCGCCGGTACGCTCGAAAAAATGAGTGCCGCTTATGACTTTGGCGCCGACGCGGTCTACGCCGGTCAACCGCGCTACAGCCTGCGCGCGCGCAATAATGATTTTAAATTAGAGCAAATTGGTCAAGGGATTGAAGAAGCTCACGCCCGTGACAAAAAATTCTTTGTCGCCAGCAACATCTTGCCGCACAACGCCAAAGTAAAAACCTATTTGGCCGACATGGAGCCGGTGATTGCGATGAAGCCGGATGCGCTGATCATGGCCGATCCAGGCTTGATTATGATGGTGCGTGAAAAATGGCCAGAGCAAGTGATTCATTTGTCGGTGCAAGCCAATACGGTGAATTACGCCGGCGTGAAATTTTGGAAATCAATGGGGCTAGAGCGCGTGATTTTGTCGCGTGAATTGTCCTTGGATGAAATCGAAGAAATTCGCCAGCTATGCCCGGACATGGAAATCGAAGTGTTCGTGCACGGCGCGCTGTGCATTGCCTACTCAGGCCGTTGCCTATTGTCGGGGTATTTCAACCACCGCGACCCAAATCAAGGCACCTGTACCAATGCCTGCCGTTGGGACTACAAAACGCACGACACCAATCCAGATGACGCCGGTGATGTTCAGCTGAAAGAACAAGTCATTCAGTTTGATTTTAATAAAGCGATGAATGACGCCAATCAAGTGTTCTCCGCCTGCGGTGGCCAAGAGCGCCATCCATTGGCCGACAAAACCTATTTGATCGAAGAAGCCAATCGTCCGGGCGAGCTAATGCCGATTGTCGAAGACGAGCACGGCACGTACATCATGAACAGTAAAGACTTGCGCGCAGTGCAGCATATCGAGCGTTTGGTCAAAATGGGGATCGATTCGCTGAAAATCGAAGGTCGTACCAAGTCGCTGTATTACGTTGCGCGCACCGCCCAAGTGTATCGTCAAGCGATTGACGACGCGGTTGCGGGTCGTCCATTTAACCCAACCTTATTGGCCGACCTTGATGGCCTTGCCAATCGTGGTTATACCGACGGCTTTTATCAGCGCCACACCACGCACGAAGCGCAAAACTACCTCGACGGCCACTCTAAAGCGCACCGCAGCCAATACGTTGGCGAAGTGCTCAATATCCAAGACGGCTGGGCTGAAATTGAAGTTAAAAACAAATTCTCAGTCGGCGACTCGCTGGAAATCATCCATCCAAGCGGTAATATCATCGTTAAACTTGAGCAAATCCGCGGTAAAAACGGCGCTCTGGTTGAATCCGCACTCGGCAGCGGCGCCAAAGCCGCCATCCCGCTCGATGCCAAATACGCCAATGCTTTGATTGCCCGCTTGTTTTAATTGTTGAGATTTTGATTGTTAAAAAGCCGCTGAAAAGCGGCTTTTTTGTCAGTTTTGATTGGCGGGCGGCTTTCGACCGATTCTGTTGAAAAACCCACCTTTAAAAAGCCTTGATCAGTACTTAAAGCCTAACGAGGCTGAAAAATGACATTTTGGAGGCTTAATTTGGGCTTTTTTGCCCATTTACTGAGCTAATTTTGTTGTTTTTTCATGTTGCGGGCGCACCAAGCCCCTTGCTCGGCGTACCGAGCACGCTCAACTTGGCCAATCGACGCAGATTTTGTGCAATCGCGGTTAATGTGAATTCATCGGTTGCTCCGGTCAATCCACGAAGCCGCAGTCGATCAAGCTTTAAAATCGTTTTCATATGGGCAAACAACATTTCTACTTTTTTGCGTTCACAGCGTGATATTTCATATTCTGGTGTGGTCGCAATTTTACGTGCAACATCACGCGCGTCTTCATGAATGCTGCGAGCGATTTTGCGAAACGTTGTGTTTGGACAGCACTTTTCTTTCATCGAGCAAGTGGCGCAATCGCTGGCACGTGAGCGATAAATAATGGTGTCCGCACTCGTCACATGTGAACGTGGTGTTTTGTAATCGCGCCACTGAATGCGCAATAGATTGCCCGCAGGGCAACGATATTCATCTGCTGCTTCATTCCACTCAAAATCATCCCGTGACAATGTCCCATCTTTGCGAGCAGTTTTATCCATGACGGGGATGTGTGGTTCAATTTGTTTTTCTTTGACTAGCCAGCCTAGCATCGGTGCCGAGCCATACGCGGTATCGGCAATCAGCCGATCAGGCTTCAAATCAAAGCGTTCTTTGACACGATCAACCATTGTTTTCGTTGAATCGACTTCTGCCGTCCGATGAGAGGGTGTCGCTTCAACATCAAGAATAATGCCGTGGGCGGTATCAATTAGATAATTAGTTGAATATGCAAAATAAGCGATGCCGCCTGTGGCGGCGGTCCAGCGAGATTGAGGATCACTCAATGAGATTTTGCGTTCAACATCGCTAGATTGGTTGTTATCAAGGGCGTCGAGATATTCAGTCATTGCACGTGTGCGAATTTCTGGATTGTTCCAATCAAACGCCTCACCTGGAGCAACGCTATGTTGATGACTGGCATTGGCTTCAACTAAGCTAGCATCGATGGCAAAACCTTCGCCTTTGATCAATCCTGCCGCCATACAACGACGCACAACCTCATCAAATACCCACCGAAAAACATCACTCTCACGAAATCGACCATGCCGATTTTTGGAAAAAGTTGAATGATTGGGAATGGCATCTTCAAGGCTAAGGCGGCAAAACCAGCGATAAGCCAAGTTGAGATGCACCTCTTCACAAAGTCGGCGTTCTGAACGGATGCCGTAGCAGTACCCCACAATCAGCATGCGAATCATCAGTTCTGGATCAATTGAGGGGCGACCAATTGGACTGTAATGCTTGGCGATATGAATGCGCAGTTCGCCTAGGTCGAGGCATTGGTCAATGCTACGCAATAAATGGTTAGCAGGGATATGCTCGTCAAGATTAAAGGAATAAAACAGCTGGTTTTGGTTGCCAGTATGTTGCCCCATCATCGCTAGCATCTCCGAGAAAAACACATGGTGCTATTTTAGCAAATGACCTTCGCTCACGGGGTTTTTCAACAGAATCGACCCACTGCCGACACTCAGCGAGCGTCATCAGCTCGGCCAAAGTAGATATTTAAAGATTCATTTTTTGATCAATTTCAACTTAAGACCGTAGTGATGATTTAATGCAACAGAACCGACTTTACTTTCTAAACTATGAGCACTAAGTACGGCCGACTTACTCAGTTTGAATGATGGCAACGCAAGCCTATGATTTAAAAAGGCTTGTTGTTTTCTACATTCAAACTATCTGGAGCCGACCCACTTATTTATTTAAATAAAAAATTCAACACTAAAAGTACAAATATAGCAACCAGAAGTTTAATTGCGATACTAGTTAGTTTGTTATTATTTTCCAGTATAGCCGATATGTTTGATGATACTTCTGCGTACTTGTTGGTATTATCTTGTAACTGTTTTTGCAAAATACTTTCTACAGCAGGAGTTTCTTCTTTTGCGACAAATGTTTTTTCTTCGAACTTAATAGATAGCCAATCAAACACACCAATATTTTCCCCTGTATAACCATTGTAATTATTATAATAATGCTCATTCGGCGAAGTAGGGTTGATAATATGGAGGAATTTCATTTCGCTGTCCTCAAAATTGTAAAAACAAACCATGTTTAATAACACAGTAAAACCGCGCAACAACCCGTCATGCATTATATTTTTTGCTACATAGTCAAATGTGTCGTGTGGAATGTAAACGCCTATAATCAACCCTATATTTTCAGTTTCGTAAAAAGATACGCCGTTAAGTACATCAGTATTTTTATAAAATTCAACCCTTGCTGTTTTAGTAACAAAATCAGCAGCATTTCCGGATGATCTAAGTATCCGAATTCCCTCTTCAAAATTTGCAGTACAGATAATTCGCTCGTTAACTTGTCCGGACTGTCCACATGAGCCCACTAGACATGCAGATGTTATATTTAAATATAAATCCATCTTTGTCTCGCGACAATGAATTGCGCTCTCAAATGGACCCCCATTAGAAAAAAGTACATTATCTCTGCCATCAAAAACCACCTCATACGACATACAATTTAGTCCTTTTTTAAATTTTTTAACTTGCACTAAATGTTTATTATTTCAGGGTATAAACAAACTGTACTGACCTCTCCCATAAACCAGACAAATTTAAACTGATGCTTGAATTCAAAGAGCAATGGCGTGATATTGGCAATTATTACATCATCTGGAGTAACAATCTGTCCATTGCTATAAATCAATAATTCTATGTGATTGCATTCTGTTGTGTATTCTTTGCAAAGCTTTTTTTGGACAATAGTTATAGATGGATCTTCAGTATAAAAACCCTTCATGGATGGTGTTAAGCTTGCCTGAATTTGGGCAATTTTCCCATCAGTCAAACTGACTAATTCGAATGCGATTGGCCCTTCGGTCGCATGAGTAAAAAAAAGATCTGGTTCTGGTGGCTTACGATTTTCTATGTGTGACGATTCGAAGTCTATTTTCCTAATGCTTAAAAATTGTTGAAACGCATTTTTCTCATTTATTTCTTTGCATAATAAATTGATCATGTCGCGCTCACGATTTTCGTTAGATGTATGTTGAGGTGTATTGCTAATTATGGGCTATAGCTTCAAATCCCGCATATTTAGCGCATTAATTTTATTCAAATTATTTTAATTCTCCATTTTTCCATCTTTACGGAAAATTATTCTATGAAATGGCTATTAAATTGTTTCGTAGTTTCTAGAAATGAATAAGGTGTGATTTTGTGGGTTTTAGTTTCAACTTTGACGTTGGAATGCTTGAATTGGCGTGGTTTTTTCCAAGCGGAATGGATCGGTATTTAGAAAAATCATTTCATTGAGCTCGCCTAATTTTTGTTTTTTCAAGAGTAGGTCGGTTTCACTGTCGTTTAAACGTTTTTGCAATGAATTCATTGTGGTGAGTAAATCTTGAATGAAATGTGCTTGTTCTGGTAAGCGCGTTTCTTTTGTCAGTTTATCCATTTCATAACGCAGGGTATGCGTTGATTGTTGTGCAGATTTTTCTAATTTTGCCGATTTTAATTGCCGCTGGTTATCAAATTGAACATCAATAGAGCTGCTGGCGTGGTCTTGGATGGTTTTGTACAAATAATTTTGTGATTCTTTCGTTGAGTCTAGCTTTGGCGGCGTATTGGTGTTGAGTGCTTCGTGGTAACTGGCGCTCAACTGTGCCTCTTACTTTTGAGTGATGGATGTCTTGCCAAGGATGCTGGTTTTTTGCTTTAGCTGAAAGCTAAAGTGATCCATTTCTAATGTTTTTCTTGGGTTCGGCGAGGTTGGCTTCATCGTTAAATCGGCTTGAAAATCACCTAGGCCGGTCAAAACCGCCTGTTCTAAGTCATTTAGCGCCTTGGCTTGAGGTGGTGCATTCAATAATGCAATGGCATCGCTGGGGTGATTTTTGTGTAGCCCAGAAAAAACGGTTTTAAATAGCGATAACATTTCGGCGTTTGGTTTGCCGCGCTCACCAGCATGATCAAATTGTTTGAGATATTGGCTGATGGCTTTTTCTCTCTGTTGCGCATTACCTAGCGCCGCCGCTTGCTGAAAATTGACATTGACGCTCATCTTTCCTTGCGGGGTTTGCAGTTGAATTTCGCGGTGATTTTCATTTGCATGCAGTTCAAATGCCATTGTTTCGCCGTTTTTATTGGCGAAATTGGTGGTTAAATCTAAGGCCGCCAGTTGTGTGGTGTCAAACTTCATGAGTGCGTCAATTTCAGCGTGAGGCGGCTTAGCCAAAAGGTTTTGAATGGTTGTTTCAAATCCTTTTGCCAGTTGGCTCATCGCTGTTTGCTCTGCGGCGGTTAATTCGCCATTCGTTTTGACTTCAGCCGCCAAACGATCACCTTGATTGGATAGTTTAAGCTCAATGCTGACCCCCGATTGCGTCTTGATGTTTAAATTGATCGTTCCTTTTTCGAGATCAATTGCCGCTTTAGTCGCTTGCGGGCCGATTTCAGTTACAGATTGTTTAAAGTCGGCAGGTGGGGATTTAAAGCGCTCGAGCATTGCGCCACCTAAGCCCAAAAATCGATTGGCATTGCTGTGGCCGTTAAAGTTTCTCGCCATTAGATTGCTAGCGTAATCGCTCAAGGGGAGTTCCCATTTCTGCTGCGCGTTATTGGCGATACGCTGCTCTAGTTGGGAGTAAAAATCCGTGTCGATTAAATTCTTGTCTGTTAGTGTTACTGTCGTTGACGGGGTCCTTACTAAGGGCGGCGACTCGATGCTGCTGGGCTCGCGTTTGGCCTCTGCCCAAAGGTCGTTTTGCTGAGGGGCAATCGTTGCATTAGAGATCGTAGTCATGGCGATGGTCGAGGTCGGTTATAAACAGACTATCGGCAGAAAACGGCATTTATTTACAATTTAGATAATTTTAAAGAAAGTTTTTGTTTGCATGTACGGGATTCACTGCAATGTTGTTGGGCGGTAGCTAACTCTCCCCTAAATATGTTTATTCCTCTGTCGTTTATCCCGCCCCAGCTCAGGTAAAATCCGCTCCCAGAATAAAAAATCCGGTCCGCCCTTTACGCGGGTGACCACTTGGAGAAAATATGTCGAATCAAACCGAAGGCGCGATTGTTGTTGCGGCGCTGTATCAATTTGTCACGCTCAGCGATTATGTTCAATTGCGTGAGCCATTATTGCAAACGATGCTCGATTTAAACGTGCATGGCACGCTGCTGCTGGCTGATGAAGGTATTAACGGCACGGTGGCGGGAACGCGCGCGGGGATTGATGGCTTGCTGGCTTGGTTGCGCTCGGATCCGCGCTTGGTGGATGTCGATCACAAAGAATCGTTCTGCGATGAGCAGCCTTTTTTGCGTACCAAAGTAAAACTAAAAAAAGAAATCGTCACTTTGGGCGTGCCGGGCGTTGATCCAAATAAAGCCGTCGGCACCTATATTGAGCCCAAAGATTGGAATGCGATTATTTCCGACCCCGAAGTGCTGGTAATCGATACGCGCAATGATTACGAAGTGGCGATTGGTACGTTCGAGCGCGCGATTGACCCGAAAACCGAAACTTTCCGCGAATTTCCGGACTACGTAAAAGAACATTTTGACCCTGCGGTACACAAGAAAGTCGCCATGTTTTGCACTGGCGGCATCCGCTGCGAGAAAGCGTCGAGCTTCATGCTGGGTGAAGGGTTTGCGGAGGTTTACCACTTAAAAGGTGGGATTTTAAAATACCTTGAAGAAGTGCCGCAGGAAGAGACGCTTTGGAAGGGCGATTGCTTTGTGTTCGACAACCGCGTAACGGTGCGCCACGATTTGAGCGAGGGCGATTATGAATTGTGCCACGCTTGCCGTCAGCCGGTGTCGAAAGAAGAGCGCCTATCGCCGCATTATGTCGCGGGCGTAAGCTGCCCACATTGCTTTGACAATCTCAGCGAAAAAACCCGCAGCGGCGCGCTCGAGCGGCAAAAGCAAATTGAGCTGGCTAAAAAACGTAATCAACCCAATCCATTGGGCCGAATCATTAAAAAGACCCCGTCACGTTAACTGTAATGCGGCGTAAATCGCTAGGCTGCTGATGAGCGAACTGGCGTAGCAACAGACGGTTAAGCTTGGTCATGTTCAGATTTGGTGTTGATGCTGTGCCGCGCTCGTCGAGCTGGGGCTTAAAATCCCGTCCAAGCGCACCGAGTGAGGAGAGAGACAAACGGTTTTATCGTTTGGCTCACGACAATCGAGGGCACAGCGGAGCTGGGCGCGCTCGGGTCGCCTTTCTTTTCCCCTGTTTTCTTTGGCGAGTCAAAGAAAATAGGGTCCCCGTCGCGGACTGCGACTGTAAAGCAGTGTGCCGTAGGCACTTAAAATCATCAACACGTAATCTGAACATCGCAGAAATTAATAGGGTATTGCCGCGCAATCAATGATTTATTTTGATTGCGCGGCAATACCCTTATTTTTCGCTCAGCGTTTGCAATAATTCACTTTCTAGCTGCAAAACAAATTTAGCGTCGTTAAGTACGCGGCCGGAGATTAAAAAATTATCTTCGGCGCGCTCGCCCAAAGTCATGATTTTGGCCGATTGAATCTCGATGCGATTGGCCGCCAAGATGCGGGCAATGGTCGAGAGTAGGCCCGGTCGATCGCCAGCAACCACCGATAGAATCGAATATTTGCCTTTTTCGTCGGGGCGAATTTGCACGTGCGTTTTAACTGGGAAGTGTTTTTGCTGGCGTGAAATCCGGCCGGTGAGTTTGGCGGGTGCGGGTTTGCGCTGATTGAGTACTTCGCTGAGCTCAAATTCAACGTAATTAATTAAATCGCGATACGAAATATGCTGACTATCGGGAATGAACACATAGAAAGTATCGAGCGCATAGCCGTGATGCGTGGTGTGGATTTGCGCATCAAAAATTGAATAACCGGCGCGCTCAAAAAAGCTGCAAATATGCACAAACAAATCCGCTTGATCTGGGCCGTAGACCAATACTTGCAGCCCTTCGCCGGATTCGGAGAGTTTGGCGCGCACTTGAATATCATCGCTATGCGTACGCGCAAAAAGCATTCGGGTATGCCAAGCAATATCGCGTGCGTCGTGGCGTAAGAAGTACACCGTATCGAGTAAGCGCCAGAATGCATCGTGCGCGTCATTGCGTAAACCATATAGTCGTAACAGTCGTAAGGCCTCTTCTTGGCGCTCGCTGAGCCATGAATGGCCACTTTGCTGGTTTAAAAAGCGCTGTGTGCCTTTAAATAAATCTTCAAGCAGTTTGGCTTTCCACGCATTCCAAACTTTGGGGCTGGTGCCGCGAATGTCGGCCACCGTTAGCAAATACAGCGCATTTAAATGGCGCTCGTCGCCAACTAAAGCGGCAAATTCGGTGATCACGTCAGGGTCATACACGTCTTGTTTTTGCGCGATCGACGACATCGTTAAGTGATGCCGAACTAGCCACACAATCAAATCGGTGTCGGCGGCGGGCAAGGGATGGCGCTCGCACCATTCGCGGGTAATAGTCTCGCCCAGTTGTGAATGGTCGCCGCCACGGCCTTTGCCAATATCATGAAATAGCGCGGCTAAATACAGCACTTCAGGGTGAGCAAATTCTTCGATTAGTCGCGAGCACAGCGGGTATTCGTGGGTGAAAGCCGGGACGGCAAAGCGGCGCATATTACGCAGCACCATCAAAATATGCTCGTCAACGGTATACACATGAAATAAATCATGTTGCATCCGGCCAACAATATCGCCAAATTCCGGAATGTAGCGGCCCAAAACACCGTATTGATTCATCCGCCGCAATACGCGGGTTAAGCCGCGTGGCTCTCTAAATAGCGCGATAAACAGTTGCTTATTGTGCGGATTGTGCAAAAAGTCGTCGTTAATTAAGTCGCGGGCATGCCACAGTGCACGCAGGGTTTCTGGCGCAATGTCGCTGGCTTCGCGGCGTTGTTCTAGATGCAAAAACAGCGCCAAAATCGCCGATGGGTTTTTGGTGAATAATTCGGGGTCATAAATCGCCAGTAAGCCATCGCGAATATAAAAATCAGCATTAATTGGCGTGGTATTACTGAGGTAGGAATAAATCCTTTGCCGTAAAGCATGCACCAACACCGGCACTAACTGGGTGATGATGCGGGCGGCTAAATAGTATTCGGCCATAAAGGCTTCGCTGGCGCGCTGCGTGATTCGGCCGGCGGTAGAAATATCATCAAAGCCAAAGTCTTTGGCCAGCGCGTGCTGGTAATCAAATAAAATCCGATCTTCGCGGCGTTTGGCGCGCCAGTGCAGTGCAATCCGATAAGTGCGCAGCACGCGCTCGGCTTCGCATAGTTTACGGTTCTCTTCCGGGGTGAGCATGCTGAGCGCAGCTAGCGCATGCCAGTCGCGGCCAAGGCGTTGGCTGGCAGCAATCCAGCCAATCAAATGCAAATCACGTAAGCCGCCGGGCGCTTCTTTGATATTGGGTTCAAGTTTGTAAGTAGCGTTTTGAAAGCGGCCGTAGCGCGCTTGTTGCTCGATCAGTTTGGCTTCAAAAAACTCTTTCGGGTCGATGTGGCGATGTACCGTATCCATAAAATCATGAAAGCGCTGCCTGTCCCCTGTGAGTGGCCGTGTTTCAAGCAGTGCAGTTTGCACGGTGATGTCCTGCTCGGCTTCATACAGGCAGTCGGTGGTGGTGCGCACGGAATGACCAACCTCTATGCCAATATCCCATAGCTCGCCGACGAGGATTTCGAGTTTTTCCAGTAAGCCAGCGCTGGGCTGCTCGGGCAGTAAAATCAATAAATCGATGTCTGAATAAGGGTATAGCTCGCCACGGCCGTAACCACCTACTGCGCAAAGTAATACATCGCTGGAAAATTCATGCCTATCCCACAGCTCGATTAGGGTGGCATCGGTGAGATTCGATAGCGAATTGAGTAACGGTGCGGCTTTGGTGGGTTCAGAAAAACGCTCGCGCAACGCGAGTTTAGCAAGGGCATATGATTCACGAATCGCACTGACCGAACGCATGACGATAAACTCCAAACGACAATACTGTGAATGCCTGATATTGCAAGGCACGCTAGCGCCGCATTGTCTTTAATTTGGGGCGGGTGCTGGCGTGATTAAATCAGGGTGTGGTTTTGATTTAAAAACGCCCTCAATTGAGGGCGTTTAGAATTAAGCGAGTAGGTATTTCTCTGGGCGCGGCGGCGTGCCTGCCGATACGGTTAATACCTCGTAACCGGTTTCGGTGACCAATACGGTGTGTTCCCATTGCGCGGATAAGCTGCGATCTTTCGTCACAATCGTCCAGCCATCGCTCATTTGTTTGATTTCGCGCTTGCCAGCGTTAATCATTGGCTCAATGGTAAAAATCATACCGGCTTTGAGTTCAACTCCAGTGCCAGCCTTGCCGTAGTGCAATACTTGTGGCTCTTCATGAAACACCGCGCCAATGCCATGGCCACAAAATTCGCGTACGACCGAATAACCGGCTTTTTCGGCGTATTTTTGAATTGCCGCGCCAATATCGCCTAAGCGAGCGCCGGGCTTAACTTGATCAATGCCAATCCACATGCAGTCAAAAGTGATTTGTGACAAACGCTTGGCATGCGTAGCGACATTGTCGCCAACCATATACATGCGGCTATTGTCGCCGTGGTAGCCGTCTTTGATGACGGTAATGTCTAGATTGACCACGTCGCCATTTTTGAGTGGCTTGCTGTTTGGAATACCGTGGCAGATGACATTATTCACCGAAGTACAAATTGATTTCGGGTAGGGTATATAGCCAGGCGGGCAGTAGTTTAAAGGCGCGGGGATAGTACCCTGCACATTGACCATGTATTCATAGCATAAACGATCGATTTCTTCGGTGGTGACACCGGGCTGAATAAACGGGGTGATGTAGTCGAGCACTTCGCTGCCAAGACGGCCAGCAACGCGCATTTTTTCTATTTCTTCGGCGGTTTTAATGGTAATTGTCATACAAGCCTTGAGTTGCTTCACGCCGCTAACGCCGCGCGAGATGAGTTTGATTTAACGCAAGTATAACATTGCCCGCGCCGCTGCGGATTGAAGTCCAATTGCGCGTCGTTGGTGAACAATACGCATTGGCGCGGCAAGTATAAAAAAACCCAGCGTAAGCTGGGTTTGATGCGGCAATCAGAAAAACACGTTTTGGTTGATACGGGCTGGCAGTGGACTGCTCGCTGCGTGTCGATCCGCGTCGGCTTTCTGAATTACTTCACTTTGTGTTCAGGTAAGACGATGTTCAATTCAAGTACTTCAAAATCATCTTTGCGTTCAAGTTGAATTTGAATGTCTTCTGGATTGATTGCCACGTATTTAGAAATCACTTCCAGTAATTCGCGCTGTAATTGTGGCAAATAATCTGGCGTACTGTTGGTGCTGCTGCGCTCGTGCGCCAGAATAATTTGTAGGCGTTCACGTGCGACGTTGGCGGTTTTTTTCTTTTCGCCAAAAAAATAACTCAAAATAGACATCAATTAACCCCCAAACAACCGTTTCCAGAACGGTGCCTTTGGTACTTCAACAAAACGCATTGGCTTGGTCTCACCAAGAAAGCGTGCAACAACGTCTTTATACGCTTCTGATACATCGGTGCCGGCATTATGGATCGCTGGCGTACCCGAGTTTGAAGCTTGTAATACTGCTTCTGATTCTGGCACGATGCCGATCAATGGAATGCGCAATAAATGTTGTACATCGTCCAGCGACAGCATTTCGCCGCTTTCTACGCGTGCTGGGCTGTAGCGGGTAATCAGTAAATGCGTTTTGACTGAACCGCCGTCTTCGGCACGTTTTGATTTGGCATCCAAAATGCCAATAATCCGATCCGAGTCACGCACGGAAGAGACTTCTGGATTGGTGACCACAATCGCTTCATCGGCAAAGTACAAGGCCAAAAACGCGCCAGTTTCGATGCCAGCTGGGCTGTCGCAAATGATGTAATCAAAACCATCATGCTCAAGCTCTTTGAGTACCTTTTCTACGCCTTCTTTGGAAAGCGCGTCTTTATCGCGCGTTTGAGAAGCAGGCAAAACATAAAGATTGTCGCAGTTTTTGTCTTTAATTAGCGCTTGGCGCAGATTGGCTTCGCCTTGAATAACGTTGACAAAGTCATACACCACGCGGCGCTCGCAGCCCATGATTAAATCAAGATTACGTAAGCCCACGTCAAAGTCGATGACGGCGGTTTTAAAACCACGTAAAGCAAGGCCAGAAGCAAAGCTGGCGCTGGTGGTGGTTTTGCCTACGCCGCCTTTACCTGAAGTTACTACAACGATTTTCGCCACGGAAATCCCCTGGAATAATTTAAATTTAGTTAATTGGTTTGGCTGAGTGCTTCGATCACGAGTTTGTCTTGATCGAGGAAAATTTGGCTTGGCTTACCGGCAATAGAGTCCGGTAGGTTGGCGTCGAGCGAGCGATAAACGCCGGCAATCGACACCAGTTCGGCTTCCATGCAGGTGGTGAAAATTCGCGCTTCGGTATTGCCGCGAGCGCCCGCCAGCGCGCGACCACGTAGTGGTGCGTAAACATGAATATTGCCGTCGGCAATCACTTCGGCGCCGTGAGAAACCAAGGCGAGAACGATTAAATCACCGCCCTTGGCATACACTTGCTGACCGGTTCTAACAGGGCGATCAATAATCATTGCCGATGGCGCCGCAATGGTTTCAACCATCGGCGCGGCCGCAGGGGTGATGCCGCTGTCTTGTAAGACGACCAGCCCAGCTTCTTGTGCGGCAACTTGCTGATCGATTGAACCGCCTTGGGCGGCAATCGGTTTGAGCTGAAATTGGCGTAACACATTGACGAGGGCGGCGATTTCTATCGCCGAAGGAATCGATTTGAGTAAGCTAAAATCAATGGCGATTTGCTCGTTCGATAAGAAATGTTCGCCATCGCCAAGCTGCTCTTGGAGTGCCAAAATTAATTTTTCTGGCTCGAGTGAGCTAGGCACAAAGGCGGTGAGTTTGGTGGTGGTGCTTTTAAACTCAAATACGGGCGCCGGATCGTCGGCGTAAGCAAAACTGGTCATGGTGCGATGGTCACAACAGCGAAAGATCGCAGTTTACCGCCTCAGTACAACACTAGGAAGCTGAGTTTGCGACTTTCGTAATCAATACAGCGTAAATTCATGACAAAACCACGATTGATTCACGAATTTACGCTCCATTGATGGCGATTTAGAACGTACGGCGCTTGATTCCAGTGCGGTGCATGATGGTGGTTGAAAGCTCTTCAATCGACATGCGCGTGGTGTTGAGGTAAGGGACGCCCACGTGGCGCAATAGTGCTTCGGCTTCAGCCACTTCAAACTGACAGGTTTCAATTGAGCAATAACGACTATCGGGTTTTCTTTCTTCACGAATCTGTTGTAAGCGTTCTGGCTCAATTGTAAGCCCAAACAATTTGTGTCGATATGGCAACAAAAGACGCGGCAAAGTGTGTTGGCCGAAGTCTTCTGGCGTGAGTGGATAGTTGGCCGCCTTGATACCAAACTGTAAGGCGAGATAGAGGCAAGTGGGGGTTTTGCCTGAGCGAGAGACACCCACAAGAATCAGGTCAGCTTCAGCCAAGTCACGCGGCATGATGCCGTCATCGTGATTGATGGAAAAATTAACCGCGTCAATTCGATTTTTGTATTCTTCAAAATTGCCGATCGAATGCGAGCGGCCAATAGTATGGGTTGACTCGATGCCTAGTTCTTCTTCGAGTGGGCCGATAAATTGTTCTAAAAAATCAACGGTTAATGCGTCTTCAACGTGAATTTTCTCACGCAAGATGGGGTCAACAATGGTGCTAAACACTAAGGGTCGACAGCCATCGACCACTGCGTGGCGACGAATGTCCAAGGCCACTTGCTCGGCTTTGGCCATGGTGTCAACAAATGGCAAAGTGATTCGATTGAAGTCAACATCTTCAAATTGTGATAGCAATGAATGCCCTAAAATCTCGGCAGTAATCCCTGTTCGATCAGAGACAAAAAAAGCTGTTCGGCGCATATAACCCCCCTTTGCAGCAGGATAACGTGCAATCATCAGGAAAACCAGTAAAGGTATTTCCTGACTTGGCTTTCGCGACCAAAAAGCTAAACTTGAGGGGATTTTTGCAATGCAGCATTCTTTAATTGTTAAGGGCCACGCCAGATGACTGAAAAATACGTACTTGATTTTGCCCAGCTACGCATGAATGACGTAGAGAAAGTTGGTGGGAAAAATGCCTCATTGGGCGAAATGATTTCGCAGCTAAGCGAGAAAGGCGTACGCGTGCCTGGTGGTTTTGCAACCACCGCAGAAGCTTATCGAATTTTTTTGGCGCAAAACGGCTTGGCTGAGCAAATTGATGAAATTCTTAGCACTTTAGATGTGGATGATGTAAAGCAATTGGCGGTAGTTGGTAAGCAAATCCGCGAGTGGATTATGGCCACGCCTTTGCCTGCGCAGCTTGAGGCCGAAATGGCCGAGCACTATGCGCGTTTGGGTGACAATGTCACCGTCGCGGTTCGCTCATCGGCAACGGCAGAAGATTTACCGGATGCGTCTTTTGCGGGGCAGCAAGAAACCTTTTTGAATATCGTCGGCTACCAAAATGTAGTTGATGCAATGAAGCATGTGTTTGCTTCTTTATATAACGATAGAGCGATTGCTTATCGGGTACATAAAGGTTTTGATCATAAAATTGTGGCACTGTCGGCGGGTATTCAGCGCATGGTGCGCTCGGATAAGGGCGCGGCAGGGGTACTCTTTACCATCGATACCGAATCGGGTTTTGATCAGGTGGTGTTTGTTACCGCTTCCTATGGTTTAGGTGAAACCGTAGTGCAAGGCGCAGTGAATCCTGATGAATTTTTTGTGCATAAACCAACCTTAGCGGCCGGTCGCCCAGCGATTGTGCGCCGCCATTTGGGTGGTAAAGCGCTGAAAATGGAATTTGATACTGAGTCGGTGGCGGGTAAGTCTGTTCGTACCGTAGCGGTGCCTAAAGAGCTGCGCCATCAATTTTCGATTACTGATGCTGAAGTGGAAGAGTTGGCACGTTACGCGGTGATTATTGAGCAGCATTACGGCCGTCCAATGGATGTGGAATGGGGCCGTGATGGGATTGATGGTCGGTTGTATATCTTGCAAGCGCGTCCAGAAACGGTGAAGTCACAAGAATCAGGTTCAGATAAACTCACTAAGTTCCGGATGCTAGAAACCAGTCGCATCATGACCGAAGGTCGAGCCATTGGGCAAAAAATCGGCCAAGGCAAGGTACGGATTATTCGCGATGTGTCCGAAATGGATCGGGTGCAAGCTGGCGACGTATTGGTGTCAGATATGACCGACCCAGATTGGGAGCCCGTGATGAAGCGGGCGGCGGCGATTGTCACTAATCGTGGTGGCCGTACTTGCCACGCAGCCATTATCGCGCGTGAATTGGGTATTCCGGCGGTGGTGGGTTGTGGTGACGCCACGCAAATGCTTAGAGAAGGCGATGAAGTGACGGTGTCTTGCTCCGAGGGCGATGCCGGCTTTGTGTATGAAGGCTTGCTGAAATTTGAACGACTGGACGTGGCGCTGCAAAGCTTGCCTGAAGCGCCGGTTAAAATCATGATGAATGTGGGTAATCCTGAGTTGGCATTTGATTTTTGCCAGCTGCCAAATGAGGGTGTGGGTTTAGCGCGTTTGGAATTTATTATTAATCGTATGATTGGGATTCATCCCAAAGCGCTGCTGGCTTACCCAAATTTGGCCGAGCCGCTGAAATCACAAGTTGAAGAACGCATTGCAGGCTATCGCTCAGCCATTGATTTTTATATTGATAAAATTGCCGAAGGGATTGCGACTTTAGGTGCGGCGTTTTATCCGAAAAAAGTCATTGTGCGCTTGTCTGACTTTAAATCGAATGAATATGCCAATCTGCTCGGTGGTACTGAGTATGAGCCGCACGAAGAAAATCCAATGATTGGCTTTCGCGGCGCGGCCCGTTATGTCGATAAATCATTCCGTGATTGTTTTGAGTTGGAATGCCGTGCGGTGAAAAAAGTGCGCGATGTGATGGGGCTGACCAATGTTGAAGTGATGATTCCATTCGTGCGCACACTCAATGAAGCAGAGTGCGTGATTGAGTTACTGGAACGCAATGGCTTAAAACGCGGCGAGAACGGTCTGCGCGTGATCATGATGTGTGAAATTCCTGCCAATGCCGTGTTAGCTGAGCAATTTTTGCAGTACTTTGATGGCTTTTCGATTGGCTCGAATGATATGACGCAGTTGACCTTGGGGATTGATCGCGATTCAGGTGGCCCAGTGTCAACCAGCTTTGACGAGCGCAATGAGGCGGTGAAAGCGATGTTGTCGATGTCGATTAAAGCTTGCCGTAAATTGGGTAAATACGTGGGGATTTGTGGCCAAGGCCCATCAGATCATCCTGACTTTGCCCAGTGGTTGGTCGAAGAGGGGATTGAAACGATTTCACTCAATCCGGACACTGTGATTGAAACTTGGCTGTTTTTGGCTAATGGCGGCAAGGCTTAATCCTGCGTAGTGATGGCTTTGTTTTTCCCGATAAATACCGGCAAGCGTTGCGCTGCCGGTATTTTTTTTGCCGCGTGGCGGTGTGAATAATTTTGCTGAAATGAGTACGGATACTTTACTTACTTAAACTAAAATGTATTTATATATTTAATTCAGGTATACATGTAATGAGCTTACGCCAACCAGCAAAACAGCAGAAAAAGAAAGTGCTCTGTGTTTTTGGTACTCGCCCTGAGGCCATTAAGATGGCGCCGCTGGTTTTGGCTTTGCAAGCCAATACTGAGATTGAATGCCAAGTGTGTGTGACGGCGCAGCATCGAGAAATGCTCGATCAAGTGATGAGTTTATTTGGTCTAGAAGCCGATTTTGATTTGAATTTAATGCAGCCTGGGCAAAATCTGACTGATCTGACTGCGCGGGCATTGCAAGGCGTGCGCGATGTATTAGTCGACTATCAGCCTGATTTAGTGTTGGTGCATGGCGATACTACGACCACATTGGCTGCGGGACTCGCTGCGTTTTATCAGCATATTCCCGTTGGGCATGTAGAAGCGGGCTTGAGAACGGGCAATTTATATGCGCCGTGGCCTGAGGAACTCAATCGCTCAGTGGTGGGTTTATTTGCCGCTTTGCATTTTGCACCGACAGCAACGGCTGCCAATAATTTATTGCAGGCAGGCGTTGCTCCGGCCTCGGTGTTTATTACCGGTAATACGGTACTCGATGCTTTGCTGCAAGTGAGTCAGCAGATTGACCGTGATGCTGGTTTGACTGCATCGCTTGCCGCCGGTTTTCCTTTTTTAGATTCAAGCAAAAAACTGATTTTAGTCACCGGCCATCGGCGAGAAAATTTTGGTGATGGTTTTGTGCATATTTGTCAGGCGCTACACCAGTTAGCAGAGCGTGATGATGTGCAAATTGTGTATCCAGTGCATTTAAATCCACAGGTGCAAGCGCCGGTGAATGAAATTTTGCAATCGTGCTCGAACGTGCATTTGATTGATCCACAGACTTATTTGCCCTTTGTGTATTTATTAAAACGCTCGTTTTTGGTGCTCACCGATAGTGGCGGCATTCAAGAAGAAGCGCCCACTTTAGGTAAACCGGTGTTGGTGATGCGCGAAACCACCGAGCGCCCAGAGGCGGTGGATGCCGGTACGGCTAAGTTAGTTGGTACCGATGGCGAGCGGATTGTGCAGGCGGTTAGCCAGCTGCTCGATGATCCTAAGGTGTATCAAACGATGGCTCAGGCTAGCAATCCGTATGGTGATGGTAATGCGGCAGAGCGGATTGTTGATTTAATTTGCGCTTGGGAGGGAGCCTGATGAGTTGGCTGGATGTTTTGGCGGCATATTGGTTTTTGATCGCTTTGCTGTTGCGGCTCGGTATTGTGGTGATCTTTTTGAGCTCGCTCGATGATTTTTTGATCGATTGCTACTACTGGGTATGGCGATTTAAGCATCGAAAATCATGGCGTAGAAGTGAATACCTGCCTGAATTTGCCGATGATTTGTATCAAGATGAGCAGCAAGCCATTGCCATTATGATTCCGGCTTGGCATGAGGCTCCGGTGATTCAACGTATGGCCGATTATGCCGCGAGTACGTTTGATTACGACAATTATCATATTTTTGTTGGCACCTATCCCAACGATTTAGAGACGCAGGCTGAAGTCGACTTAGTGGCCAAAAAATACCCCAATGTGCATAAGGTAGTAACGCGTGATCCAGGGCCGACGACCAAGGCCGATTGCTTGAACAATATTGTCGCGTTTATTACTGAGATGGAGGCGCGCGAGCAGATCCACTTTACCTGTGTGGCGTATCACGATGCGGAAGACATCATTCATCCTTTGGAATTACGGGCGTTTAATCGCTTGGTACCGCAGTTTGATTTAGTGCAGCTGCCGGTGATGCCCTTGGCGCGACCGTGGAAAAATGTCGTGGGTAATCATTACGTCGATGAATTTGCTGAGTGGCATGGCAAAGATATTTTGGTGCGGCAATTACTGACCGGCCAAGTGCCCAGTGCGGGCGTTGGAACTGCATTTAGTCGCAAAGCGTTGGGTTTACTCTCGGAGATCAACGGCGGAGTGGTGTTTGATACCGGTACATTAACCGAAGATTATGAAATCGGCTTTCGACTCCATGAGGTTGGCGCTCGAGAAATGATGATGCACTACCATGTGCAGTTTAAAGGCTCACCTCGGGCTTGGTTTGGTCGTCGTGGTGTGCACGATATGATTTGTGTGCAGGAGTATTTTCCAAATCATCTTTGGCAAGCTATTCGGCAAAAATCCAGATGGATCGTGGGTATTGTCTTCCAAGGCTATAAAAACCTGGGCTGGAGCGGTAAACCTCTTATGAAGTATATGTTGGCACGCGATCGAAAAAGTGTGATTGCTTTTCCTTCATTGCTGATGGGTTATGTGATTGTGCTGACGGTTTTTCAGGCGTGGCTGCACCATGTGGCCAATCCCGAGTGGTGGACTTTTCCTGAACTGATTGAATCCAACAGTAGTTTGTGGATTTTGGTCGGGATTAATTTTTTCTTTATGCTGAATCGGGTGGCACAGCGGTTTATCTTTACCCGGCGGTATTTTGGATTTTGGCAAGGCATGCAATCGATTCCACGGATGGTGGTGGGCAATGTCGTCAATATCGCGGCTTTCTTTCGGGCGTTTTCGCAAGTTCGACATAGCAATAAAACGGGTCGGGCTGTGCAGTGGGATAAAACCAGCCACGATTTTCCTGACTTGCATGCAGGAGAGCATGATGGGAAAAAATAATCGATTTTTTTATTCATCGGCTTGGCTTTTGCTGCTGGGTTTTAGTCCGATGGTCGAGGCCAATTGGTTTGGGGATGAGTGGCGTGAATTTAGAAGCTACCCTCGGCTGGAAAAAGCCTATCAGCGCTTGGAAAAAGGCGATTACGCTGGTGCGCGTCAGCTACTTGAGGAAGTATATAAGATCGATCCGAGTCGACGTAAGAGCACATTGTTTTTGGCGGATGTGTGTTCACGGCAAAAAGATACCCAATGCTTGGATCAGTTGTCCAAAGACTGGTTGCGCCGTGCGCCCAACGATGGCATGGGGTATTTGTTGCAGGCATGGTCCGCCTATTTAAAACACGATGATGAGGCGGTGATGAATGCCGCTGCTGAGGCGTTAAAGCGTTCAGAGCTATCGGCGGCGTCGCGTAAAAAAGCGGCTGAGGCATGGTTAAATGCCGCGCTACGGAAAGGGAATGTCAGTCGTATTCAACAGACGTTGGCACAGATCGCGCAGTATAAAATCACCTTGCCACGTGCCTTACTGGTGCAGGCCGAAGCGGTATTACAGTCGGCCAAATCAAACCCTACTTTTTCTGCGCAGTTAGTGCCCTCGGCCATACCGGCAATGACTGCAACGATGAAACCAAAACAAACGCAGCAAACCGCGCAGCTCAACAAGCCTGAAGTGCAGACGCCGCCTGCAGCACCGGTAGTGTTTCCATATGCCGCGTTGCCTGCCGTACAGCGTGAGCAAAAAATTGCGGCTGATTTTTCAGCTTTGATTGCCAAGCAACAATACAAAACACTGCAACTTCAACTGAGTCAGTTACGACAAGCTAATTTGTTTACTCCGGCCTTGGCTGAGGTAGTCAGTAATTTACTGCAAGAAAAAAATTGTCCATTGCTATTAAAGGAAACCCCCGTTTCAGATTTGCCCAGCCAAACGACTGAGCGCGCTCAGATGGCGGCAGCTTACTGTAGTAAAAGCAATTACGCGCAAGCGGCGGCTTATTTTGCTGCGGCCAATCAACTGAGTGAGCTAAAAGGTCATGCATCAATCTCCGCAATGCAAGGTGAAGGTGAAGCGTTGTTGGCCAGTGGTGATGTCGCACAAGGAATGCACCGTTTAGATCAACGCTTGCAGTTGGAAATGAACGAATCGCAGGCGCGTGAATTGGCAAAACTAGCGCTGCAGCATCTCGATTTGGCAGTGAGTGCAGATATTGCCGCGCATTATCCCGATTATTTTCCACCGGGTGAGTTGGCATTGGCGCACGCAAGACAATCCCGCCAGCATGCAGATTTTGCGGCAGCAGATGCCGCTTATCAAGATGCTTTAGCCGCCAAGCCCACGGCCTTGTTGTGGTACGAATACGCCGGTTTTTTGCAGCAATTACAGCGACATGAACAACAAGGGGCGGCTTTGGCGCAGGCAGCTCAATTGGCGCCGAGCAATCCACAAATTTTGGCTGAATATGGTTTTTGGTTGAAAGGCCAAGGCAAAGCAGAGCTAGCCTTGGCCTTGTTTCGTGCCGCTTTGGCACACGATGCCAATCGTAAAGAGCTCAGCCCTGAAATTGCGCAGCTAGAGATGGCCTTGGGGCAAACTGAACAGGCGATTGCGGATTTACGTTTCAGTATTGATCATCAAACCGAGATTCAAACCCGCTGGGGCTTGGATGAGACGGCGATGCAAACGCAGCTGTTTGGCTGGCAACGCAATGTACAAATTTTGGAAGACCGCTGGAGCTGGTCTTTGGGCGGGCAGGTGCGTTTGAATCAAGGGCCTGATAACCAGCTTATTAGTAGCCCGGTGCAATTTGCGCAATATGGTGGTTCATTTAATGCTGAAGTGGCGTATCGACTTGACCCCTTGCTGGATGTCGCACGACCCACGACAGTGTTTGCGCGTAGTGATGCCAGTTTGCAAGATCAGTCTGTAAGCTTGTTAAATAATAATGCCAATTTAGGCATTGGGGTTCGGCAGCGCTTACTTACCGACTATGTATTGATAGGCTCGGCCGAATGGATTTATCGGCAGGGTGCGCCTTATGAAAATGATCTGATGGTGCGATTGTCTGGCTCGCACTCGATCAATACCGATTGGCAGCCAGTCAAATCGCAATGGACTTCGCTGACCGTGTATGGCGATGCGGCAGGGCTGGTCCGTGCTAATAGTTATTATTTAACCGCTTTGGCCGAAATCGGTGAGCATTATCGTATAAGTGATGCCGGTAAAACGACTTTAATGCCTTACATCAACAGCATGGCGGCGATGAATACTGATAATTCGCAGCATGCTACGGTGAGTCGATTTGATATTGGGGTTGGGCTGGCTGTGGTGAGTTGGTTTGGGGGCGATCCTTGGCGCGCCCCAGACCTAAAGCAAAGAATCGCATTAGAGGTTCGGCAGGCTATTGGCGGCAATAGTGATGATCGGTTTGCTGTTTTATTTAATTGGAGAGTTTCACATTGAAATGGGTATCGGCGGTTGCGGCGTGGGGTTTGAGTTCAGCATTATGGGCAAATCCTTGCCAAGAAGCTGCGCTTAAAACGGTGATCTTGCAACCTTGGCAGAGTCAATCTGAGGTGACGGTTGATAATGCCCGTCGAATTAATCGACAGTTGGATGCCTTGGGTTTTAATGTGGTATTGCTGCAATGGAGTCGCAATGGCCAAACTGAATTTTGGCCCAGTGATGGTACTGGCTGGTTGCAAAAACGACTACTCAGCCCAGCGCGGCGCAGTTACATCATGGGTTTATATTCAGACCCCGGTTTTTTTAATGCCTTAAATTTACCTGATGATGAGTTAGATGCTTATTTGTCAGTTTTGCGCGACTTTAGTCTTGCTGAAGCTAAAAAAATTATTGCGCAATCCAAAGTGAAAATTGTTGGCTGGTATTTGCCTGAAGAAATAGATGATTTGAATTGGCGAACGCCTGCTAGGCAAGCGATGTTAGTGCGGCATTATCAAGCCATTTCGCGTGATTTAAAGGCGTTGTGGCCTGATTTACCGGTGTATGCGAGCTCTTTTTTTGGCGGGTTTAGTCCGCCCACAGAATACGCCGCCATGCTGCGCTCATTACAGCAGCAAACTGGTATTCAATGGATGGTGCAAGGCGGGCAAGGCGTATTGCGTAAGCCACAGCCGGCGACGGCTTCTTATCTCAGCGCGGTTAATGCCGCTTTGCCGCGTCAGCAATGGAGTGGCATTTTAGAGGTGTTTACCGAGAAAAACAGTCTTAAGGCGCAGCGTTTTTGTCCTGCCAATTTACCTGAAATTCAGCGAAGAAAAGCGGTTTGGTGTGCTGCTACAGGATCTTCGCCAACGGTGTATTTTTCGCTCAATCAACTGAGTGAATCATTGTTTGGTATCCCGAATACAGGGTGCAAAAGTGAACCATTGCATGGCCCTTACCATAGTGAATAAAGCGCAGGTGATTTCTTAGTCTGTCGCTCGGTTTGATTGTGCTCAGATAAAAACACAGTATTTATGATTAAGTGTTTACCCCGAATAGGCTGCTATCACTGTCTTGGTTTATCATCGAGCCATCGTTGATTTGATTTTTAAAGGAAGACTGCTATGGCTTTGACCCGCGCTGCATTTGATCAGTACATGGTACCCAATTATGCGCCCGCTGCATTTATACCTGTTCGTGGTGAGGCCAGCCGTGTTTGGGATCAATCGGGTAAGGAATACATCGATTTTGCCGGTGGGATTGCGGTGAATTCTTTGGGCCATTGCCACCCGGCATTAGTTGGCGCCTTAACCAAGCAGGCCAATCAACTGTGGCATGTCTCGAACGTGTTTACCAATGAGCCGGCGCTTGAATTGGCGCAAAAATTAGTTGATGCAACATTTGCCGATAAAGTGTTTTTTTGTAACTCAGGTGCTGAAGCCAATGAGGCGGCGCTTAAATTAGCCCGCCGTGCGGCGATTGAGCGTTTTGGCGAGCAAAAAAACAAAGTGATTTCGGCGCTCAGTAGCTTTCATGGGCGAACCTTTTTTACCGTATGTGTTGGCGGTCAGCCTAAGTATTCGGATGGTTTTGGCCCTAAGCCCGCCGGCATTGAATACTTTGAATACAATAATTTAGAAGCGTTTAAAGCCTTGATTGACGACGACACTGCGTGCGTGATTTTAGAGCCGATTCAAGGTGAGGGCGGTGTAGTGCCTGCCGATGCCGCCTTTTTGCAAGGGGTGCGTGATTTATGTACGCAGCACAATGCCTATTTGATTTTTGATGAAGTGCAATCAGGCATGGGGCGCTCTGGTAGCTTGTTTGCGTATCAAGAATATGGCGTAGTACCCGATATTTTGAGCAGTGCCAAAAGCTTAGGTGGCGGCTTTCCGATTGGCGCGATGCTGACAACGGCCGAGATTGCCAAATACTTGGTTGCTGGCACGCACGGCACCACTTATGGCGGCAATCCTTTGGCTTGCGCTGTAGCAGGTGCGGTGATTGATGTGATTAACACGCCTGAAGTATTAGCTGGCGTTAAAACTAAACACGCACAGTTTGTTGCTGGTATTACTGCGATTAACGCGAAGTATCCGGTATTTAGTCAGATCCGTGGTCTTGGCTTATTAATTGGCGCGGTTTTATCTGAACCGTATCAAGACCGCGCGAAAGAAATTTTGAATATTGCCGCGCAAAATGGCGTTATGGTCTTGATGGCAGGGCCGAATGTGATCCGTTTTGCCCCCTCTTTGGTGGTGAGTGATGAAGAGATTACAACAGGCTTAGCACGACTTGAAATGGCCATTGCGCAGTTTGTTGCATAGAACGGCATTACTGATTTGATACTCAACCGCCCGATGGGCGGTTTTTTTATGTGGATTCTTTGTGATTGTGGATTTAAATTTTTTAGGTGTATGTCGTAATTGGCTATATAAATATTGGCTTGCATATGAATACCCCAAAGAATCGATAGTTTGCGGATAAATAAATATGATGACGTAATTAATAACAAACGCGTAATAATTTGTAAGAACGCCTAGCTAGGGAAAACCGCAGTATTCCGCGTCACCACAAACAGGTAATTTTCACATTTATAAACTGTTACGGTAAGATTTGAGGGTTACTGATACGTAGCAGTGGATCAATAAAACGGCGAAACACGCGTTTCGTTGTACGAATAGTCTTTTTAGGGACGGGCCTGCAGTGGATATTTTTCTCCAACAAATTATTAATGGGTTGGTAATCGGTAGCATTTATGCGCTGATTGCTTTGGGGTACACCATGGTGTACGGCATCATGCAATTGATTAATTTCGCGCATGGTGAAGTGGTGATGATTGGTGCAATGGTGACGATCACCTGCATCAATTTCTTATTAGGACATCATTTTAATTTATCGGGGCCTGCGCTTTTAATGGTTGGCTTACTGATGGCGATTCCGGTGTCGATGGTGCTTGGATACACCATTGAAAAAGTAGCCTACCGGCCTTTACGCCGTGCACCTCGTTTGGCACCGTTGATTACTGCGATTGGTGTGTCGATTGTGTTACAACAATTGGCGATGCTGATTTGGGGCCGTAATTATCGTCCGTTCCCAGCGATTTTGCCGACCGAGGTGTATAGCATTGGTGGCGCTTCGATTACGCAAGTTCAAGTGGCGATTGTGGTTTTGACTTTGCTATTGATGGCGGGCATGTATTTTCTGATTGAAAAAACCAAAATGGGCCGTGCGATGCGCGCAACGGCACAAAACCCAGAAGTAGCAAAATTAATGGGTGTGAATGTCAATCATATTATTTCAATGACGTTTGTGATCGGTTCCGCTTTGGGGGCGATGGCTGGCGTGATGGTCGCAGCCAATTATGATCAAGCGCATGCGTATATGGGCTTTATGATCGGCTTGAAGGCCTTTACTGCAGCAGTGCTAGGTGGGATTGGTAATTTAGGTGGCGCAGTACTGGGCGGCTTATTACTGGGTGTGATTGAAAGCTTGGGCGCTGGTTATCTGGGTGATTTAACGGGCGGCGTGCTCGGCAGTAATTACAAAGATATTTTAGCTTTTGTTGTGTTGATTCTAGTCTTGGTGTTCCGTCCTTCAGGTTTGATGGGTGAACGCGTTGCAGAACGTGCTTAAGCCGAGGTGAATATGACAAATACAATCAATAGCGCCGAATTTCGTGCCAATAATTTAAAAACGACGCTGGTGCTGGGTGGGATCGCAGTCGTATTAGCGATTTTACCTTGGGTACTTGGGCATTTTTTTGAAAGTGGTAATTCATGGCTTAGGGCCGTTGACTTTGCTTTGCTCTACATTATGTTGGCTTTAGGGCTCAATATTGTGGTGGGTTACGCTGGCTTACTGGATCTGGGTTATATCGCGTTTTATGCCGTAGGCGCTTATACCTTTGCCTTACTCAATTCACCGCATTTGCAGGCGGTGATTCCAGAGTGGTTATTCCAACCTAATTTCTTTGTCATGATGTTGATCGCTGCAGCTGTTGCGGGGATATTTGGCGTATTGCTGGGCTCGCCAACATTGAAATTACGCGGTGATTATTTAGCCATTGTGACCTTGGGTTTTGGTGAAATTATTCGAATTTTCATGAATAACTTAGATCGTCCGATCAATATTACCAATGGTCCACAAGGGATTAACAATATTCCTGCTGTGCAATTTGCTGGTTACGATTTGGGTCGTCCAATTGAATTTTTTGGGCTTAGTTTCGAAAAAATTCATTTGTATTACTACCTGATCCTGGCGATGTGTTTCCTCATTATTTTTGTGTCTAAGCGTTTGCAACGCTCACGTATTGGCCGTGCATGGGTGGCAATTCGTGAAGATGAAATCGCCGCGAATGCGATGGGGATTAATACTCGGAACGTTAAATTATTGGCGTTTGCCATGGGCGCTAGCTTTGGTGGTGTGGCCGGTGCTTTATTTGCCAGCTTCCAAGGCTTTGTATCACCCGAGTCGTTTACCCTGATGGAATCGATCATGGTGTTGGCAATGGTGGTGCTGGGTGGGATGGGCAATATTCCTGGGGTGATTTTAGGTGCGGTGATTGTTTCGATTACGCCAGAAATTTTGCGTGATGTGATTAATCCATTGCAGCAAGCACTGGTGGGTCGCAAGGTCGTTGATCCAGAAAACTTACGTATGTTGATTTTTGGTTTGGCAATGATTGTGATTATGCTCGTTAGACCCGCCGGACTATGGCCTTCTAAACAGCGTCGAGCCGAGTTGGCCCCAAAAACGAAAACCATTTCGCAACAAGAAAAAGACAGTTTGCAAGACGCGGAGCGCAATCATGACTGAGGTTTTATTAAGTATCAGTGGCATCAATAAGCGCTTTGGTGGTTTGCATGCATTATCTGGTGTGGCTTTGTCGATTAATAAAGGTGAGATTTATGGTTTGATTGGCCCTAATGGGGCGGGTAAAACCACGCTGTTTAATGTGCTGACAGGTTTGTATCAGCCAGATGAAGGGCAATTCACTTTTAACGGTAAAGATTTATTTCGCAAAAAACCCAATGTCGTGGTCGAGGCAGGTATTGCTCGAACATTCCAGAATATCCGCTTGTTTGCCAATATGACCGCCTTAGAAAACGTCATGGTCGGCCAACATGTTCGAACCCACACTGGCGTGATTGGTGCAGTATTTCGCCCACCGAAAGCGCGTGCTGAAGAGGCGGCGATTACGCTTAAAGCAGAAACCTTACTTGCTTATGTCGGCATTGCCGATAGAGCCGATGAGTTAGCGCGTAATTTATCGTATGGTGATCAACGCCGATTGGAAATTGCACGCGCCTTGGCGACCAATCCGCAGTTGTTGGCGCTGGATGAGCCGGCGGCGGGGATGAATCCGAAAGAGACCGATGATTTAAAAAAACTCATGGAAAAAATCCGTGATGATGGCGTCACCATTTTATTGATTGAACATGATGTGAAATTAATGATGGGATTGTGCGACCGGATTGCGGTGCTCGATTACGGCAAAAAAATTGCTGAGGGGATTCCTGAGCTCGTTAAAAACGATCCAAAAGTGATCGAAGCGTATTTAGGGGTGGCACCAGAATGACAGCGTCAGCGAACACATTATTAGAAGTTAAAGATTTAAAGGTCGCTTATGGTGGGATTCATGCGGTAAAAGGCATTAATCTTGAAGTTAAAGAAGGCGAATTGGTGGCTTTGATTGGCGCCAATGGTGCGGGTAAAACCACCACCTTAAAAACTTTAATGGGCATGGTCAAACCTGCTGGTGGCGAGATTTTATTTAAAAATCAATCGACAGCCAAAATCGAAGCGCATGATTATGTTCGTCATGGTTTAGTGATGGTGCCAGAAGGGCGAGGTATTTTTGGCCGCTTAACGGTGGAAGAAAACCTGCTGATGGGTGCCTATTGGCGCGATGATAAGGCGCAAATGGCCAATGACCTAGAGCGGGTTTATCAATTGTTTCCACGCGTGAAAGAGCGTTATAAGCAATTAGCAGGCACGCTGTCTGGTGGTGAGCAGCAAATGGTGGCGATGGGCCGCGCATTAATGAGCCGACCTAAGTTGTTGTTGCTTGATGAGCCGTCAATGGGCTTGGCACCGATTATTGTGCAAAAAATCTTTGAGATTATTCGCATGGTGGCGGCTGAAGGCGTGACCATGTTGCTGGTGGAACAAAATGCCAAGTTAGCCTTGCAAACCGCGAATCGTGGGTATGTAATGGAATCGGGCAAAGTGACATTTAGCGATGATGCGGCCGCTTTACTCGCCAATGAAAAAGTTCAGCAAGCGTATTTGGGTGAATAATGCGTTGAAGGTGTTTTGAATCAATCCCAGCTGCGGCTGGGATTTTTTATTGCCAATAGGTATTGCTCGGTAAGTCTTGATTTAAATGTGCTATCGATCAATACCTATGCTTTCAATCAAAGATCTGCGGTGGACTACGGTTTGCAATATGGCTGCGGGCTTGGGTAATGAGCGTAAATATTGTGCTCGGCTAAAACGGCATATCGCGGTAATGGTAAGCTGGCAGAGTGAGTCGATAATCTAGCGATCTGTTCGCGCAGCAGAAAAAGGGAATGAGATGAGAATTGGTACGGCATTAACGCCTAGCGCCAGCAAGGTCATGTTATTGGGTGCAGGTGAATTGGGTAAGGAAGTGATTATCGCTTTTCAGCGCTTAGGGGTGGAAGTGATTGCGGTGGATCGCTATGCCAATGCGCCTGGCATGCAAGTGGCCCATCGTAGTCATGTCATCGATATGACCGATGGCCAAGCGCTGCGTGCCGTGGTTGAGTTAGAGCGCCCACACTGGATTGTGCCTGAAATCGAGGCGATAGCGACCGATGCTTTGTTGGCGATTGAAGCGGACGGCTTGGCGATGGTGATTCCAACGGCGCGTGCAACGCATTTAACGATGAATCGCGAAGGCATTCGCCGCTTAGCGGCAGAAGATTTAGGCTTGGCTACGTCGTCATACCGATTTGCCGACAGCTTGGCGCAATTGCAAACGGCGGTGGCTGAAATCGGCTTTCCGTGCTTGGTCAAGCCCGTCATGTCGTCCAGTGGCAAAGGGCAATCATTGCTCAAAACGCCAACAGATATCGTGACAGCTTGGGATTATGCCGCCAGTGGTGGTCGAGTCAAAAATGGCCGCGTGATTGTCGAAGGTTTTGTGGATTTTGATTATGAAATTACGCTGCTGACGGTGCGCGCGATTGCCGTTGATGGCGAGATTGAAACACAGTTTTGCCAACCGATTGGCCATGTGCAAGTGAGTGGCGATTATGTTGAGAGCTGGCAGCCACAAGCGATGTCGGCGTTGGCGCTATCTCGGGCGCAAGACATTGCTGAGAAGGTAACTACCGCCTTGGGTGGTCGTGGTTTGTTTGGCGTTGAGCTCTTTGTGAAGGGCGATGCGGTGTGGTTTAGTGAAGTCAGCCCGCGACCGCATGATACCGGTTTGGTCACACTGCAAAGTCAGCAATATTCAGAATTTGAATTGCACGCGAGGGCGATTTTAGGCTTGCCAGTGGATGTGAGTTTGCGCTCGCCAGCCGCGAGTGCGGTGATTTATGGCGGCGTAGATGCGGTTGGCGTTGCGTTTGATGGTGTGGCGCAGGCCATGGCGGTGCCGACGGCCGATGTACGTTTGTTTGGCAAACCAGAAGCCTTTGTTCGCCGCCGAATGGGGGTGGCGCTCGCCAGTGGCGTGGATGTTGAGCAAGCGCGGCAGCGCGCCAAATTAGCCGCCAGCTGTGTGCAGCCGGTTGAGGTGAATCATGACTGAAAGCGCAGCAGTGCAGGCGATGACGCCGTATGAATTACTGGGTGGTCCGGCGATTTTACGGCAACTGGTTGATCGCTTTTACGACATTATGGCGAGTGATCCACGTGCGGCGGGAGTGCATGCGATGCATCATGCTGATACCACGCAGATTCGTGAACGATTCTATGAATTTTTGTCGGGCTGGCTCGGTGGACCGCAATTATTTATTGAAAAGTATGGCCACCCACGTTTGCGCGGGCGGCATATGCCGTTTGCCATTGGTGAGGCAGAGCGTGATCAATGGATGTTGTGTATGTTGCAGGCTTTGGCTGAGGTGCCGATGAGTAGCGATTTGCGTGAACACTTGGAAGAGTCGTTTATGAAAACGGCTGATTTTATGCGCAATCAGTAAATTTATGGGTATTTAACTGTAGGCTTTATTTCATAATGTCTGCAGTTAAATACCCTTGTGTTTTATTCGTGATAACGAATTAAACGGGCGATTTCATTTTTAGAGCCAAGCATGACCGGAACGCGTTGATGTAGCTGGCTCGGTTGCACGTCTAAGGTCAGTTGCTGTCCGGTGCTGCTGGCACCACCGGCTTGCTCAACAATCATCGCCATTGGATTGGCTTCGTAAAGTAGTCGTAGTTTTCCATTCTGTTTGGCGCTGTCTTTCGGGTATAAAAAAACCCCGCCACGAATCAAAATGCGATGCACTTCGGCGACCATTGAAGCCACCCAGCGCATATTGAAGTTTTCGCCACGCGGGCCTGATTTGCCGGCGACACATTCATCAATATAACGCGCGACCGGTGCTTCCCAAAAACGAGAGTTTGAGGCGTTAATGGCAAATTCTCGGGTGTCGCTCGGGATGGTTAGTTCGGGGTGCGTTAAGATAAATTCACCAATTTCACGGTCTAAAGTAAAACCTTGTACGCCCGTGCCGGTGGTGATGACCAGCATGGTCGATGAGCCATATAAGGCATAGCCTGCGGCGATTTGCTGACGGCCAGCTTGTAAAAAATCTGCCTCGGTTGGGGTTTGCTCGGGCGCGCGCAAAATAGAGAAAATACTGCCCACTGAGATATTCACGTCGACATTGGATGAGCCGTCCAGCGGATCAAATACCAGCAAATATCGGCCTTGTGGATTGCATTGCACGATGGTGTCGAGCTCTTCGGAGGCCATGGCGGAAAAATGCCCGCAAGCACCTGCCCAATTGAGCATGATGTCGTTGCTGATGATGTCGAGTTTTTTTTGTTCTTCCCCTTGGATATTGCCACTGCCCGCATCGCCTTGTGCGCCAGATAAAGCCGCGCGCGCGACCGCATTGCTAATCACTTTACAAGCACTAGCTATATTGCCGAGCATTTGGCGCATGTCGCTAGGTTGGGTTTGCAAGCAAGTGGAGAGTGTCACGGTCATGGTGCTTCCTTATCAAGTCAGTTGTGCTGCGGCACGGCTGGTGAAGCTGGCCGCTTGATAAATGCGGACTAAAGAATGAACTTCTAATGAGGCGCTGCCAATTAAGCCGCCATCAATATCGGGCATGGCAAATAATGCGGTGGCATTGTCGGCTTTGACGCTGCCTCCGTACAGTAACATCATTTCATCTGCGGCATCGGCATCGGTTTTGGCGAGATATTCACGGATAAATTGATGCGCGGCTTGAGCAATCGCTGGGGTGGCCACTTTGCCGGTGCCAATCGCCCAAACCGGTTCGTAAGCAATAATGGCTTCTCGCCAGCCAGAAGTGGCAAGTAGTGCGTCCAGCTGCTGGCCGAGTATATGTTCGAGCTGTCCAGCGTTGCGCTCGTCCAAGGTTTCGCCAATACAGACAATCGGTGTAATGCCCGCATCAACACACGCCTGAGCTTTTGCCGCAATCAGTATGTTGTCTTCTCGGTGATGTTGGCGACGCTCGGAGTGACCGACAATCGCGTGATGGCAGCCTAGTTCCGCCAGCATTGTGGCAGACCATTCTCCGGTGCGCGCGCCATTTTGCTGTGCTGCAACGTCTTGCCCGCAGCAATGAATGCCGGTTTGTTGCGCCAGTCGTCCCAGCTCACTTAAATAAGGCGCAGGGGGGCTGATAATCAGGTCTGCACCAGGCTGAACGATGTGATTGAGTTGATTGATGGTTTCTCGACAAAGGGCAAGACTGCCATGCATTTTCCAGTTGGCCACGACCAATTTATTACGTCGCGCTATGGCTAGTTTTTGGCGGTTGTGTGGTGCAGTATTCCAAAGCATGTTGGACTCCTTCGCGGGCATCAATCAGTGGTATGGGCTCGTAATCAATCGATTGTTTCTGTTTAAGTTACAAATTCGATGCCAGAGGCGTTCAACTGAATGCACCTAAACGATTAAGCAAATATAGCTAGTCGATGTAGGGTCCTGAATGTCGAGTTTATCCTTCGGCAATGCAAGAATAGACCCGCAACCCTATTGAAGAAAGCTGGGGAAATCCGTATTGGGTACAACAGCACTAGGTAAATCCCCTTAGGGCTTAAGGCATATTCAGAGCGAGTGGTATTAGTTTTTTGAAGGGGTCGGCTGTTTTAGGTGGTCACTGAAATGCTGTGTTTGAGTTGGCTGATTGGTGTTTTTGGACTGATTTAAAAAGAAATATTGATTTTAATGTGGCAAATCAGAGCTTGCTCTCGGCGTTGCTGGTTGGTCATTTTCGATCTCGAACAAGCCTGATTTATTCATTATTCTTTTAAATTGGTATTACTTTATGCGCCACCAATAAAGCCGTTTTGACGCCATGCTTCATAAATGGTGATCGCCACCGAATTGGATAAATTCAGGCTGCGATTGTCTGGCTGCATTGGGACGCGAATACGCCGATCGGCAGCAAAAGTTTGTAATAAATCGGCTGGTAAGCCACGTGTTTCAGGGCCAAAGACAAATACATCGCCTGGCTCATATTGCAGTAAGTCAAAACGCTGCGAGCCTTTAGTGGTTGCCGCAAAAAAGCGCTGACCGGCTAAGTGCGCGACACAAGCATCCCAGTCTTCATGCACCAGCATATTGGCGTACTCATGATAATCCAGCCCCGCTCGCTTCATTTTGGTGTCATCCAAAGGAAAACCCAGTGGTTTAACCAGATGCAAAATGCAGCCCGTATTGGCGGCTAAACGAATGACGTTGCCCGTATTGGGGGGGATTTCAGGTTGAAACAAAACAATATTAAACATGATGTCAGCTGATGAATGGAAGAGTAAAAGAAAAGGTGAACCGAATCGTTCCAGCTAAGCTGAAACAGTGTAGCTGCTAAGGAATACCAATGGATATCGTACCGCAAGAGTTACTCTGTGCAGTAGCTAAAGTTGCCAAAGAAGCAAGTTTATCACCGGAACAGACGATGGCTTTGGCGTTTCGTGTTTTAGATCATCCAATCTTAGCGCCAAGCGGTATATTTTATAGCCCCGCTCGGTGCGCTGGCTTTGGGCGGGCGATTTATGCTGCATTATTTGCCCATTCATTGGCCTTGGTGGCCGATTTGAAAAGCCCAACGGGGTTTCGCTGGTCGACGGCTTTGCCGTCGTATGGCTTTAGTCCGCCATTTGAACAGTTTTTTCTTGATGGAATCTTATTGGCAAAGGCGCAGCGTACAACGGTGAAAAATACGCTTCACGGCTGATTAAAGGCAATACTTGGACTGGCGCGACTGTTTTCTGGGGGTGGGTGCTGTTAGAATAAGGCTACAACTTTATTCAAGATGATGCCGAATGACACATACCGCGACACTACTGATCAGCTGCCCAGATCGAAAAGGTCTGTCTGCCGCGATCGCTAATTTTTTGTATACTTATAACGCCAATATTGTGCATTCAGATCAACATCAAGACAATACCGATGGCTTGTTTTTGATGCGTATCGAGTGGGATTTGGCTGACTTTACTTTAGATATGAAAGCATTTGCTGCGGCTTTTCAGCCGATTGCCGATCGTTTTCAAATGACGTGGAAAGTTTCTTTATCGAATCGTCCACAAAAAGTCGCTATTTTTGTTTCGAAATATGATCATTGCTTGGTCGATTTATTGCACCGACATAAAAGTGGCGAATTTAATTGTGAAATTCCACTGATTATTTCTAATCATGAAGATTGCCGCGCTTTGGCCGATTTTTATGGTATTGAATACCACGTAATTGCTGTCGGTAAAGACAATAAAGCGGCAGCAGAGGCGGCACAAACTGCATTGCTGCATGAAAAAGAAATTGATTTGATTGTGCTGGCGCGATATATGCAAGTGCTAAGTCACGAATTTACTGCGCAATTTCCGCAGCGCATTATCAATATTCATCATAGTTTCTTGCCGGCTTTTGATGGCGCAAAGCCTTACCATCGTGCGTTTGCACGTGGGGTTAAGTTAATTGGTGCGACCAGCCATTATGTGACTGAAGTGCTCGATGATGGTCCAATTATTGAGCAAGATGTGAATCGTATTTCGCATCGAGACGATGTTGAAGCATTGATCCAGCAAGGCCGTGATTTAGAGCGCGTGGTCTTGTCACGTGCGGTGCGTTGGCATTTGCAGCATCGTGTTTTGGTGTATTCAAATAAAACGGTTATTTTTGATTAATCACGCCGTGTTGATTTGTGTACGGCAATAAAAAAGTCCCGCTCTTAGATGCGGGACTTTTTTATTGCCGTTGACTTACATAATTTAAAAAATTATAGGGGTATAGCGTACAGCATTAGGTATTTAGCTCTGTTTTTGGCAATACCACATGTACAATTAAACCATGCGGGTCGGCATCGAGTAATTGCACACTACCGGCGTGACGCTCTGCAATTTCTCGCACAATCGCCATGCCAAGTCCACAGCCATTGCCTGTTTGCTCGCGGCGATAAAAACGTTCAAACACCCGATCTTTGTCGCTATCAGGAATACCGGGGCCATTGTCTTCGACATCAACGATGTAGTTCTTTTCGTCTTCTGTGAGTCGAACGGTCACGCTGCCGTCGCGTGGAATGTATTTAATGGCGTTTTCAACCAAGTTAATAAACATTTCTCTCAGTAGTGCCGAGTTGCCATGCAGTGGCGCGTCTTGCACAAAGCAATCGCAACCTAGATCAATCCGCGCGGCTAAAGCGCGTGGCACCAGCTCGGCAGTTAAGTCGCGAATGATTTTGGCCAAATCCATATGCACTTTAGGGATGCTGGTTTGGCTACCGGGCTCTGAGCGAGCTAAGGTCAATAGTTGATTAACTAAGTGAATGCTTCGCGTGGCACTGGTATGCACCATGTTGAGTCGTTCGCGCAGACCTTCAGGCGAATTTTCACGCATGGCCAATTCAGTTTGTGATTTTAAACCCGCTAATGGGGTACGCAATTGGTGCGCCGCATCGGCAATAAATCGACGTTGCCGGTCAATACTGGCTTCGGTGGTTGCCAATAAATGATTGAGTGCCGCCGAAAGGGCGTTGAGCTCTCTTGGGGCATCTTGTAAGGCCAATGGCGATAAATCTTGTGGTTTACGTAATTCCATCATCGATTGCAACTGCGCTAATGGTCGTAAGCCTAGGCCGATACCCCACCAGACAAAGAAAATCGTGATGATAATCAGTAAGAGTAAAGGGATTGCAGTAGATAGGAAAATATTTCGGGTATATACATCACGTTCATGTAGATTAAACGCGATTTGTATTGTTCTATCCGATTGATTCGCACTTTTTTGCAGAAGTACGCGATATTCCTGACCGTTGATTGTTTGGTAATAAAAGAACGGATCGTTTTGCGCTTGATGCGTTTGGGGTAAGACTATTTCTGCTCGACCGGCAATTAAGCGCTGATTGCTGTCATGGATAGAAAAAATTTCCAAATCATCCAGTGAATCAATAGTTGCGATAATTTTGTTGCTGAGTTCCGGGCTAATCTGCGCTTGGGATTGGATGAGTTTAGCTACGGCATTGGCCGATTTGATTAAACGTTTATCAATTGCATTGTCGGCATAGTGCAAAGTAATTGATAAAAAAAGTGCTGCCCCAGCAAGGCAAAATACCAGCTGGGGCAGTAAAAGCCACAACAATAATTGTTGTCGTAGCGAAGTTTTAGTTAGTCGCATCAGTAGGAATGACTTGCTGCTTTTCAAGTAAATAACCCAAACCACGGATGGTACGAATTACCACGCCAGCTGGGTCTAATTTTTTACGTAAACGATGCACGTAAACTTCAATCGCATTCAGGCCAACTTCAGCGTTTTCATTGCCTAATTCACTAACGATTTGCTCTTTAGTGACTACGCGGTCGATGTTTGACATCAAGATTTCGAGTACGGTTAATTCACGAGCTGACAAATCAAGCGGAGTGTCGTTGCACCATGCACGTTGACCGGCACGGTCAAGACGCAAATTGCCAAGCTGTTGTACTGATTGTGGCAAGATTTGGCTGCGGCGTAATAGTGCACGCAAACGCGCTTCGAGTTCAGAGAATTCAAATGGTTTTGCCAAATAATCATCAGCACCTGCATCCAAACCTGCAACGCGTTCATCTAAACCGTCAAGCGCGGTTAGAATCAAAATAGGTAAAGAAGGCTTATGCTGACGAACATTACGCAATACAGTCAGGCCGTCCATGTTTGGCAGGCCGATATCCAAAACAACGGCATCGTAGTCGTTGTGCAGTAAAATTTGTAATGCTAATGCGCCATCATTAACGCAGTCGCATTGAAAGTCTGCTTGCGAAAGACTTGATTTTAGCGCATCGGCTAAGATCAGGTCGTCTTCAGCTAAGAATAGTTTAATGGCCATTGGGTATATCCCCTTTTGTAAGATTAAGCTTACCGCAGAGTGTAGCGTTAATTTCTAAAATCCCCAAGTTCAATTTGTTGTATTTATGGTCTTGTATCGATTAAGTGATTGATTTAATTCATTTATATTTCTTTTTTCTGCTTTACCGTTTGTCAGCCAGCCTGTCAGCTCGGTGCGAACCAATTCTTCGAGCGTAGAAATCCACTTGGCATGATCATTCAGGCAAGGAATAAACTGATAGCTTTTTCCGCCCGCTTGTAGGTAGTCATGCCGACCTTCAATGGCAATTTCTTCCAATGTTTCTAAGCAGTCGGCAACAAATCCGGGGCAGATCACATCCAGCTGTGATAGTTGCTGTTGGCCAAGTTGTTGGAGTACCTGACTGGTATAGGGTTTCAGCCATTCAGCTTTGCCAAAGCGAGATTGAAATGAGACGGTATATTGTTCCGGACTTAGATCAAGTGCTTCGGCTAATAGTCGGCCGGTTTTGAGTGCGTGGCAGTGATAGGGGTCGCCTTTTTCGAGCGTGTAGCGTGGCACGCCGTGAAAACTCATTAATAAGTGCTCGCCTTTGCCATTGGCTTGCCAGTGCTGGCGAACTTGCGCGGCCAAGGCGGCGATATAGTGAGGATGGTCGTAATAAGGTGCCACGGTGCGGATGGCCGGTTGAAAGCGTGTTTTTTGTAATACCCGATAAACTTCATCATTCACGCTGGCAGTAGTGCTGGCAGCATATTGTGGATACATCGGAACGATAATGATTTTATTGCAATTGAGTGCTTTCAATTTGCTGATTTGGCTTTCGATTGAAGGCGAGCCGTAGCGCATTGCATAGTCAACAACCAGTTGTTCTGGAAACGCTTCACCCAGTTGCCCTTTGAGGAGTTTGGCTTGTTTGATGGTCCAAACTTTAAGTGGTGAGCCTTCTTTAGTCCAAATACTGGCGTATTTTGCAGCACTTTTTTTCGGGCGTACGGTCAAAATAATGCCGTTGAGAATGCACCACCAAATGGCTTTAGGAATTTCAACCACGCGTGGGTCGGAAAGAAACTGTCTTAAGTAGGGGCGTACAGCTTGGGCGGTTGGTGCCTCTGGTGTGCCTAGGTTGATTAAAAGCACGCCAATTTTGGCTGGATTTTGATGTGCGAATTGCGGTTCAGTTAAAAAGCGAGCCATAGTTTTAAATGAGAATGAGTGAATGAGGGTGCGGCCATCATAAATCGATCTGTTTGAATTAAGCAAAACGTTTAATGGCGATTTTTAATTGCGCTAATGCGCTGCTGTCTTGGGCATAACGTGCCGCCAAATAGAGATCGGTGATCTCAATGATGCTGGCCGCTAATTCGGGCTGTGCTATTTGGCAGCGTGCAGCAAACTGGCTGGCTGTTTCATGCGGTGCTTTATAAAGTTGATAGCGATGTAATTTTTTGCAATAGCGTGCAAATAATTGATTGGCAATGTCGGTCGGTTGCGCCGGGTTGCGATGTAAAAAATAAATTAAAAACCCACCAAGAATAAGTAGTAATCCACCGCATAAATAGAGTAAAAATCGCCAAGAGAGAAAGTCATTAATGCCTAGCCGCTGAAGTAAATTCAATTGGCGTTGACTGTCATAAGCAATCACCCATTGATTCCAATGATTCACCCACGCATCAAGATGCAATCGCATGGCTTTGATGAATGTCGCGTTGCGACTCAATAGGCTGGGCAGTGCATCATTTTGCCAGCGAGACGCAAAGCTGTTTTCGAAGCCATTTTCGATGCGTGTGGGCGAAACCATAAAGGTAGGATCGACGCGCTGCCAACCTTGCTCTGGCAACCAAACCTCAACCCAAGCGTGGGCATCGGCTTGTCGAATGATGTAGTAATTACCATTGGGATTGAACTGGCCGCCTTGGTAACCGGTAACAATACGTGCCGGCACGTTGGCGGCCCGCATCAGCACCGCGAACGCACTGGCGTAATGCTCGCAATAACCCTGTTTTGATTCAAATAAAAACTCATCAATTCGGTCTTTTTTTTCTAGCAATGGAGGAGTCAGCGTGTAGCTGAAATGCTGGGTTTTTAGCCATTGCAAGCCCGATTGCACGCGTTGCGCAGGTGTTTGTTGTTGCCAGCTTTGCGCGAGGGATGTTGTTTTTGGGTTGAGCGCAGGTGGTAGTTGCAGTGCCGCTGCAGTGTCAGCGTCGCCCAAGGTTTGCCAGTGTAGGGTGCTACTGGCGGTGTAGCGCAATCTTTGATTGATCGGGCTGCGCTGGATTAATTGCAATTGTGTGTTCAATATCGCCGATTGCGGGAATTCGGTTGGTAAATCCAGTGCCAGTAACCAGTTTTGTTGATGTGGCTCTAAGGTAATGCTGTAGTTGACTTGCGGACCGCGTGCGATGATTGGCGGTGGGTTGCTCGAGTTTGCAGTGGCGGGTAACCAGTATTGGCCATCGAATTGATTGAACACTGGGCCACGCCAATACAGTTGATCTTGCCGTGGTGCTATGCCATTAAATTGCGCACGAAAAGCGATGCGATCGTCTTGGATTAATTGATTTAAGCTGCCTGGCGACATCTTTTCCCCAGATAGACCGGTGCGAGCGGCTTTCTCGTTGGGCAAACTCCAGAGTGGTGCAGGTAGGCGAGGGAATAAAACAAACAATAGAATGGCAAGGGGTATTGCCTGAAAGCAGATTTTTATCGCTGCCTTAATGGATATACCTAGGGTTAGTATATTGTTTTCTAAACGTAGTGCAATACTCACCGTTGCGACTAAGGCTAACCCTGCCAACGCCGCTTGCCAAGGCGCTTGCCCATGTAAAAAACTGATCCCTGTCGCAAAAAATGCCAGCAATAACATAGCATGTGCATCGCGGATGGTGCGTGTTTCATACAGTTTGCTAATACACAGCGCAATGAATACGGCAATCCCACCTTCGCGGCCGATGAGGCTTTGATGGGCTTGATAAACGAGGAGCAAGCTTAAGATCGCCAGTAATAAGCTCAAGTGTCGCGGTATTTGCATCCGCCATTGGGGGCTCAGTCCACAAAAAGCTAGCAGTGCCAATCCGAGCAAACCGGATAGCCAAGGGGCTTGCATGATGAGATGCGGCAGGCAAACCAAGAGCATCAGCACGCCAAGTTGCTGTTGTTCTGGCGGAGTCAGTTGGCGGCTCATCGTGGGGGTGAAAATTGCGCGAGTGCCATTAAGCAGCGTTGCAGATGCATGGCGTCTGATGCTGGGGCAAAGTGAATATTGGGTAGCTCTAGCCCATAGTCTTGGCCGCGTTCGTGGGCGGCTAAAATCCAAGCACAAAGCCGACTTAAAGCCTGCTCAAGTTCTAAATCTTGCACATCATCCCAGTGAAAATAGCGGCTTTCTGCTGCGGGAGATTGAAAGTGCTTTACCAGCAACTGCTCGCCATGTGCGCTTTGTTTCCACGCAATGGCATGCTTGGCGTCGCCGCGTTGAAATAAACGCAAACCATTAAATTCATCGTGGCCATTGGTGTTGGATGAAGTTTGTCCGCTCGATTGATCTTGTCCGAGTGGTGGCTGCGGTGGGTTTTGTTCTGGCGCAGGATAGACCCACAATGATTGCGGGCTGTTTAGGTAGCTCCAACAGCGAAACAAGGCCATGGGTTGAGTTGACTCTAGGCGTAAGCGCGGCAGAGTGACTGCACCACGTTGTGGGCATGACACTCGTAAAGTGACGTCTTGTGTCTCCCACGGGGGCAGGTTTGCTAGCCAAGCAATAGGGCTGAGGCGGCAAGAGACTTGCAGTTGGCTGCGGGAGATGTTTTTTTTATTTTCGATGCGAATTAACACTGCGGCTTGTTCGCCCGCAAAAACTGCCGATGCCGGTTGTGCCTCCAACCGCAGGCCGAGTAAATTGGCATACGATTTGAGCATGATGGTTTGGCCAATCCCAATTAGTAAAAATGCAAAAAGCAAACCAAGATTGAGTTGATAGTTTAAAGCGCCAACGAGCAGTGTGAGCACCATAAAGCTGTAAGCGAAACCATAGCGTGTCGGCAAAATATAGAGTTGCTGATGATGGATTTTTTGTGGGCCGCTGCGCGCTGGATGACGGCGATTGATCCAGCGCTGCCATGATTTATTGAAAGCGGACTTCATTAAGGAATTGCGACCTGCGTCAAGATTTGCTGAGCCGCGGCAAAGTCATTGCGATGGCTTTGTTTTGAGATTAACCGATGGCCAGCAACGGCGACAAAAACCTGTTGCACATCATCGGGCAGCACCATATTGCGTCCATTGAGCCATGCCCAAGCTTTGCTGGCGTTAACCAAGCCTAATGCCGCTCGCGGCGATAGGCCATACACAAATTGCGTGTCGCGGCGCGTGTGTGCAATCAGCGCCTGAATATAATCGAGCAGTGCGGGTGAGGTGGTGATTTGTAGTGTCGCGGCTTGCGCGGCGATAAGTTGCTCTGCGTTGAGTAAGGCAGCTGTTTGTTGGAGTAAAACTTGTCGATCTAGTCCCTCGAGTAAGGCGCGCTCGGCGGCGGGACTAGGGTAACCCAGCTCAATGCGCAATAAAAATCGATCCAGTTGCGATTCGGGTAAAGGGAAAGTACCAATTTGCTGCTGTGGGTTTTGTGTTGCAATCACAAAGAAAGGCGCAGGTAATGAATGTGTTTGTCCATCCAGTGTAACTTGGCGCTCGGCCATCGACTCGAGTAAGGCCGATTGCGTTTTGGCTGTAGCGCGGTTGATTTCATCGGCTAACAAGATTTGCGTGAAAATTGGGCCAGGATGAAAATGAAAGCGTGCTTCATTGCGCTCATATACTGAAACCCCAAGTAAATCGGCAGGCAGTAAGTCACTGGTAAATTGAATGCGGGCAAACGCCAAACCTAAAACTCGGGCTAAAGCATGGGCTAAGGTGGTTTTACCAACGCCGGGGATGTCTTCAATTAATAAATGGCCTTGGGCCAAAATACACGTTAACGCAAGCCGAATGGTGTGAGGCTTACCCAGAATAATTTGATTTAATTGCTGCTCGGCGGCGTGGAGTTGCTGCAACAGGCGTGGCGTTGTTGATGGTGTCATTCTTTCCCTCTTGTGCTGTGCAGCGTAAACTTAACAATAAACAGGTCTATTGAGCAAGCGCTAAGTCAGGAGGTATCGTATTGGGTGAGCCGAAACGGATTGATCTCAAGACGGTTTTTGAAGCGCGTAAGAGTAATGCAAAGATTAAGAGCGTCGCAAGTTTTCTTGATTGTGCAGAATCAACGATAAAAAACATGTTGAGCAAGTATAAATCTATGTAATCAGCATTTGTTTTTCCTATGAAAAGCAATATGAATATAGTCAACTAGGGGCAATTTCTGTGGTCGGTTCCTGTGGTGCAACGGCATATATTACTCATCCATCGTGTGTGATGCATGAAATGGGGCAAGGTCATCCTGAATGTCCTGAGCGTTTGGCGGCGATTCAAGATCGCTTAATCGCGGCGGGAATTTGGGATTATTTATTGCATGTGACTGCGCAAGCGGCGACGCGTGAGCAATTGCTGCGGGTGCATCCGGCGGCGTATTTAGATCGTTTAGCCGTAGCCAGCCCAGCGCAAGGGCATGTGCATTTAGAACCCGATACGGTGTTAAATCCCTATACCTTGAACGCCGCTTATCATGGCGCGGGGGCGGGGATTCAGGCGGTTGATTTGGTGATGCAAGGCAAGGCGCAAAACGCATTTTGCGCGATTCGTCCACCGGGGCATCATGCAGAAAAAGAAAAAGCCTTTGGGTTTTGTTTTTTAAGTAATGTCGCGATTGCCGCCAAGCATGCAATGGCCGTGTATGGCTTAGAGCGGGTGGCGATTGTGGATTTTGATGTGCACCACGGCAATGGGACTGAAGACTGCTTATGGGATGAACCTCGCGCTTTGATGGTGAGTATTTTTCAGCATCCGTTTTTTCCTTATTCAGGGGATGTGCCGATGGCGGAGAATATGCACAATATTGCGATGCCGAGGGCGACTAAAAGCGCGGAGTTTCGTGAAGTGGTCACCCAACAATGGTTACCCTTGCTCAACGAATTTAAGCCGCAACTGATTTTGATTTCAGCCGGTTTTGATGCGCATCTTGAAGATGAAATGGGATCGATGGGCTTAGTTGAAGCCGATTATGCGTGGGTGACGCAGCAGTTAATGAAAGTGGCGGCGCGCTACAGTGAACATCGCATCGTGTCGATGTTAGAAGGTGGTTACGATTTATCTGCGCTGGCGCGTAGCGTGACTGAACATGTGCGAGCGTTGGTAGATGATTAAATTTGCGATCACTTTGCTGTGTGGGTTTTTTATACTCACTGGGTGTACTTCAACCAAACCTATAAAAAATAAGCCTGCCAAGCCAATACCCTCACTGGCCAACATTAAAGTCGATGGAGCTGGCCGCGAAGTGGTGATGTATGCGCTGGGTTTACTGGAGACGCAATACCAGTTTGGTGGCACCAATCCAGAAGCAGGGCTCGACTGCAGTGGATTGGTCTTACTGGTGTATAAAAACGCCTTAGGCGTTACCTTGCCACGCACTGCCGCGGCAATGGCAGCCGCCGCAAGGCCGGTGAGTCAGTCTGAAATGCGGGCGGGTGATTTGGTGTTTTTTAAAACCACCGATCGCTCGTTTTCACATGTTGGTATCTATCTTGGCGATGAAAAATTTATTCATGCGCCGTCAAGTAATGGTCGAGTTCGGATTGAATCACTAAAAAATGTTTACTTTGCGCCGCGCTTTGAAGGGGCGCGCACCTTGATGTAGGCCAATCAGTAAATAGCACAGTGCATCACGCTTCAATGGGGATAGTACCGATACGCGGTTTTTCAACACTTTGCTACATTGGTTATATTCCATTTTTAGTTGAAGACCATGTTAATACGCCCGATCGTCCCCGCAGATCTAGAGGCGCTCCTTGCTTTGGCAGCGACCGCGGGTGTAGGCGTTACAACGTTACAGCCCAATCCTGAGCGCTTAAGTGCGCGCATTCAAACCAGTAATCTAAGTCTGCATGGTCAACTTGACTTGGCTGACGCCAGTTATTTATTCGTGCTTGAAGACGACGATAGTCAACAAATCGTCGGTATTTGCGGCGTTGAAGCCGCTTTGGGTCTGCATGACACTTGGTACAACTACCGAGTGGGTCTGTCGGTGCATGCGTCGCGCGAAATGCAAATCTATAAGCAACTGCCGACGCTATTTTTGACTTCCGATTTAACTGGTTCAAGCGAGTTGTGCTCTTTGTTTTTAAAGCCAACTTATCGCCGAGATGGTAATGGCGCTTTATTGTCTAAAAGTCGTTTTTTGTTTATGGCGGAGTTTCCTGATCGATTTTCAGAGCGTGTGATTGCAGAAATGCGCGGCGTTTCTGATGAAACCGGACGTTCGCCATTTTGGGAAAGTTTAGGCCGGCATTTTTTTACGATGGATTTCGCTAAAGCGGATTTTCTCTCTTACGTCGGCAGCAAATCGTTTATTGCTGAACTGATGCCCAAACATCCGATCTATACCTGCTTCTTGTCTGATGAGGCGAGAGCCGCTTTGGGGCACGTGCATCCGGCAACGGAACCGGCACGCGCTTTGCTGGAGTCCGAAGGCTTTCGTTATCAAGGCTATGTCGATATTTTTGATGCCGGTCCAAGCTTGGAATGCAGCTTGGCCGATATTCGTGCCATCAAAGACAGTGCCGTATTTCCCGTTTTGCCCGTCGCCACCGAGCCGATTGATGGCTCAGTTTGGTTAGTGAGCAATCGAAGCCTGACTGATTTTAGAGTTACTTTAGCGGTGTCCTTGCCACAAGATGGCATCTTGCCGCTGACGAGCGAAGTATTAACACGCTTAAATTTAACGCATGACGCGACTGTTCGTGCTGTGCCTTTGTCCGCAAAGGTTTAAAGGAAAAAGTATGCAATTAATTCATGGGCATTGGCTGTCTGGCCGTGGTGAGGTTTTTTCTTCGCGCAATCCAGTAACGCAAGACATTGTTTGGCAAGGTGCTGCTGCCAATGAAGATGATGTGAAGGAGGCGGTTTGTGCCGCTCGTGCCGCGTTTATTGCTTGGCGTGATTTGCAGTTTGCCGAGCGTGCGGCGTTGATTCGCAACTTTGCTGAGCTATTAAAGGCCAATCAGGCCAGTTTGGCCGATGTGATTGGTATTGAAACGGGTAAACCGCGTTGGGAAGCATTGACTGAAGTGGCAACCATGGTCAATAAAATCGAGATCTCGATCAAAAGTTACGATGAGCGAACTGGCTATAAAGAGGCGCAGCAAGGCGATGCGCAAGCCGTGTTACGCCATCGACCGCATGGCGTGGTGGCGGTATTTGGTCCGTATAATTTCCCGGGTCATTTACCCAATGGTCACATTGTGCCAGCGCTGCTGGCAGGCAATTGCGTGGTGTTTAAACCGTCTGAATTGGCACCGATGACCGCGCAAAAAACCGCTGAGTTATGGATAGCTGCCGGTTTGCCAGAGGGCGTATTGAATGTGGTGCAAGGTGGGCGTGAAACCGGAGTCGCTTTGGCGGCCAACTCCGATTTAGATGGTTTGTATTTTACCGGTAGTGCGCATACTGGCTATGCCTTGCATCGCCAATTTGCCGGTGCGCCACACAAAATTTTGGCGCTAGAAATGGGCGGCAATAATCCATTGGTGGTGGAGGAGGTGAGTGACGTTGATGCGGCAATCCACCATGTGATTCAATCGGCATTTATTTCTGCGGGTCAACGTTGTACCTGTGCACGGCGTTTGCTCTTGCCGGTTGGTGCGTGGGGCGATGCGTTTATTGCGCGCCTGATTACAGTCACTGCCGCTTTACAAGTCGGTACTTGGGATGCGCCAGCCCAGCCCTTTATGGGCGCGGTGATTTCACTGGCGGCGGCCGATGCAATGCTGGCGGCGCAGCAGCGTTTGCAAGCCCAAGGCGCGCAAACTTTATTAGCCATGCAACGATTGATGCCCAATACCGCCTTATTGTCGCCTGGCATCTTAGATGTCACTGGTTTGGCGGATTTGCCGGATGAAGAATATTTTGGCCCTTTGCTGCAAGTGCAGCGTTATACCGATTTTGATCAAGCGCTGGTGCTGGCCAATCGCACGCAGTTTGGCTTGGCGGCGGGTTTATTGTCTGATTCGCGCTCGCAATATGACTATTTTTGGCGTGCGTCGCGTGCTGGCATTGTGAATTGGAATAAACCGCTGACCGGCGCGTCCAGTGCTGCGCCATTTGGTGGTATTGGCGCTTCGGGCAATCATCGCGCCAGTGCGTATTATGCCGCTGATTATTGTGCCTATCCGGTGGCCTCGATTGAGGCTGAGCAATTGCAGTTGCCGGCTCAGTTGCCAGTGGGGATGACTTTATGAGTTCAGTACGGGCATTTGAAGCCAATTTTGATGGTTTGGTAGGGCCGACGCATCATTATGGTGGTCACTCGTTTGGCAATGTGGCATCCACGGGCAATGCCAATCAAGTGGCCAATCCCCGCGAAGCGGCTTTACAGGGCTTAGCCAAGATGAAGGCCTTGGCCGATTTGGGCTATCGCCAAGGCGTATTGCCGCCGCAAGAGCGGCCGGCATTGTGGATGTTGCGCGACCTAGGGTATACGGGTAGCGACGCTGAGATTATTGCTGCGATGGGCAATACCCCGTCGGGATTTTTGTCTTCGTTGAGTTCAGCGTCTTCGATGTGGACCGCCAATGCGGCGACCGTCAGTCCATCCGCCGATACGCAAGATGGTCGGGTGCATTTTACGGTAGCGAATTTACAAAATAAATTTCACCGCGCCATCGAGCACAAACAAACCGCCCGTACGTTAAAAAGCATTTTCGCGCACCCACAGCATTTTATGGTGCACGACGCTTTGCCGATGCTCGCGGCTTTAGGGGACGAAGGTGCGGCCAACCACACTCGACTGTGTCATGACTATGCCGAGCGAGGGGTGGAGTTTTTTGTTTATGGTCGTCAACACTGGGGCGGCGCAATTGCGCCGCAGCACTATCCGGCTAGACAAACTCGGGAGGCGAGCGAGGCGGTGATTCGTCGCCATGGTTTAGCCGCCAGTCACACGGTGTTGGCGCAGCAAAACCCCGCAGTGATTGATGCCGGGGTATTTCATAATGATGTGATTGCGGTGGGCAATCAAAACGTGTTGTTTTGTCATCAAGATGCTTTTTTAGCCTCTGATCAAGTGTATGCCGAGTTGACGGCCAAAATGGCCGGGCAATTACACATTATTGAAGTTTCCCGTGATGTAGTCAGCGTCGCCGACGCGGTGAAGTCGTATTTATTTAATAGCCAATTGCTGGCTAAGCCCGATGGCAGGCAGCGCCTTGTCGTTCCTGAGGAATGCCGTAATACACCAGCGGTATGGGCTTATCTGCAAGCATTGCAAGCGAGCAATGGGCCCATAGATGAGTTATTGGTCTATGACTTAAAACAGAGTATGCAAAATGGTGGCGGCCCAGCGTGTTTGCGGTTGCGGGTGGCTTTAAATGAAGTTGAAGCCAGCGCGGTCAATGCTGGGGTATGGATGAATGATGCGCTGTATGCACGGCTGACGCAGTGGGTTGAGCGGCATTACCGTGATCGTTTAGTTGAAGCGGATTTGCTTGATCCGAGTTTTGTTATTGAAGTGCGTAGCGCATTGGATGAATTGACACAGATTTTACAATTAGGGTCGATTTATCCGTTTCAGATGCAAGGCGTGGATGTTTAAGAACGCCCGTGTCATGGGCTGATCCTGCTAAAATTAGCTCACCATTATCGATTTCCCTTGGGTTAAGTGCAAATGAGTCGTTTTTTACAAGAAACATTATCAGGAAATACCGCCATCGCCTTGCCGTACTGCTTGCCGACAGGGGCTGGCGTACAGGTGATGGATGAGGGGGTGATTCGATTCGAGCCGCAAGACATCGATAATACGGCATTGGATTTGGTGATCTCCTGCGGTATTCATGGGAATGAAACTGCACCCGTTGAATTAGTCGATCAGCTGATTGAGCAAATCATGCTGGGTGCAATTAAAGTGCGCGCACGGGTGTTGTTTATTTTTGGCAATGTGGCGGCTTTGCGTTTAGGGCACCGTTTTGTTGAAGAAGACATGAATCGACTGTTTTCTCGCACGCCAGAGGTGGAAGACGGCATTGAGAAAAGGCGCGCCGCCATGCTAGAAATGCATGTAATGCGGTTTTTTCAAGCCAATGCACAAGCGAAAAAACCTAGGTTTCATTACGATTTACATACGGCGATTCACGGTTCTTTGATTGAAAAGTTTGCAATTTATCCGCTACCTAAACCGGGAAATACCTTCTCGACCGTTGAAATCGCGCGTTTGTCATTGGCAGGGGTCGATACGGTGTTATTACAATCGACGGTATCGAGTACCTTTTCGTTTTTTTCCAGCCGACATTGTAATGCCGCAGCATTTACCATTGAGTTAGGTAGTGCGCGTCCGTTTGGCGAAAATCAGCAAATCGACTTATCAAAAATGGCCGCCTATTTGCAGCAATTGATACAAGGGGAGCTGCCAACGCCAGATTTGGTGCCGGAGCAGGTGCAAGTATTCCGTGTTTCGCGTGAAGTGATTAAAAAAACCAATGATTTTAAATTTGCCATTGATGGCAAAACAGATAACTTTACGCCCTTGGCGCAAGGTTTAGTTTTGGCGGAAGATCAAGGTGAGCAATTTATTGTTGAAGAGGCGAACGCACGGATTATTTTCCCTAATCCTGATGTGCCACCCGGTTTGCGCGCGGGCTTGGTGATTGTGCCAGCAAAAGATTTTGATATTTAAATCGCGCATAATGTAAAAAAGCCATTCATTGAATGGCTTTTTTATTGGCTAAAATAAGTGATTATTTTTTAGCTTGATTTGTCGCTTTGGGTTTTGCGCTGCTGGTTTTTGGGGCGACTTTACGCGGGGTTTTATTCGCCGGTTTTTTCGCCACATTTTTGTTAGCAGTTACTTTTTTACTACTTGCTTTGCGACTCGTCGTGGCGCTTTTTTGCGCTTTTGTCGTTTTACGGGCTTGTACTGTACTTGGCTTACTGGTAACAGTTGAGCATTGCGTCACCGTTTTTTTGTTCTTGCCTTTGCCGGTGGTTACTTTTTTACAAACTCGTTTGCTGCTACTGCTTGCTGATGAAGTCGCCACTGCGCTGCGTTTGTTTTCATTGCTGCTGGCAGTCAGCATGGCGTTTACATTTAAGCCTTCAGAGTTGCCTGCGTCGGCCATTCGACGCGCACCAGTAAAGCGCGTTGTCCAATAGTTAATGCCCATATTGGCCACTTCGACGCTGCGCCCAGCGCGTGGTGAATGAATGAAACGATTGTCACCCAGATAAATGCCAACGTGAGAGAACGTTCTGCCTAAGGTGTTGAAAAAAACCAAGTCGCCTGGTTTTAATTCTGATTTGTCGATGGTTTTACCTTTTTGCGCCATCTCGAAGGCGGTGCGAGGCAAGGTTAAATTCATCGAATTTTGAAAAACATAGCGAATAAAACCGCTGCAATCGAGCCCCGATTCAGGCGTGTCGCCGCCCCAAGTGTATTTCACACCAATTAAGCTCATTGCAGATAAAAGTAAATCCTGAGCCGGTGTATAGTCAGCTTGTTTTTCAGCAGATTTTTTATTGCGCTTGGCTTTACTGGCGGTATTGCCGCTGGGTTTGTTGGCGCCCCAGCTACTTGGGGTCGCAACTTCGCCAACTGGCATCTCCTCGTCGGCATAGACAGGGAGTGCGCTCAGGCTAAATAGTGTGGTGAGAATGATGATCCATTTCATGGGCAGGAACTGTACGGATGTGGAATCGGGCTGTAAAGCATAAAATTGAAAAAATCCGAATTTTATTGGTTTCATTTAAGGAAATAGGACTGAATGCTGAAAGAAACGTTCACAGTTGTGAGAGATTTACCTCGAGTGAGAGAGATTGTAGCGATTTTGATTCGTTATGGCCTTGGCAATTTGGTGCAAAAATTAGGCTTGAACAAAGGAATAGAACGCGCTAGCGATGCCTTACATTTGCCCGGTGAGCATGAAATTGAATTGCTTGAGCCGGCAGTACGTGTTCGACAAGCATTAGAGCAATTGGGCCCGACATTTATTAAATTGGGTCAGGTTTTAGCCACTCGGGTGGATATGTTTACCCCCGATTGGATTGCTGAATTTGAGAAATTACAAAGTGAAGTACCACCGCTGGATTTTGCCATTTTATTGCCCGAATTACAGCAGTTGTTAGGCGATGATCCGCATGCGATTTTTAAAGCTTTAGATCCCATTCCTGTGGGCTCAGCTTCAATCGCTCAGGTGCATCGAGCGCAGTTGCAAGACGGTACTGAGGTCGTGTTAAAGATTCGCCGGCCGGGGATTATTCCAAAAATTGAAGCCGATTTACGTATTTTGCGGCACATTGCCAGCTTGGCTGAATTTGAGTTTCCAGATTTGCGGCGTTATCAGCCGGTGCGGATTGTGGATGAGTTTGCCAAGTCGCTGCGTCGAGAGCTGAATTTGTCGACCGAAGCGCGTAATTTAGAGCGCTTTGTACAAAATTTTGCAGCGCATGATGAAATTGAAATTCCACGCATTTGGTGGCAATGGACTGGCGAGAGTTTGAATGTACAAAGTTATATCGGCGGGATCGCGGGCAATGATTTAGCGGCAGTCGATGCCGCAGGCATGGACAGAAAAGTATTGGCTGCCCGTGGCGCGGATGCCGTACTCAAAATGGTGTTAATCGATGGTTATTTTCATGCCGACCCACATCCTGGTAATGTGAAGTATTTGCCGGGCAACCGGATTGCGTTTCTTGATTTTGGTATGGTTGGCCGTTTGCCACGGCCACGGCGCGATCAAATTGTCGATTTATTGGCCGCTTTATCGCAGCGCGATGAACATGGCATTTTAAATGTATTGCTCGAGTGGACCGGCGACACCTTGGTGGATGAGGCTAAATTGGCCAGTGATATTGCTGATTTTATGTTTAATTACGAGAATCTACCGCTAAAAGACGTTCCGTTTGGGCATATGCTCAACGATGTTGCCGTCATTATGAGGGATCATGAAATTACATTGCCGTCGGACTTAACCTTGTTATTTAAAGCACTGATCACCTTGGAAGGTTTGGGGCGCCAGCTTGATCCGGAATTTAAAATGGTGCCACATCTGACGCCATTTGTGAAAGAAGTCATTCTTGAGCGCTTGAGTCCTAAAGCTTGGTTTAAAACCAGTAAAGACAATGTGTTTGAAGCATTTAGTGTGTTGTCCGGTTTGCCAAGTGATATTGGTAAGCTGATCAAACAAGCTAGACGCGGTAGTTTGAAGGTGGATTTGGACTTAAAACGCTTAGATCGTTTTGGCAGTTTACTGGCAAAAAGTGCCAATCGCTTGACGATGGGAATTGTGACTGGCGCATTGATTATTGGCTCATCGATTGCCATGACAATTAAGACAGGGCCCACTTTATTGGGGATGCCTTTATTGGGATTTTTGGGATTTGTGGTCGCCTTGGTCAATGCGATTTGGTTGATGTTTGCGATTTGGGCTTCAGGCAAAGACGAGCGCTAAGTTTTTAAATAAGGGCTTAGCGCAGTGAGCCAAGCCTTGGTCTTATGACTCTTATTAAGGGTATAGGCAGGGCTACTCGATGGTAAGACGACTTGCTCGATATACCCTGGTATAAGTTTGCTGCCGTATTTGGCTGCTGCTTGGCCATTAAAAGCCACTAACTGCAGTTGAGCTTGCGCTCTACACCATGCGTCAAGCGGATTGAATTGTGGTGTTTGGATTGCGGCATCAAGGCTGCCAACGCGGCTAGCTTGTTGCACCACATCCCAAAGCGCAATGCCGTGTTGCTTGATGAGGGTGTAGCGTTCAGCAAATGGACGTTGTGTTAAGTCGACGGCAATCAATTGGCTGATGATGTGCCAAAAGGCGTTCCTCGGGTGGGCATAGTAATGCCCAGCATTGAGTGAGGCGTCGCCTGGCAAACTGCCTAAAATTAAGATGCGGCTATTGGCATCAAACACCGCATTAAAGCTAGATTTTTGTAGCTCAGACATGCATTTAGGCGCTGGCTAAAATCGCATTACCATCAAACCCTAAGCGCAATCCACCCCAGTGTCGACCATTGACAGTGATAGGGACATCGATTTCCGTCATGATTTCGCCGGTATCGCGAACATAGGTTTGCAATAAAAAGCGTTCGGTATTGCGTGCGGCACGCAGCCCAGCGGGGTCGTTAAAAATACGTTGGTGACGGCTTTCGATCAAGTCAATGGCGCTTTCTCCGGTTGGCGCTTTGGCATACCAGCTATTGTGGGTCGGCGCGTAGCCATTGCAGTCAACGGCTAAAACAAAGCGCCCGCCAGGCGCGTTTTTGGCGAGTTCATCGTAAAGTGGTTGGATGTCCGACACAAAGTGCGCGTTGTATTCGGTTTGATATTTTTGTGGTTGGGTATTGGGTAAGGGGCGATAGCTGTGGTCAAACACATTGATGCCACGCTGATGGAGTGCCTCTATTTGGGCGGCAATCCGATCGCGGTATTGGCATACCGAAGAGATACTGGAATCAAGCGCGCCTTGGCCCACGGTAAAACGGCCAATCATGGCTTGGACTTTTTCTGCCGCTTGCGCCACATCAAAAGAAGATTGCGCTGAACGCCCCATTTTTTCATTCACCCCGAGTGATAGCTGGTGAATCTCTGACACGTTGGCATTGACCAAATTATTGGCGCTGGTGAAGTTTTCGAGTGTTTGAGCAATGCCTGTTAAGGCTTGAGCGGTCATTTCAAAATCTTGCATCAATTGTGCAAACTGCAATGATGCCTTCGCAACAGCATCTCTTGTTAAGTTGGCATCCGTGGTAATCATGGCGGTTTCGGCCAAAGTTTCGGCCACTTGGCTGAGCATATTGTCGATATCGTTGGATATTTCATCGGTTGCGACGCCGACTTTTTCTGCCAGTTTACGTACTTCATCGGCGACGACGGCAAAACCACGCCCTTGTTCACCGGCACGTGCAGCTTCAATGGCGGCATTTAGCGCTAATAAATTGGTTTGTCCGGCAATTTCTTTGATCAAATCAACAATGGTTTTGATGCTGGCTGAACGTTGATTTAATCCGTCAACGGTGTGGTTGAAAGACGCAATTTTATGCGTGATCGCATTGATGCGCGTGGTGACGTCTTGTAGTTCACTTGATGATTGTCGCGCCATTTGTAAATTTTGTGCTGTCGTTTGCGCAATTTCGCCAGTGCGGTGCGAGACATGGTTAATGCCTTCGGTTGTTGCATTGCTGGCGTTGACGACATTTCTGGCTAGCGTATCTTGCTGGGCGGTGGCAGACGCTGAATCTTTGATGTTTTTTTGTGATTTGGCTGCCTCAAGCGCCATGCCAACCGTCATGGTTTGTACATTGGCAATGATGTCTCGTTGTTTACTTAAAAAACGGTTGCAGGTAAGGGCGAGTTGGCTAATTTCATCGGAGTAGGGGGCTGGAATATCCTTTGAAAGATCCCCTTCGTGACTAGCGGCCTCGTCAAAAACTTGATCGATGCGTTGTACCGGTTTGGTAATCCAAAAATGAAAATAAGTAATTTCAATGACACAGAGTAATACAGTAAGGGCGGTGCAGGCGATGGCAAACCATTGCAAATGCTGAATTTCTTGCAGTATCAGTTGGCTGGTAGCCGGAGCTAGTTGCGCGAGCGTGGGGCTGAGTTTGGATTCAAGTTGGTGGCTGGCGATGAGGAGTAATGTCGGAAAGATTAAAAATAAGCCAATAAAAGCAAATTTTTTAGCCAACGTTGAGATAAATCTGCGTTCCAGTGCAGTGTGTAATTCGATAACCCAGCTCATGGCGTACCTGTCTTGGTATTTTATTATTTTAGGGTGCGCGCCACGGTGTGGTGCGGGTTGAATTACTCAAGCCGAGCGATGTGTATTTGTACAATGTTTGCTGGCTTGAGCTGGCAATTTTTTGCTGTTGCCAAGGTGTACATTGAATATACCGACCTTATTGCCAAGACATAAAGCTTAAGCAATGTGTGTAGTCTTATGTACAGCTTGTGCCATTTGCGGGTTTATTCGCCAAAAGCTATCGCTAAATCGTCGAGTGATAAATGCCATTTTTTGAGCATGCGGCTAAATACTGCTAATTCAGCGTCGCAAATTTCTTGGTCTGATTTGGCGATGTCCAGTGCTAGTGCCGCCAATTGCAGACGTTTTTGTGGCTCATCAATCGTTTCAAGTAGATCGTCAATTCGTTGCTTATCAATTAAGCGAATTTGGCCGTTTTCATCGGCTTCATCACTGATATCGGCGCAATAAGCTTGTAATACTTGGATGAAGCCTTTGCGGGTAATGCCAAGAATTTCATAGGCGCGTAAGTGTTCTAGTTCTTCGATTTCTTCTGGGTCAAAACTACCATCACACATCATTTGCATGACTAAGATACGTGCCATGGCTTCTGGGCTATTGCTAGGGTATTTTTTCATTTCTATTGTTGCTCCTGACTTTTTATCGCCTGCCGAAAAGGAATCGGCAAGGACGTGATTTTTCGTTCGGTATAGCTAAAGCAGGCCATGGTTGTTTTTGCTTTAGCAATTGGATGTGCTTGGGTGCTTACATCATAATAAAGTTCAAACCGAGTTTGACTGATTTCGTCAATCCCAAGGCGAATCTGCAACACGTCACCATAAAAGGCCTCGTGTAAGAAAATAACGGCAACATCACTTAAAATTAAACCTGCGCCACCGATGTCAACTTCACTGTGATACCCCAGATGAGCGAGCCATTGCAACCTTGCTTCATGCAGTAAGCCCAGTAAGGCATCATGCGCTAAATGCTGGCCGTAGTTAATATCGGTAATTCGAACCGTAATATTGCACTGAAATAGATTGCACTCTGGTAAGTCGAGTTTAATTCGTGGCATAGTTGGATTTAAGTATTGATGTAGCTTTGAGTTTAAGCGCGTCAGCACATTGCCGCAATAAGCTTTGTCCTGTAAGACTAAAGAAGTTATTTTGGAGGAATTTGCCCTATGTATCAACGTATCTTAGTGCCAGTCGATCATAGCGATACCAGTGCTGCGGCACTACAAGAAGCAAAACGTCTTGCTGGGGAGCAACGGGCGGTACTTCGGCTGATTCATGTGATTGACCTGGCGCAGTTTGCTTGGAGTGCCAATGAATTTTTGGATGTGCCGCAATTACAGGCCTCGCTTCGCGTTGGCGGGCAGGCATTGCTTGACTCGCGAGCTGAAGAGTTACGTGCGCTAGGTTTAACGGTTGACGTGGCTTTAGTTGAAATCTGGGGCGGACAAATTGCGCGCACGATTGTCGATGAGGGTGAAAAATGGCATGCCGAGCTGCTGGTCATGGGTACGCATGGTTATGGCGGTTTGACTCACCTCTTGCTTGGGAGTGTGGCTGAAGGCGTGCTTCGCTACGCTAAAACCCCGGTTTTATTGGTGAGAGCGCCTGAGCATGCCGCTTAAAACACAATGGATTGCACCGCTACAGGTGAATGATCATCGGCGAGATATTGCAGGTTTGACGTATGTTTACCCAGTGGTGTCCCGTCGTGCTGGCGGGGTTTCGGTTGGTATCAACTTAAACCCAAACAACGCCTGTAATTGGCGCTGCGTGTATTGCCAAGTGCCTGACCTGCAAAGAGGGTCCGCGCCAGAAATCGCCTTGCCACAGTTGGATCTTGAGTTGGATTTGATGCTGGGAGACATTGTAAACGGCGATTTTATGGCTCGAGCTGTTCCCGATGGCTTGCGCCGATTTAATGATATTGCATTTTCAGGCAATGGCGAGCCAACGACTTCGGGGCAGTTTGCTGAATGTGTGGCCATTGTTGAGCGGGCGTTAGATCGCTTTGCGCTTCGCGGGCAAATCAAAGTGGTACTGATCACCAATGGTAGTCAGCTCGATAAAGCCAGTGTGCAGCTGGCTCTTAAAACCATGGCCTCGTTGCGTGGAGAGGTTTGGTTTAAGGTCGATCGTGCGCCACAGGATGATTTTGAATGGGTTAATCAAATTCGATTGAATCGGCAGCAAGTAACGCGCCGCTTGGCGCTAGCTGCTGCTTTGTGCCCAACATGGATACAGACGTGCATGTTTGCTGTGGATGGGCAGTTGCCCTCAGAGGCCGAGTTGCAGGCTTATTTAACGTTTTTGGCGCAACAAATTGAGGCGGGTGTGAAGCTAGAAGGGGTGTTGCTGTATGGGATTGCTCGTGCTTCGATGCAAGCAGAGGCATCGCAGCTCAGCGCCGCGCCCACGGAGTGGATGCAGCGCTTAGCTGAGCGAATTACTGCTTTGGGTTTGTCAGTTAAGCTGGCGGCTTAGTGACTTGCTGCTTCGTTTTGCTGTGCTTTTTGTAGTAATTCATCCATAAGTTCTGGACGTTCGCTGCGCAAAAGCTCGAGTACTTGAATTTCTTCTTTACGTAGCTTGGCTAGATCAATGCCTTCGATGTGAACAACGCGTAATAATTCGGCTACTGGTTTAGGCATGTTGCGACCACTTTCGTAGCGCGAGCCGCCACTTTGCGTTACGCCAATTTGACTCCAGAAGTCTTGCTGGTTCATGCCCAATTGTTTACGGATATCGCGCGGGCTGAATTTCTTGGTCATGTTGGGTCCTTTGTATTGCATGATGATTAGATTTTCTTTCATCATATAAGTCATCAAAGTGAGAAACACGGCACTATTCCATATGACTAATGGTGTCTTATTTACTCGCGCAAAATGAATAATTTTGTTAGGCAGGCTATTTCAGTTAGAAAGTAGTGAGGCATTTTGTCAATTGTGTGATGTATTGCCCTCTTTGTTTGGTGGGGCGTGCTCTTGTGGGCAATACGGTATGGTTTGAACGATTTGCGTGCAACAAGCAATCTAAATGATTGGCGTGCTCAACGCAGGGCGGTGTCGTGTTTTCGTTTTGCTGCGGTGTTTGATGTTGCGCGAATCCTACAAAATCGGTCGTTCAACGGCTGTTGTGCGATTTTTTTTGAAGACTTAGTTGTGGGGGGGTGAGGCGTAATTCATGCGTGCGTGTTCCGATTGATCTTTATGTGGATTGTTCTTTCGATATGCTGTCAATTTGATATGAGTTGATTGCTGTTAAATGACGTAATCTTGCCCTTAAAGCAAGGCTGGGTGTTGGGTAAATAGGGTATTGCGGCTTGTCGCAATATGCCTTCTGTGCTAACTTCGGGAGTTCCCCGATAGTCTCTTTTGCGATGATTGTTATGGCTCAAACGCTCTACGACAAACTTTGGCAGTCCCACGTTGTGCATGAAGAAGCCGACGGTACTTGCTTAATCTATATTGACCGTCATTTGGTGCATGAAGTGACGAGCCCACAAGCTTTTGAAGGCTTGAAATTGGCCAATCGCCAGCCATGGCGTAATTCTTCTGTCGTTGCGACGGCGGATCACAATACGCCAACCAATGAATGGGAAAAAGGCATTCAAGATCCGATTTCTCGCTTACAGGTCGAAACGCTGGACGCCAATATTAAAGAATATGGCGCTTTAGCTTATTTCCCGTTTAAAGATTTGCGTCAAGGCATTGTGCACGTTGTTGGTCCAGAAAATGGTGCGACGCTGCCGGGCATGACCGTGGTTTGTGGTGATAGCCATACGTCAACACATGGTGCATTTGCTGCGTTGGCGCACGGCATTGGCACTTCAGAAGTTGAGCATGTACTCGCTACGCAAACCCTAGTCGCAAAAAAATCTAAAGCGATGCTGGTTCGTGTCGACGGCCAAGTTGGGCGCGGTGTAACCGCCAAAGACATTGCTTTGGCGATTATTGGCAAAATTGGCACTGCCGGTGGTACGGGCTTTGCGATTGAGTTTGGCGGTGAGGCGATTCGTGCCTTGTCGATTGAAGGCCGTATGACACTGTGCAATATGGCGATTGAAGCCGGTGCCCGTGCTGGTATGGTCGCCGCAGATCAGAAAACCTTTGATTACTTAAAGGGTCGTCCTTTTGCGCCGACAGATGCACAATGGGATGCTGCCGTTGAAAATTGGAAAAACCTCGTTTCTGACGAAGGTGCGGTATTTGACGCGACGGTGGTATTGCAGGCGGCTGATATTGAGCCGCAAATCACTTGGGGTACATCGCCTGAGCAAGTGTTGGGCGTGTCGGGAAAGGTGCCTGATCCTGCGCAAGAGTCTGATCCAACTAAGCAGGGTAGCTATACGCGTGCCTTGCAATATATGGGCTTGGAAGCCAATACCCCACTGACTGATATTAAAGTTGATAAAGTATTCATCGGTTCCTGTACCAATAGCCGGATTGAAGACTTACGTGCGGCAGCCAGTGTTGTTGCCGGTAAAAAGAAAGCCGATGGCGTGAAGTTGGTGCTGATTGTGCCAGGTTCTGGCTTGGTCAAAGCGCAAGCTGAAGCTGAAGGGCTGGATAAAATCTTTATCGCCGCCGGTTTCGAGTGGCGTGAGCCAGGTTGCTCGATGTGTTTGGCGATGAATGCTGACCGTTTAGAGTCGGGTGAACGTTGTGCGTCAACGTCAAATCGCAACTTTGAAGGGCGCCAAGGGCAGGGTGGCCGTACGCATTTGGTCAGTCCTGAGATGGCTGCGGCGGCTGCGATTGCCGGTCATTTTGTTGATATCCGCACCTTCTCTTTGCAATAAGGGGCTGCGCGTGATGAAACTATTCGCAAGCTTGTTGTTGGTATTGTTCACGCTAACGGCATGCAATACGGTGTCGGGCTTTGGCAAAGACTTGAAAAAAGTCGGTAATGAAATTGATAAGGCGGCAACAAAATGAAGCCATTTACTAAATTAGATGGTTTGGTCTGCGCGATGGATCGCGCTAACGTCGATACCGATGCGATCATTCCAAAACAATTTTTAAAATCCATTAAACGTTCGGGCTTTGGTCCAAACTTGTTTGATGAGTGGCGCTATCTTGATCACGGTGAGCCGGGGATGGATAACAGTCAGCGTAAACTCAATCCTGAGTTTGAGTTGAATTTGCCGCGCAACCAAGGTGCACAAGTCCTCTTGGCGCGCGACAATTTTGGCTGTGGTTCATCACGTGAGCACGCACCTTGGGCGATTGAAGATTTCGGTTTTTGTGCGCTGATTGCGCCAAGTTTTGCCGATATTTTCTTTAATAATTGTTTTAAAAATGGTTTGTTGCCGATTGTGCAGCCTGCGGCCGTGATTGATCAGTTATTTGCTGAAGCCAAAACTGAAGGTTATCGCTTAAAAATTGATTTGCTTGAACAAACCATTACGACCTCTAGTGGCGAGGTGTTTGCGTTTGATGTGACCGAGCATCGTAAGCATTGTTTGCTCAATGGTTTGGACGAAATTGGCCTGACCTTGGCCCATAGCGACAAAATTAAAGCGTTTGAAGCCCAGCATGAAGCGGCGCAGCCGTGGCTGTTTGTTAAATAAATATTGAGCGCTGGCACGCTAATAAAATGGCGCGCATCAACGTATGGCTAATGGATTTTTGATGGTGGTGTCGATATAAAATCGATCAGGTACGTGGCGAGCCACATCATGATGAGTCAGTCGTAAACGCAATATTTAATTCGGACTTGTTGATCGGTATTTATTTAGACTGAATCAATATTGTTATTCGAATTTTATCGTATCCTTTTAAAGTCAAAATTAATTTTGGAAAGAAAATCAATGATCTTGCATAAATTTAAAAATCAAAGCGACTTAGATCGTGCAGCAGCAGATCTAATTATTGCCATGGTGCGTGCAAAGCCAAATGCAGTATTGGGTATGGCAACAGGTGGTACGCCTGTGGGTTTGTATCAAGAAATCGTTAAGACCTACCAAGCAGGATTGGTGAGTTTTGCGCAAGCCAAAACATTTAATTTGGATGAGTATGTTGGCTTGCCAGTAACGCATCAAGAAAGCTACCGCAATTTCATGCAACGTAATTTGTTTGATCACATTGATATTCAAGTCGCGAACACGCATGTGCCAAATGGCAATGCGGCTGATATTGATGCTGAATGCCGTCTGTATGACAAAATGATGTTCGAGCAAGGTCCGGTTGATCTGCAATTATTGGGTATTGGCGGTAATGGCCATATTGGTTTTAATGAGCCAGATAGCCAATTGTCACGTGGTACTTATCAAGTCACATTAAAAGAAGAAACGCGTGAAGCCAATAAGCGTTTCTTTAATCATATCGATGAAGTACCAACTCAAGCAGTAACGATGGGTATGGGCTCGATTATGCAAGCTAAAGTGATTTTGTTGGTCGTTAAAGGTCAAGAGAAGGCTGAGATCTTAGATCGCACACTCAATGGCCCTATCACCACGCAAGTGCCTGCGTCATTGTTGCAAACGCACCCACGCGTAATTGTAATGACCGATTGCGATGTGAACTACAAAGTATCGTATTAATTGTTTCGAGTGAATTAAAAAGAGGGGCTAGCCCCTCTTTTTCTACGTTTAAAAATTAAAAACAAAATACCGCGAGAACAGCATGAAAGTATTGATCCTACCCGGCGATGGCATTGGTCCTGAAATCGTAGCGCAAGCTAAAAAAGTACTCACTGTTTTAAAAAATGATGGCTTAGATTTAGAGTTGCAAGAAGCGCCCCTTGGCGGCGCCGCTTATGATCAATACGGTTCACCTTATCCTGAGTTCACGCAAAAGTTAGCGCGTGAAGCAGATGCGATTTTGCTAGGCGCTGTTGGCGGCCCACAATACGACACACTCGATCGTCCATTGCGTCCTGAGCGCGGTTTACTCGCTATTCGTAAAGATTTGAATCTGTTTGCCAATCTGCGCCCAGCCATTTTGTATCCAGAGCTCGCCAATGCGTCGACCTTAAAGCCTGAGGTCGTTTCAGGCTTAGATATTTTGATTGTGCGTGAATTGACTGGCGATATTTATTTCGGTCAGCCACGCGGTATTCGGGTGAATGAAGCGGGTGAGCGCGAAGGCTTTAACACCATGCTGTACGCCGAAAGCGAAATTCGCCGTATCGGCCACGTGGCTTTCCAAGCGGCGCAAAAACGCGGCAAGAAATTGTGCTCAGTGGATAAAGCCAATGTGCTGGAAACAACTGAATTCTGGAAAGAAATCATGACCGATATGGCCAAAGAATATCCAGACGTTGAACTCAGCCATATGTTGGTGGACAACGCGGCGATGCAATTGGTTAAGGCGCCCAAGCAATTTGACGTGATCGTTACCGGCAATATTTTTGGTGATATTTTATCGGATGAAGCGTCGATGTTAACCGGTTCGATTGGGATGTTGCCAAGCGCATCGCTCGATGCCAACAATAAAGGCTTGTACGAGCCAAGCCATGGCTCTGCGCCGGATATCGCTGGCAAAGACATCGCTAATCCATTAGCGACGATTTTGTCGGTGGCGATGATGCTGCGTTATACGTTTAACAATGAAGCGGCGGCACAGCGTGTCGAAAATGCAGTGAAAAAGGTGCTGGCGCAAGGCCTGCGTACCAGCGATATTTTTGAGGCAGGTACTACACGCGTTGCTTGCTCAGCAATGGGTGATGCGGTGGTGGCCGCTTTGTAATTTGTAATCATTTGTCGCTTAATAAAAAGCCCCATCGCAAATTGCGATGGGGCTTTTTATTGCGGGTAAAACCAATCTAATCAGAGCATCTCGGCGGCATAGTCGGCCAAGCGTGAGCGTTCGCCTCGGGTTAAGGTAATGTGCCCTGAATGCCCCCAGCCTTTAAAGCGATCAACGACAAAAGTTAAGCCTGACGAGCCTTCGGTGAGATAAGGTGTATCGATTTGACTAATATTGCCCAGGCAAATCACTTTGGTGCCGGGGCCTGCGCGCGTGATCAGGGTCTTCATTTGTTTTGAAGTTAGATTTTGTGCCTCGTCGATGATGAGGAATTTTTTAAGGAATGTACGGCCACGCATAAAGTTAAGTGATTTCACTTTGATGCGCGAACGAATTAAATCGCGGGTTGCTGCGCGCCCCCAGTCGCCCGCTTCGGCGTCAGTTTGGTTGAGTACGTCAAGATTGTCTTCAAGCGCCCCCATCCACGGCATCATTTTTTCTTCTTCGGTGCCAGGTAAAAATCCAATGTCTTCACCGACCGGGACTGTTACGCGGGTCATGATGATTTCGGTGTAGATTTTGGATTCAAGGGTTTGCGCCAAGCCCGCTGCCAGCGTGAGTAAGGTTTTCCCCGTGCCGGCCTGTCCGAGTAAAGATATAAAATCAATATCGGGGTTCATCAGCAGGTTCAGAGCGAAATTTTGTTCACGGTTACGGGCGGCAATCCCCCAGATGGCGTTTTTGCTGTGTCCATAATCTTTTAGGCTTTCGAGTACGGCGGTTTTGCCCTCGATGCTAATTACTCGCGCCTGCATCGGCGTTTCGCCAGATTGAAATAGCAGCTGATTGACATACAGGTCGACAACATCAGGGCCTTTGATTTTCCAGTAGCTGCGATTGCCTTCTTGCCAGCTTTGTAAATCTTTGCTGTTTCGTTCCCAAAACGGCTGATCTATTTCGCGCATGCCGTTGTAAAGTAGGTCGGTGTCTTCGAGTACTTTGTCGTTAAAGTAGTCTTCAGTTGCCAGACCTAAGGTACGGGCTTTGATGCGCATATTGATGTCTTTGGACACCAAGATGACTTGTCGATTGGGGTACATCTGCTGCAGATGGTGCACGACGCCTAATATTTGATTGTCGGCTTTGCCCATAGGCAATTGAGCTGGCAAAACGCTGGTAATGGCTTCGGTTTGTAAAAATAAGCGGCCCGTGGCTTGTTCTTTGCTGGTGGCTGACAATGAAACACCGTCGTGCAAATTGTGCTCCATACCGGCGACGAGTTCTTCCATAAAGCGACTGGCTTGCCTAGCGTTTCGGGCGACTTCGGTTAAGCCTTTCTTGTTGGAGTCTAGCTCTTCAAGCGTCATCATCGGAACAAACACATCGTGCTCTTGAAAACGGAAAATCGAGGTAGGGTCATGCATCAACACATTGGTATCCAGTACAAAGAGCTTGCGGTCACTGGGGGCTTTACGTTTACGGGCGGCCATGATGCACTCCTGATCGTGTGAAACTGATTTTTAGGATAAGTGTTGAAGAGAGTTTGGTCTTGCGAAGTAGGTTGAAAAAAAGCGGCCATATGGCCGCTGCTGGTATTACGGGTTGGGCAAGCTTTGCACAAAAGCCAAAACTTGCGCGGCATGATTGGGAACTTTAACGCCACGCCATTCTTGAATAATGATGCCGTTTTGAATCACAAACGTGCTGCGTTCGATGCCACGCACTTGCTTGCCATACATGTTTTTGAGTTTCATCACGCCAAATGCCTCGCAAGCGATTTCATCGGGGTCAGAAATGAGCTCAAAAGGCAGGGCTAATTTAGCTTTGAAGTTTTCGTGGCTTTTTAGGCTGTCACGACTTAGACCAAAAATAGCGCAATTGGCAGCTAAAAATTGTGGGTATAGATCTCGAAAATCGCTGGTTTCGGTGGTGCAGCCGGGAGTGCTATCTTTGGGGTAGAAATACAATACGAAGCGCTGATTGCTTAGATTTGCAGTATCAAATACAACATTGCCAGTGCCCGAAAGTGCGAGGGTTGGGCAAGGGGTTAAACTCATGAATTACTCCGCAGGGTTGATGAATGATGCTTACTTTATTGTCGGCAATCTGAGGTGTTAGAGCAAGGTTTGCGAGTGTAAAATACAAAAAATGCCGAAGGAGCGCAATTAAGTCGCATTGTTGAGCAGAAGCCCTTAGCGACGCCCCTTAATACCGTTACAATATGGTCAATGATGGTCACATCTCAATGACAGCGCTGTGACAAACCTGCACCAATTACAATGAGTACACACTATGAGCATTAAGTCGGATAAATGGATACGCAAAATGGCACAAGAACACGGCATGATTGAGCCGTTTGTTCCGGGTCAGGTCAAAGAAGTGAACGGTGAACGTATTGTATCGTACGGCACTTCAAGCTATGGCTACGATATTCGCTGTGCGGATGAGTTTAAAGTGTTTACCAATATCAATTCGACGATTGTTGATCCAAAGAATTTTGATGAAGGTAGTTTTGTCGATGTGTCAGGCAAGGGCTATTGCATTATTCCGCCAAACTCATTTGCGCTGGCGCGGACCGTGGAATATTTCCGTATTCCGCGCAATGCACTGACTATTTGTTTGGGTAAATCCACCTATGCGCGTTGCGGCATTATTGTGAATGTGACGCCGTTTGAGCCGGAGTGGGAAGGCTATGTGACTTTAGAATTCTCAAACACCACGCCGTTGCCTGCCAAGATTTACGCGAATGAAGGTGTAGCGCAAGTGCTGTTCTTTGAAGCGGATGCGGATGATGTTTGCGAAACCAGCTATGGTGATCGTCAAGGTAAGTATCAAGGGCAAGTTGGTGTGACGTTGCCAAGAACTTGATTTGAGCTAAATCGTATTTAAGCAGGCCTCTTCGGAGGCCTGTTTGCTTTTGTCTGGGATATAATACATAATATTATTATATAAATTTGTATTATAAAAGGATGTAGAGATGACAGAAAATTACCGTGATTTAGTGCAAAGCATCAGTGGTAAATTGCGCCAGTTTGCCAAAGAGATTCCCGAAACTCAGCAAGGCTTTATGCAGACCGCAAAGGCGACACATACTGAGGGTGCTTTAAGTAAAAAGCACAAAGAATTAATGGCGATGAGTATTGCCATTGCGGCGCGTTGTCAAGGCTGTTTGGGCTTTCATGCTCAAGCTTGCGTCAAGCTCGGGGTGACGCGTGCGGAATTTATGGAAATGCTGCAAGTGGCGATTTATATGGGCGGTGGCCCTAGCGTGATGACGGGGGCCGAAGCTTTAATCGCTTTTGAAGAGTATGGCGGTGAAAAAGCCGCTGAATAAGGCTTGCAGAGCAATACGTAGTTGGTTTTGATGGCTTAGTTTATAAAAAACACGACCCATATTGGATGATGGTGTCGTGTTTTTTTATTTGTCCGGATTGGCTTAGTCTTTTTTTCCAGTTTTAAATTCACTCGCGGCGCGCAAAATGCCGCGCATAATGTCGAGTTCTTCGCGCTCCATTTGGGCTCGCACAAATAAGCGGCGTAAACGCGGCATTAAGCGTTTTGGCGCATTGGGTTTCAAAAAGCCAATCGTGAGTAATACTTCTTCGAAATGCTCAAAAAACAGCTCAACTGCTTGGTGTGGGGCGCGTTCTCGATTTTCTTCTAGGTAACGAATGTCGTCGTAGCCTTCATCAAAACAGGCTGTGCGCAATTCGTACGCCAAGATTTGCACCGCCTGCGATAGATTCAAGCTGGAATAATCGGGATTAGTTGGAATGGTTACGCGGCGATTGCATTGCTCAAGTTCTGCAATGGTTAAGCCGCTGGTTTCTGCGCCAAAGACCAGGGCTACTGAAGCGCCGGTTCTGGCTGCTTGGACTAATTCAGGCGTGATTTGGCGCGGAGTTTGTAGCGGTTGCGATAGTTCTCGACGGCGGGCGGTCATTGCCACTTGTAAAGTTGTGCCTTCTAGCGCTTCGGTCATCGAAGAGACTACTTTAGCGTTAGCCAAAATGTCGCGTGCACTTGAGGCAAGGGCGTCGGCCACTTCAGATGGGAACTCTTTGGGGTTAATTAAATAGAGTTGGGTTAAGCCCATGGTTTTCATGGCGCGGGCCGTTGAGCCAATATTTCCGGGGTGGCTCGTGTGTGATAAAACAACACGAATGTTGGATAAGCAAGCGGTTTCATTCATTTGATTTGATTCTTTATTCATAATCGGGTTTATACTTTTGCGTGAGACGGGTAGAATGCGTCCTTAATATATCTGATCTTTTTTAATAGTGAGAAGTCATGCATCCAATGCTGAACACTGCGGTGCGCGCTGCGCGTCGCGCCGCCACCGTTATTCAACGTGCGTCGAATAATTTAGACTTAATTACCCCAGAAAAAAAAGGTCATAATGATTTTGTTTCTGAGGTTGATCGTGCAGCAGAACAAGCCATTATCGACACTATTTTAGAGGCGTACCCAAATCACGCGATTCTAGCAGAGGAGTCGGGTAGCCGCGGTAACTCTGAATACGTTTGGATTATCGATCCACTTGATGGTACTACAAATTTCTTGCATGGCTTCCCACAATACGCCATTTCTATCGCGCTTGAGCATAAAGGCGTGATCACACAAGCTGTTGTTTACGATCCAAACCGCAACGATTTGTTTACTGCGACTCGTGGCGTTGGTGCATTTTTGAATGATCGTCGTATCCGTGTTTCTAAAGTGCGTGAATTGTCAGACGCATTGGTTGGGACAGGCTTTCCGTATACCAAGTTCAATAATTTAGAAAACTACCTGAATATTTTCCGCGATATGGCGCAAAAAGCCGCTGGCGTACGTCGTCCGGGCGCTGCTGCCTTGGATTTGGCTTATGTGGCTTGTGGTCGTTTTGATGGCTTCTTTGAGTTTGACTTGAAGTTGGTTGATATCGCTGCGGGTACTTTGTTGGTACAAGAGGCAGGTGGTTTGGTGACCGATCTCAACGGCGAAGAAAAATTCTTGGTTTCTGGTGACGTACTTTGCGGTACACCACGCGTATTTGGCCAAATGTTATCGCTGATTCGCGGTCATTTGAAGTAAGCCTGATGCGGTAAAGGTTTTTGCTTTTAAGGCTTGCTTTGCCAATGCCAAATTTAAAACGGGTTCTCTATGGAGGACCCGTTTTGCTATGTGGCGCTGGGCTCGCGCTGAAAGGGCCTATAAAAGTCGATGCGGATGATTTTCTGCGTGGATAATGAATGCATTGACGGTTTCATTTGGGTGTAAAAATGAAAAATATCATCTTATGGTGTGGCGTGCTTTTGTTGGTGGCTTGTGGGCCGAGTCGGCCCGCGCCAAGCGTGACGATTGCTGAGCCACAGCGTGAGGCTTTGCAGAAAACGCACGCTGTAGCCAGTATGGTTGAGCAACAAGCGGGGGAGCAACTCAATAAAATTGAGGTAGAAACCAAGTAGTTGTATGGGTATATGAATCTATATCATATTGATTGCGGCTTTTGATTATATACCTTTATAAAAGTAAGCTGCTATAGGTTTCAGGTTTAAAGCCAACGATGATTTTTCCGTTGTAATCGAGTACCGGTCGCTTGATGACGGATGGGCTGGCTAGCATCAAGGCGGTGGCGCTGGCGGCGTCAATCACGCTCGCTTTGCTGGCTTCGTCGAGTTTTCGCCAAGTGGTGCCTTGGCGATTGACTAAGACTTCCCAGCCACAATTGGCAACCCAATATTCAATGAGGGCAGGGCTTAAAACGTTTTTTTTAAAGTCATGCCATTCGTAGTCAAAGTTATGTTCAGTTAGCCAAACACGCGCTTTTTTTACGGTGTCGCAGTTAGGGATTCCGTAGAGTTTCATGATTTTTTCCATAGAAAAAGGCCGCCGCAGCGGCCTAGTTGTTGAGGTGGTGCGCTTAGTGCAATGAAATATCAAAGCTCACGTCTGGCTCGTCGGCTTGGTTGCCGGTGGTTCTTTTGCTGGCTTCTTGTTCTTGTACTGATTGCGCGTTATTGACCATCCATGAGAGATTGCTGGCTGAGTCAGCGTTGCGTAGCGCTTCGTCTAACTCGATTTCATTGTTGCGATACATGCGATAGAGCGATTGCTCGAAGGTTTGCGAACCTTCGGATAGGGATTGCTCCATCGCTTCTTTGATCTCAGAGAGTTCGCCATTTTTAATGAGCTCGGCAATTCGATTGGTGTTGAGCATCACTTCGACGGCGGGTTTGAGCTTGCCGCTGTCTTTGCAGCGCACTAAGCGTTGCGAAATAATTGCTCGCAATGAAGTGGATAGGTCATACAGCAACGATTCACGTGCTTCTTGCGGGTAGAAGTTAACAATTCGGCTTAATGAGTGGTAGCTATTGTTGGCGTGCAAAGTGGAGATGCATAAGTGGCCAGCTTGGGCGTATTGCATGGCGTAAGTCATCGTAGCTTGATCGCGAATTTCGCCAATCATCAATACATTCGGTGCTTCGCGCATTGCGTTGCGTAGTGCATCGTCATAACTATGCGTGTCGGTGCCCACCTCGCGTTGATTAACGAGTGATTTTTTATGGCTATAGATAAATTCGATCGGGTCTTCCATGGTGAGGATGTGCCCGCTGTGATGTTCATTGCGGTATTCAAGCATGGCCGAAACGGTGGACGATTTGCCAGATCCAGTGGCACCGACCACTAAAATAATGCCGCGCTTTTCCATGATGAGTGATTTAAGCACCTCGGGCATAAATAACTCTTCGAGCGTGTCTGCTTTGGGCTTAATAAAGCGTGCAACAAGCGCGACGGTGCCACGGCTTTTGAAAACATTGACCCGAAAATTGCCAATCCCCGCCACGGGATAGGCAAAATTCATTTCTAATTCGCGCTCAAAAGTGGCGATACGAGCTTCGCCCATCAGTTGATAGGCGAGTTGCTTAACATGTTCTGCGCTGAGAATTTGATTGTTAACCGGGTGGCAGGTGCCTTGAATTTTAATCACAATTGCCGAATCGGCAGCTAAAAACAGATCGGATGCACTACGTTCAGCCATTAGCTTAAAAAACGGCAATAAATTCATCTTGAGATCCTTGGTTGATTAATTACGCAATTCGCGACGCAAAATTTTACCCACATTTGATTTGGGTAAGCTATCGCTAAATGCAATTATTCGCGGCACTTTGTAATTAGTCAGCTGTCCACGGCAAAACTCAATGATTTCTTCTGGTGTCAAATTAGGGTCTTTTTTGACAATCACCAGTTTGATGGCTTCACCAGTTTTTTCATCCGCAACGCCGATGCAGGCTACTTCAAGTACACCAGGATGGTTGGCAACAACGTCTTCAATCTCGTTCGGGTAAACATTAAAGCCCGAAACTAAAATCATGTCTTTTTTACGGTCGACGATTTGGAAAAAGCCACTCGGTTTCATGACGGCAATATCGCCTGTCGCCAAAAAGCCATCGGCACCTAAAATATCGGCGGTGTCTTCAGGTCGTTGCCAGTAGCCTTTCATGACTTGAGGTCCGCGAATATAGAGTTCGCCTCGTTCGCCGACAGGTACTTCCATGCCCGCATCGTCACGGATGACGGCGTCAGTCATTGGGATGGGTAGGCCAATCATGCCATTGAATTCCAGTGTGTTCATGGGGTTCATCATGGCGGCTGGTGAGGTTTCAGTTAGGCCGTAGGCCTCAACTAAAGGGACTTTGGTGGTTTTTTGCCATTTATCCGCTACGGCATGTTGTACCGCCATGCCACCACCGAGGGCGAGTTTCCAGTTGCTAAAGTTGAGCTTGGCAAATTCTGGGTTGTTGAGTAGGGCGTTAAATAAGGTATTGACGCCAGTAATGCAGGTGACTGGGTATTTTCCTAGTGTTTTGATGAAGTCAGGAATGTCGCGTGGGTTGGTGATGAGTAAATTGGTTGCGCCAATTTTACTAAATACCATGCAATTGGCCGTCAGTGAGAAGATGTGATAGAGCGGCAGTGCAGTGACGATCATTTCTTGCCCTTCGGTGACCACGGGGCTAATCCATGCGTGCGCTTGCTGCATATTGGCAGCAATGTTGCCGTGCGTGAGCATGGCGCCTTTAGCAACGCCCGTGGTGCCGCCGGTGTATTGCAAAAAGGCGATGTCATCATGACTCAATGGCACGGTTTGTAGGGTATTGCTCAGGCCTTGTTTTAAGACCTTATTGAGCGTGGTATGCCCGGGAAGGGTATAGCTTGGCACCATTTTCTTTACGTAGCGGACAACGCTGTTGACGAGTAGGCCTTTGGGAAATCCTAATAAATCGCCGATCTCGGTGACGATGGTGGTTTTGATGGCCGTGCTGCTGATGATTTTTTCGAGCGTGTGGGCAAAATTGGCCAAAATTAAAATGGCTTCTGCGCCGGAATCATTGAGTTGGTGTTGTAATTCGCGCGGAGTGTAGAGCGGATTAACGTTCACTACGACATAGCCCGCACGTAAAATGCCAAAAATTGCGACTGGATATTGCAGCAAATTGGGCATCATGACGGCAATGCGAGCGCCAAATGGTAGTTTTAATGTTTGTTGTAGATACGTTGCAAACTGAATTGAAAGTTGGTCTAACTCGCCGTAGGTGAGTGATTTTCCCATGTTGATAAAGGCAGGTCGATCGCGGTATTTCAGCACACTTTGCTGCATTACTTCTGGAATTGACGCAAATTCATTCAGATTTACACTGTGTGGAACACCTGCTTGATAGCTGGCTAACCAAGGCTTTGTCATTATTTGTCTCCGTTGTGGCCTTACTTTATGGGCAAAGGCACCGGTGAGACAAGTGCATCTTTGTGTGAGGAGTATTTCGCCAGCTTATCTTTTCTGTTAGAATCAGGAAAATCCCGTAAAAAACGACGGGAGTGCTTTCAAATGGGCGCGCAGGAATTGCAGCCCATTTTTTGTTTGTAGCTTTGAGAAGAAGAGTATGGCGGCCAATCTGCAATCTGTGTTGGACAATACCTTGCCGGGTTTAGGGTACGAATTAGTCGATTTTGAAATGGGCGAAAAGGGTTTGTTGCGCATTTTTATCGACAAAGACGGTGGCGTAACTATTGATGACTGCGTGGCGGTGAGTAATCACTTGTTGCGTTTATTTATGGTTGAAAATATCCCCCATGAGCGCCTCGAGGTGTCTTCACCGGGATTGGATCGCCTCATAAAAAAACCGGCGGATTTTGAGCGATTTGCCGGTGAGATGGTCAAGGTGAAACTACGGTTGCCCTTGCCTGATCGTCGCCGAAATCTTATCGGCAAGTTATTAGGTTTGGTGGATGATCATGTTGTGGTTGATGTGACGGGCGAAGTGTTGAAATTACCTTTGGCGTCGATTGATCGCGTTCGGATCGAACCGCAGTTTTAAATTGCGCCACCCATTTGGCAAATACTGTTAATTTGGCTTTTGTTCTATGCCGGAGGACTAATTTATGAATCGTGAAATTCTAGTGCTGGTTGAAGCACTTGCGCACGAAAAAAACGTGGAAAAAGAAGTTGTGTTTGGTGCGCTTGAGTTGGCGCTCGCTTCTGCAACCAAAAAACGTTACGAAGAAGAAGTTGAGATTCGCGTTTCAATTGACCGTCACACCGGTGCGTATCGTAGCTTTCGCGTATGGGACGTGGTTGAAGATAACGACCACGAAGAACCATCGCGTCAAATCGCGATTACTGACGCCCCAGATTACAGCGCCGATTTGTCGGTGGGTGATGTATGGGAAGTCGAGTTAGAGCCGATTGAGTTCGGTCGTATTGGTGCACAAGCGGCCAAGCAAGTGATTTTACAAAAAATCCGTGATGCTGAACGCGAACAAAATTTGAATGATTTCTTGCAGCGTCGTGAGCATATTGTTTCAGGTAGCATCAAGCGGATTGAGCGTGGCAATGCCATTCTTGAGCTCGGTAAGCTTGAAGCTATTTTGCCGCGCGATCAGATGATTCCAAAAGAAAACTTGCGCGTCGGTGATCGCGTTAAAGCGTTTCTATTGCGTATTGATCGCAATGGCCGTGGTCCGCAATTGGTCTTGTCGCGGATTGCGCCAGAATTTATGGCAAAATTGTTTGAACTTGAAGTGCCAGAAATTGAAAATAATTTGATCGAGTTAAAAGGCGTGGCACGTGATCCTGGGATGCGCGCTAAAATTGCCGTTAAATCTAACGATCAACGCGTTGATCCACAAGGCACTTGCATCGGTGTGCGTGGTACACGGGTTAATGCAGTGAGTAATGAATTAGCAGGTGAGCGTGTTGATATCGTTTTATGGTCGGCCGATGCTGCTCAGTTTGCGATTAATGCCTTGTCACCGGCTGAAGTGAGCTCAATTATTTTGGACGAAGACACCCACAGTATGGATGTTGTCGTTGATGAAGATAATTTGGCGATGGCCATTGGTCGTGGTGGCCAAAATGTGAAATTAGCGGCTGAGTTGACAGGTTGGAAACTCAATATCATGACCGTTGATGAAGCAGAGCAAAAACACGAAGAAGAATTCACTAAGATTCGCGCTTTGTTTATTCAGGCGCTGGATATTGATGAAGATGTAGCTGATGTCTTGGTACAAGAAGGCTTCAATACATTGGAAGAGGTGGCTTATGTGCCACTGAATGAAATGCTGGAAATCGAAGCGTTTGATGAAGAAACCGTAAACGAACTGCGCTCTCGTGCTCGTGATGCCTTGTTAACTCAAGCTATTGCGCGTGAAGAAAAGCTAGAGCATCAGTCCGAAGACCTGAAGACGCTGGAGGGTATGACCTCGGAATTGGCTACTGTATTGGCCGAGAACGACATACATACCCGTGACGATCTAGCAGATTTGGCGGTCGATGAATTAACCGAAATGACTGGTATCGACGCAGAAACCGCTAAACAACTGATCATGAAAGCGCGCGAACATTTGTTCGCCTAAGGCGCGGGAGAGTAATCAATGAGTGAACCCAAAGTCAGCCAGTTTGCTGCCGAATTAAAAATGCCAACGCAAGAGCTTATCGAACAATTGAAAGCGGCTGGCGTGAACAAAAACAATGCCGATGACGTATTAAGTTCGGATGATAAGCAGCTCTTGCTCGGTCATTTGAAACAAAAACATGGTCAAGGTGGTGACAAGCCTAAAGTAACATTGGCGCGTAAAGAAACGACTGAGATTCGTAAAACTGATGCGACTGGCAAGTCAAAAACGATTCAAGTTGAAGTGCGTAAAAAGCGCGTTGTTGAGACATCTGCAGCGCCTGAAGCGCCAGCACCAGTTGCTGCACCTGCTGCACCTGCTCCAGTTGCTGCGCCAGCGCCAACACCCGTAGCGCCTAAAGCGGCTGCGCCAGTTGCTGCGCCAGTATCGGTGATTGATGAGGCTCAGCGCCAACGTCGTGAAGCGGAAGCGAGCCGTCAAAATGAGTTGTACGCTCGCCAAGCTGCCGAAATGCAAGCTAAGCAAAATCGCAATCAAAAGCCTGCTGAAATGGTGGCTCCTGCTACCCCAGTCGCTGAGGTTGTGGTAGCGCCGACACCTGTTGCTGCACCTGCACCTGCACCTGCACCTGCACCTGCGGTTAAACCACAGGTACAGCAAACTAAACCTGCAGAAAAAGCGCCAGCTAAAGCGCCTGAAGCGGCTAAGCCTGCAGTTAAACCGCACATCAAACCGGGCCACGAAGCGCCACGTGTTGGTGCGCGTGTCGATTTCCGCCGTCCGAAAGAAACGCCGATTCATGCACCAGAAAAAGCTGCTCCTGCAGCGGCTGCGGCGGCTAAACCAGCAGATAAAAAACCTGCTGGCGCGGCACCGAAGAAAGATGAAAAAGGCGGCTGGAACGATGGTCGTCAGAAGAAAGGCATCAAGACTCGTGGCGGTGATACGGGTAATGATTGGAAGTCTAAAAAAGGTGGCAAGAAAAACCATGCGCAGCAGCAAGTGGATAATGCACATGCATTTGTGGCACCGACTGAGCCTGTAGCGCGTGAAGTGGATGTGCCAGAAACGATTTCAGTTGCCGATTTAGCGCACAAAATGGCCGTTAAGGGCGTTGAAGTGGTTAAAGCGTTGATGAAGATGGGCATGATGGTTACCATCAATCAGGTGCTGGACCAAGAAACAGCAATGATTATTGTTGAAGAAATGGGCCATACACCAGTTGCTGCGAAATTGGATGATCCAGATATCTATTTGGATGAAGAAGCGAAAACTGATCATGCATCAACGCCGCGCGCGCCAGTTGTGACAGTGATGGGTCACGTTGACCATGGTAAAACTTCTTTGCTCGATTATATTCGTCGCGCAAAAGTCGCTTCGGGCGAAGCGGGTGGTATTACTCAGCACATTGGTGCGTATCACGTTGAAACGGGTAAGGGTATGATTACCTTCCTCGATACCCCAGGTCACGAGGCATTTACTTCAATGCGTGCCCGTGGTGCGCAATTGACGGATATCGTGGTGTTGGTTGTTGCTGCCGATGACGGCGTGATGCCGCAAACGATTGAGGCTATTCACCACGCGAAAGCTGCCGGTGTGCCTATTGTTGTTGCTGTGAATAAGATTGATAAGCCAGAAGCTAATTTCGAGCGTATTCGCCAAGAAATGGTGGCGCAAGAAGTCGTGCCGGAAGATTGGGGTGGTGATACTCAATTTATCCATGTGTCAGCGAAAAAAGGCTTAGGGATTGATGAGTTGCTTGATGCAATTCTGTTGCAAGCTGAGGTGCTTGAGTTGACTGCGCCAGTTGATGGTCCTGCTAAAGGGATTATTATCGAGGCTCGCCTAGATAAAGGTCGTGGTCCGGTTGCTTCAATGCTGGTTCAGTCTGGTACTTTACGCAAGGGCGATACCGTCTTAGCGGGGCAAGTGTATGGCCGTATTCGTGCGATGCTGGATGAAAACGGTAAACCGATTACTGAGGCGGGCCCATCAATGCCTGTTGAGATTCTTGGTTTGTCAGAAGTGCCTTCTGCTGGTGTTGACGCCATGGTGTTGGCTGATGAGAAAAAAGCACGTGAAATTGCGATGTTCCGTCAAGGCAAATACCGTGATGTGAAATTTGCTCGTCAACAAGCATCTAAGCTTGAGAACATGTTTGCGCAAATGGCGGAAGGCAATGTTCAAAACTTGCCAATCATTATTAAAGCTGACGTACAGGGTTCTTCTGAAGCCTTGTCACAAAGCTTGCAGAAACTATCTACCAGCGAAGTGCGTGTACAAATCTTGCACAGTGCTGTAGGTGGTATCTCTGAGTCGGATGTGAATTTGGCTCTGGCTTCTAAAGCGGTCATTATTGGCTTTAATACCCGTGCTGATGCAGCTGCTCGTAAATTGGCTGAGGCTGAAGGCGTTGATTTGCGTTACTACAACATTATTTATGATGCGGTAGATGATGTGAAGGCGGCCTTGTCGGGCATGCTGGCACCAGAGCGTCGTGAGTCGATCATTGGTCTGGTTGAAATTCGTCAGGTCTTTGCTGTATCTAAAGTGGGTACGATTGCAGGTTGCTTGGTGATGGAAGGTGTTGTTAAACGTTCGGCAGGTGTTCGTGTCTTGCGTAATAACTTGGTTATCCATCAAGGCGAGCTGGAAAATCTCAAACGCTTTAAAGATGAAGCTAAAGAAGTGAAAGCTGGTTTTGAATGTGGCTTGCAGTTGAAAAACTTTAACGATATTCAATTGGGCGACCAGTTGGAAGTCTTTGAAGTGGTCGAGGTTGCTCGTTCGCTGTGATGATATAAGGTGTTCGGAGTGAGGTGTGAGGTGTTCTCACTCCGACGCAATAGCGCAAGCCCAAGGTGGTGCTTGCGCTTTTTTGCTTTAAATTAACTAGGTGTTGAGAGGTTATTCACCTCACTCCTCGCACCGTCCTCCTCACAGAGACTATGGCTAATAAACAATTTACTCGTGCTGACCGTGTCGCTCAGCAAATTCAACGCGATTTGGCGACGGTGATTCGTGCCGAGTTGGATCATCCGCTGGCTTCGCTTATCACTGTGACTGATGTTGAAGTCTCACGTGATTATTCGCATGCCAAGGTGTTTTATACTTTTTTGGGTGACGTGAGCCATCGTCCAGAAATTGCTCGTTTGCTTGAAGGTACAAAAGGCTTTTTGCGTGCGCAAATCGCTCGTGGATTTTCTTTATATAAAATGCCAGAGTTGCATTTTGAATATGATGAATCCATTGAGTACGGCATGAATTTAACGCAAAAAATTGATCAGGCTAATGCATTGCCGAAAGCGCCAGAAGAAGATGGCCAAGCGTAAAATTGATGGTGTTTTATTGTTAGACAAGCCGTTTGGATTTTCGAGTAATGGCGCTTTGCTTAAATGCCGCTGGTTATTGCAAGCAGAAAAGGGCGGCCATACCGGTGTGTTAGATCCTTTTGCTACGGGTTTGTTGCCGCTCTGTTTTGGTGAGGCAACAAAATTTGCTCAGCGCATGCTTGATGCCGATAAGGGTTATCGAGCTACGATCCGATTTGGGCAAATGTCTACAACGTTAGATGGCGAAGGTGAAATTAGCGAGACTGGTGAAGCACCAACTGATCTGGCGGTAATTATGCCGATTTTGGCCCAGTTTACCGGACCAATTGAACAAACCCCACCGATGTATTCGGCGCTAAAGGTTGCTGGTAAGGCGCTGTATGAATATGCCCGTGAAGGGGTTGTGTTGGAGCGAAAATCTCGTCCCATTACGATTTATGAAATCAACGTTGTTTCATATGACGCGCCAGTATTAGTTGTCGATGTATTGTGTTCAAAAGGAACGTATATCCGCGTGTTGGCCGAAGATATCGGTAATGCTTTGGGTTGTGGTGCTTATTTGTCTGGATTGCGTCGAACTTTGACGGGTGGCTTTAAGCTAGAAGATGCAATCACCCTGGATGGATACATTGCGATGGAAATGTCACTTCGCGAGGCTAAGTTGCTACCTGCTGAGCAACTTATTATTGAGTTGCCAAGTGTGCAGCTAAATTTGTCACAAACTGCACTCATGCGCAATGGAATGCCTATTTTGGACTTGGTCAATCCGCCGCAGGGCGAGTTAAGGCTTTACGGACTTAGCGAAAAGTCGGATAATCCTGTGTTTATTGGTTTGGGTGAAGTGGGCGCTGATGGCGTACTGCGACCCAAACGACTGCTTTCTACCCATGTGGGCTAGGAAGTTAATGGAGCTGGAATGGGTTGTAAGACTCAATCTATGCTTGTCTAATCATCGTTAGGTGATTTTTTGGAGAAGTTGAATGTCTGTTTCTGTTGCTCAAAAAGCTGAATTAGTAAAAAAATTCCAACACGCGGAAGGCGATACTGGTTCTTCTGAAGTTCAAGTTGCTTTGTTGACTGCTCGTATCAATGATTTGACTGAACATTTTAAAACACACAAGAAAGATCATCACTCACGTCGTGGTCTTTTGGCTATGGTTTCTCGTCGTCGTCGTTTGTTGGATTATCTCAAACGCACGAACAATGATAGCTATCGCAGCTTGATCGCTGCATTGGGTCTACGTAAGTAAGACCTAACGACAAAAGTCGCAGTCAATCGATTGCGACTTTTTTCTTTATGCTCTTTAAGTTTTAAAGCTTTATTCTGCCCAATAGCGATTCCGGCGGCAGAGTAGAGTTAGGTTGTGCCGGAGTCGGCGATGTGCAGGCTAGAAATAGCCGTCGATCCCATCGCAGCGGAAGTTTCTCTCGCCAAGATCGTTGGCAAACATTGTGAAAAGGACAACGAGTGTTCAATAAATTTACTAAATCTTTTGCTTTCGGCAAAAATACCGTCACTATCGAAACTGGTGAAATTGCTCGCCAAGCTACTGGCGCCGTGATGGTGGATGTAGATGGTACATCTGTATTAGTGACTGTCGTTGCTGCCCGCTCGGTTAAGCCGGGCCAAGATTTTTTCCCGTTGACTGTTGATTACCAAGAGCGTACTTACGCTGCAGGTAAAATCCCAGGTGGCTTCTTTAAGCGTGAAGGCAAGCCATCTGAAAAAGAAGTGTTGACGAGTCGTTTGATCGATCGTCCGATTCGTCCGTTGTTCCCTGAAGGTTTCTTTAACGACATCCAAATTATTGCAACGGTGATGTCGATTAATCCTGAAGTTGATTCTGATATCCCAGCAATGATCGGTGCTTCTGCTGCATTGACTTTATCTGGTGTGCCTTTTGATGGCCCAATTGGCGCTGCGCGCGTGGGTTATATCAATGGCGAATATGTATTGTGTCCAGCGATGTCTGAAATGAAAGATAGCCAAATGGACTTGGTGGTTGCTGGTACGAGCCAAGCGGTATTGATGGTTGAGTCTGAAGCTAATGAATTATCAGAAAGTGTGATGTTGGGCGCGGTGGTATTTGGTCACGAGCAAATGCAAGTGGCTATTAACGCGATCAATGAATTGGCGGATGAAGTTAACCCAGAATTGTTTGACTGGACTGCACCTGTTGCCAATGAAGAATTGATTGCACAGGTTCGCAGTATTGCTGCAGAAGGCTTGGCACAAGGCTTTAAACTACGTCAAAAACAAGCTCGCACACAAAAAATCAATGAAACTTGGGCTTTGGTTAAAGATGCTTTGATTACTGAAGAAACTGGCACCTTGGCTGCCAATGAAATCAAAGGTATCTTTAAGGGCTTAGAAGGCGAGATCGTTCGTGGCCAAATCTTGGCTGGTGAGCCGCGTATTGATGGTCGTGATACGCGTACCGTGCGTCCAATCTCGATCCGCACTGGTGTATTGCCACGTGCACATGGTTCGGTATTGTTTACTCGTGGTGAAACTCAAGCTATTGCTGCGGCAACTTTGGGTACTAAGCTCGATGAGCAAAAAATTGATGCGTTGCATGGTGGCTACACTGATAGCTTTATGTTGCATTACAACTTCCCGCCGTATTCAACAGGTGAAACTGGCCGTGTAGGTGTACCAAAGCGTCGCGAAATTGGTCATGGTCGTTTAGCTAAACGTGCTTTGATTGCAATGTTGCCAAACAAAGAAGACTTCGCGTACTCAATGCGCGTTGTGTCTGAAATCACTGAATCAAACGGTTCGTCTTCAATGGCTTCTGTTTGCGGTGGTTGCTTGGCATTGATGGATGCCGGTGTACCGATGAAAAACCACGTTGCGGGTATCGCAATGGGGTTGATTAAAGAAGGTAATGCTTTCGCCGTGTTGTCAGACATCTTGGGTGATGAAGACCATCTTGGTGATATGGACTTTAAAGTTGCAGGTACTGAAAACGGTATCACTGCGCTGCAAATGGACATCAAAATCACCGGCATCACCAAAGAGATCATGCGCGTTGCGCTTGACCAAGCCAAAGAAGGTCGTGTTCACATCATCGGCATCATGAAAGGTGCTCTTGATGGCGCTCGTGAAGAGGTGAGCGAGCATGCGCCACGTCTTTACACTATGAAAATCAATCCAGAAAAAATCCGTGATGTGATTGGTAAGGGTGGTTCGGTTATTCGCGCTTTGACCGAAGAAACTGGCACGCAAATCGACATTACTGAAGATGGCACTATTACGATTGCTTCTGTTTCGGCGGAAGGTGCTGCTGAAGCGCGTCGTCGTATCGAAGAAATTACTGCTGAAGTTGAAATTGGTCGTATCTACGAAGGTCCTGTGGTGAAGATTTTGGACAAAAACGTAGGTGCTATTGTTTCAATCATGCCTGGTAAAGATGGTTTGGTGCACATCAGCCAAATTGCAAATGAGCGTATCAATAACGTGGGCGATTACCTAAAAGAAGGTGAAATTGTTCGTGTTAAGGTGATTGAGCAAGACGAAAAAGGTCGTATTCGCTTGTCAATCAAGGCGGTTTTGAATGATGAGGCTGCCGTTGCTGCTCCTGCAGTGGTAGAAGTTGTGACTGAATCAACGCCAGAGTAATCATGATGCGCCTAAGGCGCTTCAATAAATAAAAAACGGGCACTTTTAAGTGCCCGTTTGTTTGTATTGTATATGACTGGTTTATTGGGCAGTAGAGCCGGCACTGTTGGTTTTTTTGCTTGCAGTTTTTACCGCGTCTGCAGTGGCTGTAGATGCTGCTTTTACAGAAGCATCGGCGAAGTCAGCAACTTGTTTGGCGGCTTTGGTCATGCTGTCTACTGCGGCAGCAGTAGCTTGTACAGTTGATTTCACGGCAGCTACAGCAACATCAGCCCCTGCAGGTGCTGATTTAACAAAACGGTCTAAGCCAGATACAACATTCTTGTTAAAAAATACACTGCGCTCATCAATCAGTTTGCTGAATTCAGTTTGGGCTTGAGAGGCGATTTCATATAAATTTTTGCCGTAGGCTAGAGATTGTTCAATCGCAGCTTCAGACAGTTTTTGTTGGTTAGAAAATGCGGTTTGTGCATCTTTAAATGTGCTAAATTGTTTTACATTACGAGCACTTTCTTCTAGCGTATTTTTCGCGGTTTCAATTTGTAATTGAACAAGACGATCGGCGGTATCAATTGAGATGCGCGCGAAACGTAATACTGTTTCCAGTTGTTCGGTTGCAAAGTCGTTTAGTTGTTGCTGTGCTGTTGTCATGCTAAATTCTCCTGAATGGTAAGGGGCTAAACCAGACGCAAGCTGGCAATTGCTGCAGTGCACAATACGCATTCATTTTGGAAGAGCTTTTTATTGTTGTCAATATAATTTTGTGCAGTGCATCATGTTGCGCCAGTCTCTGCACAGGGCTATTCTCTAATGGTATGGTGAGTAGTTCAATTTTTCGAGGATTGAGTCAATGAGTGTCGAAAAGCGTGTCATTAAGAAGTATCCAAATCGTCGTTTATACGATACCCATACTAGTAGCTATATCACGCTAGCAGATGTAAAGCAGCTGGTGCTAGATGGGACGGATATTTCCATAGTTGATGCGAAGACCAGTGAAGATTTAACACGCAGTGTTTTGCTTCAAATTATTTTGGAAGAAGAAGCTGGTGGTATGCCTATGTTTTCTTATGATGTTCTGACGCAAATCATTCGTTTTTATGGTCATGCAATGCAGGGATTGATGGGGAATTATCTAGAAAAAAACATGCAACTATTTGCTGAAATGCAGGTGCGATTGCAAGATCAGGCAAAATCTACGACGTTGGCCGATAATCCATTGTTTAGTAATCATAATTTGTGGGGCGAATTCATGAAGTTCCAAGGCCCTGCGATACAAAACATGATGGGTAACTATTTGGAAAGTAGCACTACGATGTTTGTTGATATGCAACAGCAACTACAAGATCGTGCAAAAAATCTTTTTACAGGCTTTGGTATGCCGGGTGGCCCGCAACGTGCAGATGTGGATGATTTGCAGCCAACAGCCCCTCCTGATGCGATGGCTCCTGCAGCAGATGAAGTGACTAAAGATGAAGTGATTAAAAAAACTACTGTTCGGCGTAAACCGGCACCTAAGGCATGACAATGTTGGGGTGTAAATCTTCATCGTAAAAAGTGGTTTAGAGTAAATAATCATTAACGTTTAAACGCAGCCCCGTGTGGGGCTGCGTTGTTTTGAGGGAATGTATTTATGGCTATGTCGGAATTATATCTTCGGCGATTTGCTGGTATTGCACGTTTGTATGGTGCTGATAGTTTGGTGAAGTTTCATTCTGCTCGGGTTTGCGTAATTGGTGTTGGTGGTGTTGGTTCTTGGGCCGCAGAAGCTTTGGCGCGCTCTGGTGTTGGACGGGTGACTTTGATTGATTTGGATGATATTTGTATTTCTAATACCAATCGGCAGCTGCCAGCTTTGACGGGGGAGTTTGGTCGGATGAAGGTTGCCGTTGTTGCGGAGCGGATGTTGGCAATCAATCCTGAAATGGAAGTTATTCAAATTGAGGATTTTATTTCTACAGAAAATTTCGCTGAGTATTTGGCAGGGAAGTTTGATTTTGTTATCGACTGTATTGATAGCGTTAAAACCAAGGCGGCTTTGATTGCGTGGTGTCGGCGTAATAAACTAAAGCTGATTACTGTTGGTGGGGCGGGTGGTCAAATTGATCCGACACAAATTACAGTAGATGATTTAAGTCGGACATTACAAGACCCGCTGGCATCTAAGGTGCGTAGTTTGTTGCGTCGTGATTATCAGTTTCCGAAGCAGGGGAAAAAATTCGGAATTGAGTGCGTGTATTCGACAGAACAATTGGTATATCCACAGGCCGACGGCACGGTATGTGCAATTAAGCCTCAGCCTGGTGAGGGTGTTCGTTTGGATTGCGAGGGCGGATTTGGTGCGGTAATGACGGTGACTGCGACTTTTGGTTTGGTTGCCGTTTCTAGGGTGTTGAAGGCTTTAGCAAAATAAAAAAAGCCATGGTCACCCATGGCTTTTTTAGTGTCATCTTGTTGAGGCTAATTAAGCAGCTTCACCAACAACAACTAATTTAATTGTGCTTACAACGTCGTGGTGCAATGCTAATGCCACTTCGTATTCGCCGATGGCCTTGAATGGGCCTTCTGGCAAACGCACTTCAAATTTCTTGATTTCGATACCAGTTGCAGTGATTGCATCGGCGATATCTTGAGTCGTTACTGAACCAAACAAGCGTCCATCAACACCGGCTTTTTGGCCGATAGTGAAGGTTGAGCCTTCTAGTTGAGCAGCACGAGCTTGTGCTTGAGCCAAGATTTCTGCTTGTTTAACTTCCAACTCAGCACGGCGAGCTTCAAATTCAGCTAAGTTAGCTGCATTTGCGCGTTTTGCTTTGCCTTGTGGGATCAAGAAGTTACGTGCGTAACCATCTTTCACTTTAACTACGTCGCCTAATGTACCTAGGTTTGCTACTTTTTCGAGTAGGATAATTTGCATGTTAAGTTCTCCTTGCTCGATTAGTGTTGGTCAGTGTACGGCAACAAAGCCAAAAAGCGAGCCAATTTGATGGCAGTCGACAATTGACGTTGGTATTTAGCTTTAGTACCAGTGATACGTGCAGGAATAATCTTGCCGTTTTCAGAGATAAAGTCTTTAAGCAAGGCAACGTCTTTGTAATCAACGTGCAAAATGCCTTCGGCAGAGAAGCGGCAGAATTTCTTCCGCTTGAAAAGATTGCGAGACATGAGATTTCCTCAATTCAAAAGTTCAAATGCATCAATATGCAAAACCAGAGCATGACGAAAACGTTGGTTTTTTGCTGCGAGAAATCCTTTGCATTTTAGCTTTTGTTCTGGAGCTAGATTGGCAATTGCTTGCGCTATCTCGCCCAGAGCTAAAAAAGGAATTTCACATTCAACTTTGCGAGCACTGCCAAGCTGCATTTGTGATGATTGGTGGAGTATCCGCCCTTCAATCACAGGAATACCTGCTGGTGTGTTGTGTAAATTTGAATCGCTAACCAAAAAACCTTCGATTAGTACTCGGTTTCGTAAGTTCAATTTAGCCGAATTAAGCGGCTAGGCCTTCACCAGCAGCTTGTGACAATGATTTAGATTTTTCTTCTTTCATCATTGGCGAAGCTTCGGTTGCAGCAACATCAGTTTTTAGTGTCAAGTGACGTAAAACTGCATCATTGAATTTGAATGCGTGTTCGATTTCATCCAAAGTTGCTTGGCTGCACTCGATGTTCATCATTACATAATGAGCTTTGTGAATCTTTTGGATTGGGTAAGCCAATTGACGACGGCCCCAGTCTTCCAAGCGGTGAATTGAGCCTGCACCTGCAGTAATCAGGGCTTTGTAACGCTCGATCATTGCTGGAACTTGTTCGCTTTGATCAGGGTGTATGATAAATACGATTTCATAATGTCGCATGAAGTCTCCTTACGGGTTACAGCCTACCGCTAGCGACCACGGTTAGGCAAGGTTGTAGAACCAATGAATTTAGCCTTTTTTTTGGATTTAGGCAAGGTTTATATGGATCTAATTTGTATCAACGTTCGATTTCGTCGATTTTTCCACTGATGGCAGCCCATGTTGCATGGTCGTCGAGCGGTTCTTTTTTCTCAACTATTGTTGGCCATACTTTTGCCAGTTCTGCATTGAGTGCGATGAAGTCGTGCATCTCTGCGGGTACGTCGTCTTCTGCGTAAATGGCTTCGACTGGGCATTCTGCTACGCACAGTGTGCAATCGATGCATTCGTCAGGATCAATGACGAGAAAGTTTGGGCCTTCACGAAAGCAATCTACTGGGCAAACATCAACGCAGTCTGTGTATTTGCATTTCACGCAGGCATCGGTCACAACGTAAGTCATCGCTTGTCCTTTTTTGTGTCGACTGTAAAAATGTCACTATTTTAGCAGACTGTGGTCTTAACTGGTTAATCATGGGTTTTAGTCAAAGTGATCATTCAGACGTTGTTGTTACCCCATATGTTGGGCGTTTTGCGCCCAGTCCTACAGGGCACTTGCATATGGGTTCTTTGTTGGCAGCTACTGCCAGTTACTTGGAGGCGAGGGCTCATTCTGGGCGATGGTTGTTGCGAATAGAGGATGTGGATCGAGGGCGAATTGAGGTTGCTGCTGCTGATTCGATTGTCAATACATTGCTACGATTCGGATTTGAGTGGGATGGGCCTGTATTATATCAATCTACTCAATATGCTATGTATAGTGCCGCGCTCTCTGATTTAATAAAGGATGGGGGGGTATACCCTTGCTTTTGTTCTAGGAGAGAAATTGCGCTTCATGCTCGAAGCGGTGTAGATGGTATTGTTTATCCAGGCACGTGTCGGCTTGGCGTTACAAAAAAAAGGGGCGCGCATTCTTGGCGTATGCGAACGGAAGATAGAGATTATTTATTCTTGGATGAAATTCAAGGATGGCAAACCCAAAATCTAGCAAGAGATGTTGGTGATTTTGTTTTGCTCCGTGCCGATGGATGCTGGGCTTATCAGCTGGCCGTAGTGGTTGATGACGCTGCTTCAGGGGTGACGCATGTGGTGCGGGGGGCAGACTTGTTGGATTCAAGCCCTCGACAAATTGCATTGCAGCAAGGACTTAATTTACCCTCTGTAAAATATGCACATATTCCGGTGCTTGCTGATTTGGGTGGCGAGAAACTAAGTAAGCAAAATAAAGCACCAGCCTTGCAAAAAGGGAAAGAAGTTTGGCAGTTATGGCAATGTCTTGATGTTTTGGGTCAGCAGCCTCCTGTCGAATTACAAAGAAGCGATTTAAAAAGTTTATGGCTTTGGGCGTTTTCTGCTTGGGATTTGGCTAAAATCCCTAAAAAACGTAGCGTGTCTGTTACGCTCGAACAAAAAAATGAATATAAAATTCTGTTCTAGATTGAATTGTTAGTATTATCGAGAAAGTTTTTGTAAATAATATGTATCATTTGGCGGCTATTAAATTACGCTGTCTTAATTTGAAAGCTTTGTACTTGATTCGTGTTTGTTATTGATTGAATATAATCAAGATAAGAATGAAGTAAAATTTAGAATGATCGCGATTGGGAGATTGCTTGTGCTTAAGACGCCACGATTTAAAACATGCGTACTGGCCGTGACGATGGCTGCTTTACCTTGGTTTGCTAATGCAGCGGGTTTGGGTCGGCTGAATGTTTTATCCGGCTTGGGGCAGCCTTTTCGTGGAGAAATCGATTTAGTTTCAGTTTTGCCGGGCGAAGCCGATTCATTGGTGGTGAGCTTGGCTTCACCTGAGGCTTTTTCGAATGCGCAAATTACTTACCCATCAGGGGCTTTGGGGTTGCGCTTTAATATTGAAAAGCGAGGCAATGGTCAGCACTATGTTGCAGTAAAGTCTTCGCAGGCGATTTCTGAGCCGTACCTTGATTTTTTATTGGAACTTAATTGGGCTACTGGTCGCATTCAGCGAGAGTACACCGCATTGATTGATCCGGCTGGTTATTCGCCGACGACATCGACCAAGTTTGCTTCGAGTGCTTTGCCCGGCGTGCGTAGTTCTGGTGTGATTAAAGCGAAGCCTAGTCAGTCTCAGTCTGCAGCTTTGAATGAAAAACCACGATCAACTGAGTCTTCGGTAGAGGCGCGTGATGCTGAGTCGTATAAGACAAAAGGTGGCGATACGCTATCGGGTGTGGCTAGAGCTGTGCAGCCGAGTGGCGTGAGTTTGGATCAGGTCTTAGTTGGGTTGTATCGTAATAATCCTGATGCTTTTGATGGCAATATGAATCGGTTAAAGCGAGGCAAGATTTTGCGGGTGCCTCCGGTGGCCGAGTTAAAGGCGCTTAGCGCTCAGCAAGCCAGCAAAGAAGTTAAAGTGCAGGCCGAAAATTGGAATGAATACCGGAGTAAGTTGGGTGATTTAGCCGCAAAATCTTCGGCGCGGGACCTGGCGGCACAATCGGCTGGCGGTAAGATCGTCACTCAGGTCGAAGACCAAGGCGCTGGTGCAGTAGATAAAAATAAAGATGTCTTGAAACTATCCAAAGCGGTGGATTTGGCTAAAAAATCAGGTGATTTAGCCAAGGTTCAGGCTTTAGAAGAAGAGGTAGCGGCAAGGCAAAAAGCGCTGAATGAAGCGAATCAACGTGTCGCCGAGTTGCAGAAAAACGTCAGTGACATGGAACGTTTAATCGCGATGAAGGCCAAGGCCAGTGACGTTGCTAGTGCGGAGGCCGTTGCTGTGGCCCCTGTTGCTTCGGCCTCTTCGCAAGTCGAGGTTGCTACACCGTCGACGGTGGCGAGCGCGGTTGTGGCGAGTCCTGTTGCGAGTGCGCCTGCGGTAAAAGCCAAAAAACGCGTTGAGGTCGTAGCTGACGTGCCAGAGGAAACAGGCTTCGTAGCGAGTCTATTTGAAAATCCGTTGGCATTGGGTGGCGGCGCTTTAGCCGTGTTGTTGGGCGTTGGTGGTTTGTGGATGGTGCGACGACGTCAGCGCCCTAATGTATTTGAAGATAGCATTATTACGGGCGGTGACTTAAAGGCCAATACGGTATTGGGAAGCACAGGGGGCGGTGTGATTAGCACCCAATCTACCGAAAACTCATTCCTTACTGATTTTAGTCGCCAAGGCTTAGGGACGATTGATACCGATGAGGTCGATCCGATTGCCGAGGCCGAAGTGTATATGGCGTATGGCCGAGATGCGCAGGCAGAAGAAATCTTAAAAGATGCGTTAAATAAAGATCCTTCGCGACATGAGATCCGCATGAAGTTGCTGGATATTTATGCTGCTCGAAAAGACTTAATCTCCTACGAAGAGCATGCCTCTGCACTGTTTGCCATGACGGGCGGCAAGGGCGAGCATTGGGATCGCGTAGCACAAACTGGCAGTGAGATAGACCCAGAAAATCCGTTGTATCAGCAAGGTGGTGTTATTGATACACGAGCTGTCGCAGCGGTTGTTATGGGCGGAGCTCCGGTCGTGGCGGCTGTGGCTGCTGATGCTACTGATGCTACTGAGTCGGTTAGTCAGCACTTGGATTTTGAATTGGACTTGGAGTCGCCTTCAGTTGATCGTGCAGAAGCTGATTTCTCTGAAAATCAAGCGCCAATTGTTGATTTACCCGTTGAAGAAGCTCGTTTGGAGTCTGATTTTGCTGAAAGCTTGGCTGGTACTGATCTGGACTTGGATAAGGAATTATCTTTCGATCTTGCAGAGAGTGCAGATTTAGAACCGGTTGAAGCTGATTTTGGGATGGAAAAAATCGAAGCGCCAACGATTGCTCCAAGTGCAGAAGAGGACGAGTTGCCGTTGGCTGACGAAATGATGGCACTGGACTTGCCGATTGAGTTGCCTATAGAAACCTCTTCAATGGAGGAGGCGCTATCGGATCTTGATGAGTTGGCTGAATTTGATTTTGGTGGCTCACTTAACGCCGATGCAGGCACAGATGCCGATTTTGATTTGACAAATTTTGACGCCTTGGCGAATTCTTTGGATCTGGACGCCGATTTAAGCTCACCGGCATCAACGTTTGATTTGGCTTTGCCTGAGGAAAATTTGCCTGAATTAGATCTTTCTGAGCCGCTTTCTGAAAATATTCCAGAAGTGGGGGCGACTGAGCCAGAAAATGATATGAGTTTAGATTTCAATTTTGATTTGGCTGCACCAGTCGCTTCAGAGTTAGATGCGGCATCTGCTAACGAGCAACTAAATGCCGGCCTGACTGAAGATATTGCGTTGGATGATATTAGCTTGAGCTTGGATAAGGCTGCGACGTCAAGTGAAATGGATTTCTCTGCAGATGACCCAGTGCAAACAAAAATTGATTTAGCCCGAGCGTACATTGATATGGGTGACGTTGAGGGTGCTCGAGAGATCCTTCAAGAAGCATTGCAAGAAGGAAGTGCGCAGCAGCAGGGTTTGGCGCAGTCACTTTTAGCTGATTTGTAAACTGTTAGAGTCTGGAATTAATTTTTGCATCCAGTGAATTTTTTGGCGCTTTGGCTGTGGTTGCTGTTGTTGCTGCCATGGCTTGAGCGCCATTATCTTTGGTTTTTGGTGTTGGTGGTTGTGCTCATCGCGGCACAATGTGCTCGACAACGATTGCTGCGCAGCTTGTCAAAACTAAAGTGGCTCTTACTTGTTACCGTACTGATTTACGGTTGGAGTACGCCCGGGCGCTATATTTGGCTGGGTGTCTTATCTCCTACCGATGTCGGCTTGAGCTTGGGGGTTGATCAAGTTGGAAGGTTGCTAGTTGTTGCTGCTAGCTTGCAAATTCTGCTTAAAAGATTAACAAGCAACGAGGTTTTCTCCTCTTTTTACCTCTTTTTATACCCATTGCAGTACTTTTCTAGTGCACGAGAGCGATTTGCCGTCCGTTTTGCTTTAACATTGCAAGTGGCTGAGTCCTTGCTGGAGTCGAAGTTAGGATTTAAGGACTTATTGTCGTTGATTTTGCAGCCGCAACCAGCAGCATGTCACACCATAGAGCTGTCGTATATGCCGATCAATCGACTGCAATTGGGTCTGTTGTTTGGGCAATGTGCTCTGGTTTTGTGCTCTATTTTTTTGGGGATGGATGGGTTTTGGCGTTGAAACGATTTGCCGTAGCGATTGAGTATGATGGTCGTGATTTTAGTGGCTGGCAGGTGCAGCCTCAGATGGACACAATCCAAGGCGAGATGGAACGCGCAATTGGTAGGATGGCAGGGCATCCGGTTCGGATGCATGCGGCAGGTCGTACCGATGCTGGCGTTCATGCTACACGGCAAATTGCCCATTTTGACACCGATGCTCAGCGTCCAATTACCGCATGGGTCCGAGGTGTAAATAGTTTTTTACCTGCAGGTATCTCAGTGCTTTGGGCGCAAGAAGTACCAGAGCATTTTCATGCCCGATTTGTTGCGACCGCACGCCATTATCGCTATCTCTTATTGCGTCACCCTATTCGCCCTAGTTTGCAAGCTGGGCGGGTGGGTTGGGTGCATTACGATCTTGATGTTGCACAGATGCGTGCCGCGGCGCAGTTTTTGTTGGGCGAGCATGATTTTAGTAGTTTTCGGGCGGCAGAATGTCAGGCGCTATCTCCGATTAAGCAGTTACAAAATATTCAAATTACCGAGCATGGCAATATGCTGTGCGTAGATTTCTCTGCGACCGCATTTTTGCATCATATGGTACGAAACATCATGGGTGCGCTGCTCTACGTTGGTAAAGGCAAGGCTTCTGCTGAATGGATGGGTTGGTTATTGGCGCAAAAAAATAGAACGTCAGCACCACCGACATTTATGCCCGATGGCCTTTATTTGACGGGTGTGAGCTATCCTGCTGAGTTCGAATTGGCCTCTTTGCCAGAATATCGCTACGGAATGATTTAATCAGCAACAGGGCTTTTTGATGCGAACTCGAATAAAAATTTGCGGATTGCGTGATGCTGCTACGGCACGTCAGGTTGCACAATTGGGGGCTGACGCCATCGGTTTGGTGTTTTATCCGCCGAGTCCGCGGCATGTGTCTGTGTCATTGGCGGCTGAAATTGTTGCGGCATTACCCGCCTTTGTTTCTTCTGTCGGGCTTTTTGTCAATGAAACGGCAGCGAACGTCAGTGCGGTGTTAGAAAGTGTGCCGTTAGACTTGCTGCAATTTCACGGAGATGAAGATTTAGCGTTTTGTATGCAATTTGATCGCCCCTTTATCAAAGCACTTAGGGTAAAACCTGACATAAATTTGATAGAATACGCCTCGCGTTATGTTTCACCCTTGTGCCGAGGTATTTTGCTCGATGCTTGGGTTGATGGTGTTCCCGGTGGAACCGGGGAAAGTTTCGATTGGCAAGCCTTGCCGAACGATTGGCCGTTGCCCTTGATTTTGTCGGGTGGGCTGCATCCAGAGAATGTCGCTACTGCGATTACCAGTGTGCAACCTTGGGCGGTTGATGTGTCCAGTGGTGTTGAGCGTTCTAAAGGTGTTAAAGATTTAGTGTTGGTTGAGTCATTTATTCGCGCCGTTATTTAATTAATCTGCTTTGAAGTTTATGTGAGAGAGTCATGAGCGAAATTTATCAGCAGCCTGATGTACGTGGTCACTTTGGTCCTCATGGTGGCATTTATGTCGCTGAAACTTTAATGCCCGCTTTAGAAGAATTGCGAGTCGAGTTCGAAAAAGCCATAAAAGATCCTGCATTTATGGATGAATATCGCTACGTCTTAAAGCATTATGTTGGCCGCCCGAGTCCGGTTTACCATGCTGAGCGCTGGTCGAGCGCATTAGGTGGCGCGCAAATTTACTTAAAACGCGAAGATCTAAACCACACCGGTGCGCATAAAGTTAATAACACCATTGGTCAGGCTTTATTGGCCAAGCGCATGGGTAAAAAACGCGTGATTGCTGAAACGGGCGCAGGTCAGCATGGCGTTGCATCGGCAACCGTCGCAGCGCGTTACGGCATGGAATGTGTGGTGTATATGGGGGCTGAAGACGTGGTTCGCCAAGCGCCCAATGTCTATCGAATGAAATTGCTCGGTGCAACGGTGGTGCCAGTCACTTCGGGCACGAAGACTTTAAAAGACGCTATGAATGAAGCCATGCGTGATTGGGTAACCAATATTGATTCAACGTATTACATCATTGGTACTGCCGCAGGCCCGCATCCTTATCCGCAGTTGGTTCGTGATTTCCAGGTGGTGATCGGCGAAGAGTGTAAGGTGCAAATGCAAGAGATGATTGGCCGTCAACCCGACGCGGTATTGGCTTGTGTCGGTGGCGGCTCGAATGCGATTGGTATTTTTCATCCGTACATCGACGTGCCAAATGTTCGCTTGATTGGTGTTGAAGCTGGTGGTGATGGCGTGGCAACGGGTCGACATGCTGCACCACTGACATCGAATGCTAAAAATGGTGTGTTGCATGGTCAGCGCTCTTATTTGATGCAAGATGCCGATGGTCAGATTAGCGAAACACATTCGATTTCGGCTGGTTTGGATTATCCAGGCGTTGGGCCTGAGCATAGCCATTTAAAAGATATCGGTCGCGCTGAATATGTTGCGATCAATGATGATGAAGCGTTGGCGGCATTTCATGATTTGTGCCGTTATGAGGGGATTATCCCTGCTTTAGAGTCAAGTCATGCCTTGGCGCAAGCGGCAAAAATGGCAAAGACTATGCGTAAAGATGAGGTCCTGTTGGTGAATCTCTCGGGTCGTGGCGATAAAGATATTCCGACGATTGCTAAAATGAGCGGCATTCAACTGTAATTTTTATGGCGGGGTATGCCTCGCCAGCTATTGTCAATCAATGAAGCGGTAAAGATACCTATGTCTCGTATTCAAAGTGTGATGCAACAACTGGCGGCGCAAAATCGATCAGCGCTGATTCCATTTATTACTGCGGGTGACCCGAACCCAGAGGTGACTGTTGAATTAATGCACGCCTTAGTCGATGGCGGTGCCGATGTAATTGAATTGGGCGTGCCTTTTTCTGACCCTATGGCCGATGGTCCAGTGATTCAACGCGCTTCTGAGCGCGCGTTATTGCATAAAGTCTCATTGCGACGAGTGTTGGAACTGGTTGCGCAGTTTCGGCAAAGTAATACCACAACGCCAGTGGTGTTGATGGGCTATGCCAATCCAGTTGAAGCCATGGGGTATGACGTTTTTGCTCGTGCTGCCGTTGCTGCGGGGGTAGATGGTGTTTTAACCGTGGATATGCCCCCTGAAGAGGCATTGGAATCAGCTAAAGTATTTAAAGCACAAGGATTGGATCCAATTTTCTTATTGGCACCCACCACGCCAGAGTCGCGAGTGAAAGCGGTGGCTGAGTTGGCCAGTGGTTATGTTTATTATGTTTCGCTGAAGGGCGTGACTGGTTCGGCGAATTTAGATGTTGCCGATGTCGCTGCTAAACTGGAGATATTAAAACAGTTTATTTCTATCCCAATTGGGGTGGGTTTTGGTATTCGTGATGCGCTAACTGCGCAAGCTGTAGCGCAAGTTGCTGATGCAGTGGTGATCGGCTCACGGTTAGTTCAAGAAGTTGAGTTAGGCGAAGTGGGTTTAGCTGAGCGTTTACGCACATTCTTATCTGAAGTGCGTAGTGCAATGGATAGCGCCCGTCGCTAAGTAGGTTTAAGGAGTTGTTCAATGAGTTGGTTACAAAAATTATTGCCGCCGAAAATTCAAAGTCGCACGACTGCGAGTAAATCGGCTGTGCCTGAAGGTTTGTGGAGTAAATGTAATGCGTGTAACGCCGTGTTATATCGCACGGATCTAGAAAACAATTTAGAAGTTTGCCCTAAGTGCGGTTTTCATAATGCGGTGCCTGCCCGTGCGCGACTGAATCAGTTGCTCGATACTGAGGGTCGGTTTGAGATTGGTGCCGAAGTAAAACCGGTTGATATTTTGAAGTTTAAAGATGGCAAACGCTATCCGGATCGCTTAAGCGCTGCGCAAGCCGCAACCGGTGAAGACGATGCCATGGTGGTGATGCAAGGCTCTATTTTGACCGTGCCGGTAGTGGTGGCGGCATTTGAGTTTAAGTTTATTGGTGGCTCTATGGGCTCGGTCGTTGGTGAGCGCTTTGTTCGTGGCGTGAAAACAGCGATTGAAAATGACTTGCCATTTATTTGTGTGTCGGCCTCAGGCGGCGCTCGGATGCAAGAGGGTTTAAGTTCATTGATGCAGATGGCAAAAACCAGCGCCATTTTGACCAAATTAGCCGATAAAAAACTACCGTTTATTTCCTTGTTGACCGACCCGACCATGGGCGGTGTTTCTGCATCGTTTGCCTTTTTGGGTGATGTGGTGATGGCCGAACCTGGCGCTTTAATTGGCTTTGCCGGTCCACGCGTGATTGAGCAAACCGTGCGCGAAACGTTGCCTGAAGGCTTTCAGCGTTCTGAATTTTTGCTTGAAAAAGGCGCGATTGACATGATTGTTGACCGTCGTGAATTGCGTCAACGCTTGGCCGATGTGCTGACTTTGCTAAACCGACAGCCTGCGGCGAACTAAATGACGATGTTTAATGCTGATGCCTTGCCTGAATGGTTAAGCTACTTGGAGTCCTTGCATCCCATCGCCATTGATATGGGGCTGGGGCGAGTGACTCAAGTGCGCGATCAAATGCAATTACAGCCGCAATTTCCAGTGCTGACAATTGCAGGTACCAACGGCAAAGGCTCAGTCTGCGCCATGTTGACGCAGATACTGCGCGTTGCCGGTTATAAGGTGGGGACTTATACCTCACCACATCTCTTGCATTACAACGAGCGAATTGCGATTAATGGCCTGCCGGTCGCTGATGATAAGGTCGTGGCGAGTTTTCGTGCGATTGAAGCGGCGCGCGGCAGTACGAGTCTCTCTTACTTTGAATTTGGCACCTTGGCCGCCATGCATCAATTTATTGAGCAAGGCGTTGATGTGGCGATTATGGAGGTCGGCTTAGGTGGGCGTTTAGACGCCGTCAATATTTTCGAGCCAACCGTTTCTGCCGTGGTAAGTGTCGGTCTTGATCATCAAAGTTATTTGGGAGATACCCGTGAGAAAATCGCGCTGGAAAAGGCGGGCGTCTACCGTGCAGGCGTGCCTGCGTTATGCGCAGATCCTCAGCCGCCGCAGACATTGCTGGATTTTGCAGCAGAAATCGGCGCCGATCTGCGATTAATTGGTCGAGATTTTGGTTATCAAATGCAGCTTGAGGGCCAGCAATGGTCGTGGTGGCATGAAAATGGTGCGCGCCGACATGCTTTACCTTTGCCGGCGCTGCGTGGGCAATATCAATTAAATAATGCGTGTTTGGTTTTGGCGGTATTGGATGCGTGCCAAGCGCAATTGCCGGTAACGCTGGGTGATATTAAGCGTGGTTTGCTCGAAGTCGAATGGCCAGCACGCTTTCAGGTATTGCCCGGAAGGCCAACGGTGGTGCTAGATGTGGCGCATAACCCCCATGCCGCATTGGTATTAAAATCTTGCTTAGATAGCATGAGTTTTCATCCCAAAACGCACGCTGTGCTGGGGATGATGCAAGACAAAGATATCTTGGGCGTGGTGAGTATATTGGCTGATCGAGTTGATTGCTGGCATTTGGCCGCGCCTAATTTGCCACGCGCTGCATCTGCGGCAACATTGGCGAAAATTATATTGCAAGTTGACCCACAGGCAACAATGAATAGCTACGAGTCAGTTGCCGATGCCTATCAATCAGCCTGCAATAATGCGCATGAAGCTGATAGAATCTTGGTCTTTGGATCTTTCTTTACTGTGGCTGAGGTCATGGTCGCGCGTGGGCAATAAATAGCGATGGCAAATGTGAGTGATGAACTGCAGCAACTAAGAAAGCGCGCTCGCCGGCGTTTGGTCGGGGCAATTACCTTGGTGGTGTTTGCCTTGGTTTTTTTGTGGACGGTGTTAGATGGTGAACCACCTAAAAATTTAATCGACAATCATCCGGTTGAAATTATCTCTAGTGCACCCGCACTCTCTTCGATTGTACAAACTGCGCCGCTGAATAGCGCTCCCGCATCCGCTGTGGTTGCTGAAGTGGCCTTGCCGCAATTGGACGCTTCGCAAGTGGCTGCGGTAACTTTGCCGGGCAAATTAGTCAATCATCAAGTTGCAGTGCCTGCGGCAGCACCAACCGCTACACCAGCTGCTACACCAGCTGCAGCCGTTGTAGCAACAAGCGTACCGCCAGTACATACTGCGATGCCTCAACCTGAAGTGGTCAAACCAACGCCAAAGCCAGTGGTTAAAAAACCGCAGCCAGAGAAAAAACCAGAGATTAAAGCGGCCATAGAGTCCGACCCGGCAGCGATTTTGTCAGGAAAGACCAGTCATTCGCAGCCAGTTGAAAAACAACTCGATAAGAAAACCTACTTTATTCAAGTGGGGGCTTATGCCGATGCAGATAAAGCCGCGCAAATGGTGGCGAAGTTGAAGTCGGCGGGTGTTCGAGTAAGTAGCGAACAAATTAATACCAGTAAGGGCGCGTTAACGCGCGTTCGAGTCGGGCCGACCGATGATGAAGCCAAAGCCAAGGCATGGCTGAAAATTATGCGTGATCTGGGTGTGTCGGGTTCCTTAGTGGCTAAGGCGCCATAATGACGGCATTTGACTACATTGCTTTGACCATTGTCGGACTGTCGATTTTGTTGTCGGTAATGCGAGGGTTAACGCAAGAATTATTGGCATTGCTAGCTTGGATTTTAGCTTTTTGGGTCGCGATGCATTATGCAACAATGGTTGCATTGTGGATGCCAGAAAGTATTCCAACCGATGCGATACGTTATTTAGCGGCATTTATTGCGCTGTTTTTTGTGACCTGGCTAATTTCTGCCATTGTGCGAATCACGCTCAATCAATTTGTAAAAGCGACTGGATTTAAACCGATTGATCGGGTTTTGGGCGCTGGTTTTGGCGTGATGCGCGGATTTTTATTGATGCTGACTTTGGTGATGCTAGCCGGTTTGACAAGTCTGCCCAAAGAGCCGATGTGGCGTAATGCCATGTTTAGTCCCCTATTTGAGCAAAGTGCCTTCGTGGTTAAACCATGGCTGCCACTTGCTTTTGCTAGTCGAATTAATTTCGAATGATTTTTTAATGTGTTGTAGACGCAAGGAATCTTGACCAATGTGTGGCATTGTAGGTGTGGTCGCTAAAACTCCGGTAAATCAAATGTTGTACGACGGGCTGCTGGTTCTGCAGCACCGTGGACAAGATGCCGCCGGTATTGTCACTGCTGAACAGCAAGTGCTTCATATGCATAAAGGCCAAGGCCTAGTTCGCGACGTGTTCCGCACGCGCAATATGCGTTCTTTAATGGGGAATGTCGGCATCGGCCACGTTCGCTATCCAACGGCCGGTTCGGCTTCTAGTTTGGCCGAAGCGCAGCCGTTTTATGTCAACAGTCCTTTTGGGATTGTATTGGCACATAACGGCAATTTGACCAACGATAAGCAGCTCAAAGAAGATATGTACCGCACGGATCTGCGGCACATTAATACCAATTCGGATTCTGAAGCGCTGTGTAATGTTTTTGCACATGAATTGTCGCGCCGCGTCTCAGGCCCGCAACTGGATGCCGATACGGTATTTGATGCGATTACTGCGGTGCATAAGCGTGTCAAAGGCGCGTATGCCGTCGTGGCGATTATCGCTGGTTTTGGTATGGTGGCATTTCGTGATCCACATGGCATTCGTCCTTTGTCTTTGGGAAGCCATGAAACGCCAGAAGGCATGGAGTACATTGTCGCCAGCGAGTCGGTAGCGTTGGATGTGCTCGGCTTTAAGTTTATGCGTGATGTTGCACCCGGCGAGGCGATTTATGTGACCTTTGATGGCGAACTGTCTAGCCGCCAATGCCACCCTAATCCAGTGTTGGTGCCATGCATTTTTGAGCATGTTTACTTTGCTCGTCCAGACTCAGTGATTGATGGCATTTCGGTGCATGAGTCTCGCTTGAAGATGGGTGAACAGCTTGCCGATAAGGTGCGTAAGCTGGTGCCTGCGCTGGATATTGATGTCGTGATCCCGATTCCGGATACCAGTCGTGATGCGGCGCTGCAGTTGGCGGATGCTTTGGGCTTGCCATATCGTGAAGGCTTTATGAAAAACCGCTATATCGGCCGCACTTTTATTATGCCGGGACAAGCGAGTCGTAAAAAATCAGTGCGCCAAAAGCTCAATCCGATTGCGGTTGAGTTCCGAGGCAAGAATGTCTTGCTAGTGGATGACTCGATTGTTCGCGGAACAACGTCAAAAGAAATCGTGCAAATGGTGCGCGACGTTGGCGCCAATAAAGTGTATTTGGCTTCGGCTGCGCCACCAGTGAAGTATCCACATGTGTATGGCATTGATATGCCAACGCGTGCCGAGTTAATTGCGACTGATCGCGATGCGGTGCAAATTGCGCAAGAAATTGGTGCTGACGCTGTGATTTACCAAGAGCTCGATGCGTTGATTCAAGCCTGTACTGATGCCAGTGGTGGCAAAATTACCGCTTTTGAAACATCATGCTTTGATGGTAAATATATTACCGGCGACATCACCGATGCCTATCTGGATGAATTAGAGGCAAAGCGTATTTCGCCATTGTCGACTAAAGCGGCCGATGGTGATGCCGATAGCCGTATTTTGGATATGAATATTGGCGTTGCTGAGCAAAATTTAATTTAATCGTATTTGAAACAAATAAACGGGGGCGATAGCTCCCGTTTTTATTGGGTTGTTTTTATTGGGTTGTTTTTATTGGATTAAGTCAATCATTATGCTGAATTTAAATGAGCTTCACCCCGAAACATTAGCCGTTCGCGCAGGAACGATGCGCTCTGAGTTTGGTGAGCATTCGGATGCGTTGTATCTGACTTCCAGCTTTGTTGTGGGTTCAGCCGAAGAAGCTGCGCTAAAGTTTACTGGCCAAATGCCGGGGTATATTTATTCGCGGTTTACTAATCCAACGGTTGCGGCCTTTGAGCAGCGTTTGGCCGCTTTGGAGTGCGCTGAGCGCGCGGTGGCAACCGCTTCGGGTATGAGTGCCATTTTGGCCTTGTGTATGGCCCACCTTAAATCGGGTGATCATATCGTGGCATCGAGTGGCTTATTTGGCGCAACCATCCAATTATTTAATACCTATTTGGCTAAATTCGGCGTTACGGTGAGCTATGCCGCGCAAACCGATTTGAGTGCGTGGGAAGCTGCAGCGCAAACCAATACCAAGTTGTTTTTTTTAGAAACCCCAAATAATCCACTGACTGAGATTGCGGATATTGCAGCGATTGCCGAAATTGCCCATCGGCATGGTGCGCTGCTGGCGGTTGATAATTGTTTTTGCTCGCCGGCGTTGCAGCAGCCACTCAAGTGGGGCGCTGATTTGGTGGTGCATTCTGCGACTAAATTTATTGATGGGCAGGGGCGAGTGTTGGGTGGCGCGGTCGTGGGTAGCCATGCATTGATTGAGCCGATCTATCTGTTTTTACGCACTGCAGGGCCTACGTTGTCTGCGTTCAACGCTTGGGTGTTGCTCAAAGGCTTAGAGACTTTGGGCTTGCGGATGAAGGCGCATTGCGAAAATGCGCTTAAATTGGCGCAATGGTTAGAAACGCAGCCGCAAGTGAGTCGGGTGTATTATCCGGGCTTGGTATCACACCCACAATATGCTTTGGCGCAACGCCAGCAAACAGGCGCGGGCGGTGTGTTGTCGTTTGAGCTAAAAGGCGGTAAAGCGGCGGCGTGGGCGTTGATCGATGCGGTGCAGCTAATGAGTCGAACGGCGAATCTGGGTGATACACGCACCACAATTACTCATCCTGCAACCACTTCACATGGCCGTTTAACGCCTGAAGCGCGCGCAGCTGCGGGTATTTCGGATGGGATGGTACGGATTTCTGTCGGCTTAGAGCATATTGATGATTTGATTAAAGACTTAGTATCTGGCCTCTGATCTATAGGTATTGCTCTGCATGTCATTTAGTTTGTTGTTTGCAAGGTAATACCCAATAAAAAACCCGCTATGCGGGTTTTTTATTGCAGCGTAAATTCACACGACTTAGACGAAAATCTTACTGGCTATCCAAAATAATCCGCCAGACATACAGATCGTCACGGGTAAGGTTAATACCCAGGCAATCGCGATGTTTTTCACTGTGCTTGATTGCAAGCCGCTCTTATTGGCCACCATGGTACCGGCCACCGCCGATGATAAAATGTGTGTGGTCGAAACCGGCATACCTGTCCAGCTGGCGATCCCGATGGCTAAGGCCGCAGTAATTTGCGCCGCATTGCCTTGAGAGTAGGTCATGCCTTTATTACCGATCTTTTCACCGACGGTGTAGACAATACGTTTCCAACCCACCATCGTGCCTAAACCGAGTGCTAAAGCGACAGCGACAATCACCCACTGAGGTGCATATTCGGTGGTTGCTGTTAGGTCTTTACGGAATTTGTCGAGGCTGTGTTTTTCGTGCGACGTCCAGATTGGCAACTTAGATGCTTTTTTGGCCGTGTCGTCAACACAGAGTAAAATCCGGCGAGCAGTAATGCGCTGTTCTGCGCTGAGCTCACTGTAAGATTTAACGTTAACTAGCATCTTGTCGAGTGAGTCAATTGCGGCGTAAGTCACTTCCGGCTTGCATTCAAATTGCGCCGGTAATGTCTGGTCCATTGGGCCTAAGTGCAGCGATTGATTGATTTTATCGGCATGGCTTACGTAAAAGTCTTTGATGTGAATTGCCGCATCACGCGTGCGCTCAATGTCATAAATACTGCTAGTGCGATCAAGAACAAAGTTGCCCGGTGCTAAGCCCACCAGCACCAGCATCACTAAACCGATGCCTTTTTGTCCATCGTTAGAGCCGTGCGCAAAGCTTAAACCCATGGCTGAAGCAATGAGTGTGACGCGAGTCCAAAACGGCGGATGCTTTTTGCCATCAATCGCTTTGCGCTCGTCGGGGGTGAGATGCATATGTGACTGGCTAAAATAGCGTTTGAGCGCAATCAGCAAAATGCCAGCCAGAATCATGCCGAGCGCTGGAGAAATCAGTAATGACAGTAAAATGTCGATGGCTTTTTGGGTGTTAATGCCATGCAACCAATGATTGCCATTGAGTATGGCATACATAATGCCAACGCCTAAAATCGAGCCAATCAGTGTGTGTGAACTTGAGGCTGGGATGCCCAGATACCACGTGCCTAAATTCCAAATAATCGCCGCTGAAAGTAAAGAAAACACCATGATGAGGCCATGGCTGCTGTTGACGTTCAGCAGTAACTCTACCGGTAGCAAGTGGATGATGGCGTAAGCAACGCCAAGTCCACCCAATATGACACCTAAAAAGTTGAAGCAACCCGAAGCAACGACCGCTAAATTCGCCGGCATCGCCTTGGTGTAAATAACCGTCGCTACTGCGTTGGCGGTGTCGTGAAAACCATTAATGAATTCGTAAGCCAAAACAAAAAGCAGTGCTAAGGCTAAACTAATGGCCGTAATGGTATCTAAACCAGTGAATATTTCGGGCATGGTTCAATTGTTACAAAAAGATGATGCGGCGAATTATCGCAGAATCTGTTGTATTCCGTTGGCTTGTTTATGGTGTTAGATCAGAATAAGCTGAAAAAAAGATCGCTAGCCGTTACGAAGAGCAGCTCACTGACAGTGTGCTGGCCCAGTCTGGTGGTAGATCGGCGTAATGATTGTTTTCAATTTGTTCATCAAATGGCTGTGCTAAGCAGGCTCCTAAACGCTCAATTTCACTAAAGTCTTGATGGTCTTCGGCCTGCCGAATGGCGATTTCTGCTAAATGATTGCGTAAGATAAATTTAGGGTTGCAGCTGAGCATCGCGCGGCCACGTTCAAGACTTGTTTGTAGGTCCTGTGCTAAGCGTGCGCGATAGCGAGTCAACCAAGCGGCAAAACCGGTTCGATCCAAAATAAGATCGAGCAATGGGGCGTCGTTTTGCAGCATCATCCAGTGCGATAATGTGCGCCAAAAACAAGTCCAATCAGTCTGTGCGCCTTGCAGTAATTCAAATAAATCAGTCACCAGTGTCCAGTCTGCCTCGTGCCAAACCGTGAGCCCGAGTTTTTGCCGTAGTTGCTCAGCAAAAGCGCTTTCAAATTGCGTTTGATATTGGCTGAGCGCGGCCAGTAAGTCGGTTTTTTCAATCAGAGGTAATAAAGCCTGTCCAAGGCAATGTAAGTTCCATAGCCCGATTTGTGGCTGTTGCTGATAGGCGTAACGGCCAGTGTCGTCGGAATGATTGCAAATATGGCCGGGGTTAAACCCGTCGAGAAAACCGAACGGACCATAATCCAGTGTGAGGCCAAGGATGGACATATTGTCTGAATTCATCACCCCGTGACAAAAGCCCACCGCCTGCCATTGCGCAATGGTGTGCGCCGTTTTTGCTATGACCTGAGCAAACATCGCCAGATAGGGTTGTGCAGCGGTTTGGCATTCTGGGTAATGGTATTGCAAAGTCCAATCGGCCAATTGCTGCAGCGCTTCGAGGTTGTTGCGGTAGTATTGATGTTCAAAATGGCCAAAACGAAGAAAGGTCGGCGCCAGCCGAGTCAGTACGGCAGCGGTTTCACGGGTTTCTCGCCAAACGGTTTGGGGTGAACCACCAATGCCGAGTGCCCGAGTGGTCGGGATACCCAGGCCATGCATCGCCTCGCAGCACAAGTATTCACGGATCGTTGAGCGCAATACTGCCCGACCATCACCACGGCGAGAATACGGCGTGGGACCCGCGCCTTTGAGTTGAACCTCCCAAACCTGCTGCTGCGGATCGGTCAGCTCGGCGGTGATTAAGGCGCGGCCATCACCCAATTGCCCCGCGTTAATGCCAAATTGATGCCCTGAATACACCGTTGCAATCGGGGTGCTGTCTTGCGGTGTTTGATTACCCACTAGATAATCAGCTAATTGCAGTTGTTCATTTTGTGGTGCCAAGCCCAATGTTTTGGCTAGCGGTGCATTCCATGCCACGACAATGGCTGCTGGCATTGGTGTAGTGGGTGTTTCGCGATAAAACTGCGTGCCTAAAGCTTGAAAACGAAGTGCTGCTGGTAAGTGCTTGAGCTGAGCGGGCATGGCGAATATGGTTGAGTAATTTAGTCGGTTATTATGCCGCAAGTTAAGCGAGTTAGATGATGAATGAAAAAATTTCAGTCACAACGGCAATACGCGCTTTGCGTGCCCATCAAGTGAGCTACACCGAGCATCTGTATCATTACGAAGAGAAAGGTGGGACTGCGGTGTCGGCGCGAGAATTGGGTGTGCCAGAACACGCGGTGATCAAAACATTGATTATGGAAAACGAGAAAAAACAAGCGCTGGTGGTGCTGATGCATGGAGATTGTGAAGTATCGACCAAAAATTTAGCGCGGATTATTGGCTGCAAAGCCATTCACCCTTGTGTTCCTGAGGTGGCCAATAAACATAGCGGTTTTATCGTTGGCGGCACGTCCCCATTTGGTACAAAGAAAAAAATGCCGATCTATATGCAAGAATCGATTGCTGCTTTGGATAAAATCTACATCAATGGCGGACGGCGAGGTTTTTTGGTGGGGATCAGTCCGGCGGACTGTATTGCCGTGCTGCAGCCACAGTTAGTGGATGTGGCGATTAACAATTAATTGTCAAACAGCTGTTGCAAGTCTTGGCTCAGACTATGCTGTGTGCCGGCATCGATCAGCCCATGTAAACGCTCAATCATGCCACTGGCAACGGTGATTAAGGCGTCGCGTTCTTTTTTATCGATGTCCGGTTTGGTTTTAAGATATTTGACAATGGCATGGCTGGTCGAGAGCATTAGTCGGTTATTGCAGGTGTTTTGGGCTGCGGGCAGTAAAATATCAATGGCTTCGGTGAACTCTGATTTCAGCATGTGCTGAACGCCGCGGTTATTCAGATCGTTTACCTCTTGCCCAATTTGTTGAATATAAGTCTGCCATGCTGGTCGCATATTGGCCGCGCTTTCAAGTAATCCGGAGATATGGCGGTTGGTAATGAAACGCTGACTGATATGCCGTAGCCATTTATACGGGGCGGTCTGCCCCGATGGAGTTTCACCATCGACGGATGCAGGGCAGATTAAGTCGGCCGCCATAATGAAGCTAGTGGCGATTTCTTGCGTCATTTCCGGGTGGCTTAAATGAATTTCGATTTCATTGAGTCGCTGTGGTTTGCCTTCGTAAATCGATGTGGCAATAAAATCAATGATCTTGTTTTTAACGCTCTGGTCTTTTTTGGCGATTTCTTTTACCAGGCGCAGGTATTTTTCTGCATCGGACGAATTGTTTTCTCGGCGAGCGGCGAGTGCCAGCTGCAGTACCGTGTCGGCGCTAAGTGCAGCGGAGTTGCCGCCGCATTTAACCGCTTGCTCAAGTAGTTTTTTGGCTTTAGTAGAGTCGCCCAGCATATTGGCTAAATTGCCAGCTTTTTGCAGTCGGCTCACGTTGTTGGGCGTCATCGCGAGGCATTTTTCAAAGACCGCCATCGCTTGGTCAAGCCGGCCATCGGCCATATACATCGATGCCAGCTCTTCATAGGCATCGACATACTGGGCGTGCTCAACAATCGCCGCTTGCAGTGCACCTTCAGCTTGATTTTTTTTGCCTTGGCGTACTAGTGCTTTGGCCAGTCCTAACTTGGCCCAAGGAATCATTCTTTGGCTGAGGATTTCTTCAAATAGTAGTCGAGCTTGTTCCAGCTGTCCGGCTTCAAGTAATAAACTAGAGAGTAATCGCATTAAATCGCTGCGAAAGCCTTCTGCCTTGGGGATTAGCTCTTTGGCAGCAGTAATGGCGCCACTAATGTCATCTTCATTGATTTTGTCGTAGATCGGCTTTAAAAAACGCTTGCGCTTCCAAGCTAGCGAGAGGCGTTGCGTTAGTAATGCACTAGTGAAGGGTTTAATAAGGTAATCATCAGGGCCGATTTCGGCAACGGCGACGACTTTTTCATATGCCGCTTCGGCGGTGATCATGATCCAAATGGTGTAGAGCGGTAATTCGCTGCTTTGACGAAGTTCTTCGAGTAGTTCTTGCCCATTCATGCCTTCGCCAAAATGGTAGTCACATAAAACGACATCGTATTGTGCGTTGCGTAAGCGGCGACGGGTTTCGCCAATACTGCTGGCTGCGTCCACCCGATTAATGCCGCATTGCGCCAATGTCATTCTGAGTGATTGCCTGACAGTGGGGGCATCGTCTGCAATCAATACATGCGCTTGAGAGAAATCATCGGCCATTTCGATCTGACTTTTTAGCTGTAGTAGGCTTACTATCGACTATTTTTCTCTAAGCTCAAGGCTTGCAGCTGTTTCTAGTATTTAAGTGCACATTGATTGTTGTCGTCATACTGAAAATTAATCTGAGCTGACTACAGCAAAACGCTGGCGCAGCCAGCGAATTGGCGCTCCGACGATGGGGAGTTTTTGCAGTAATTCTTCGGCGGCATCCCAGTAATCGCGATGCAACGTGACCAGTCCCTCGTCATTAAACACTAGATGTGATCCGCCGACGATTTGGTAGGGCTTGCCGTTCAAGCTAAATTCAAATGTCCACGTCACAAAGGCTTGCTGGTGCTGGGCGATTTGCTCGCCAATCACAAAACGTGGGTTTTCGGTGGTGGCGAACATGTGCTTGAAAATGCCCTCAATGGCTATCACACCCGTCACGTCATTAAATGGGTCTTTAAAGCGTGCCGTTGGCGCGTAAAACTGGGCTGCATCGTGCAGCGTTTGCGGTGTTAGCGTGCTGTACCAGTGCAAAAGTGGGGTTAAGCTGTTCATGGGTTTTTTACCAAATGAGAGAGCAGTGCAAATCGGCAGCGATAGGGTAGCAGTTGCAGTAATTTTAATATTTGGGTAAAGCGCCATGGGAAATGGATTTCAAATTTCCCTGCGCTGATGCCGTGCCAAATCGCGCTGGCGGCTTGTTCTGGTGTTTGCAAGGCGGGCATCGTGAAGTCATTTTTAGCGGTCAGATGGGTTTTGACAAAGCCCGGATTAATTAAATACACATTCAATCCTTTGGGGTGCAAATCACCATACAAAATTTCGGCCAAATTAATCATTGCCGCTTTGGTCGGTCCGTAAACGCTAGCGTTGGGCAAACCCATGAAGCCCGCGACACTGGCAATTAAGCCAATGCCGCCGCTGCCGCGCGCAATCAGTTCGGGCAAGATGGTGGCCAAGCCGCTGTAAACGCTACCAAGATTAGTTTGTAAAGTTTGTGCCGCAATGGCGGGATTGACGTCCCAACTGCGCTCAGGCCGGTAATCGGCCGCGCAAAAGACAATCAAATCCACACCGCCTAATTGGGCGACAATTTGGCCGTAGCTGCTTTGCCATGCAGCGGTGTCGAGCACATCAAACGGTAAGATCAGTGCCTTGGCGTGTTGCTGGGCCACTTGCTCTAGTTGCGGCTGACGGCGCGCCGATAAAATCACCGATGCGCCTGCAGCCAAAGCGTGCTGAGCCAGCGCTGCGCCAATACCGCTAGAAGCACCGATTAACCAGACGCGTTGCCCAGCCCAATCTTTGATCGGATGATTTAAAGGGGCAAACATGGCTAGTCTCTTTTCTGAAAAAACAACGTCACTTGGCCAAGCTCAAAGCCAAATTTTTGCATGCTGGCCCGATTGATCATCGCTTTGTCATCAATTAAAAACATCCAATCGTCAAATTGCACTTCATAGGTTTTGCCATCCACCGGTAAAAACATCGTGTAGCGCCAATTGAGTGCATTGCCCGCAATTTTGCCAACCGCTTCGCCTTTCACATCATCTGCCGTGCCGCGCCAAGTGCCATCCGCGGCTTGGGTGAGTGTCCAAATGCGTTGTTGGGTGCTGCCATCGTCGTATTTAAATTGCTCGTCAAGGACGAGCTTGCCGTTGTTGTGCGTACCGGTAATTTCCACATGAAAGCGTTTGACGACTTCACCACTGCGTTTTTGAAACATGCCCCACGCATCGGTTTTGCCAACAAAGTAATGCACTAAATCGAGCTTAGGTTCCGCCTTTTGATATTGCGCCACATCCGGCGACGCGCAGGCAGTCAGCAAGCCACACAAGGCGGCGATGATTGATTTTTTCATGATGAAACTCCTGCCGGTTCGGTTTTGATTCGAGTGAGCAATAAAAATGCAGTCAGTTTGAAAGCGCAAGGCACGCCAGCATAAACCCAAGCTAGCGCTGGGCCAGCGGGGCTGCCCGGTTGATAGTCAAGCGCCGCTAAGGCCGGGAGGGCTAATCCAGACAAGGCTAACGCTAATTTGCCGAGTAAAGTCCAAACACCAAAATAACTGGCCGGTGAGCTGTCTTGGCGAATCAGTTTGGCCAGCAGCACTGGCGGTAAGGCCAAATCTGCGCCGAGTGCCAAACCTGCCGCAACGCAGACGATGAAGTACGCCACAATATCGCCCGCGCCTAAGGTAGCTGCGGAGCAGAATGCCAAAATCGCCAACACCATGCCCCAGCGCCACGCGCATAAAACGCCAATTTTCTTTGCGGCCATCACCCACAGCGGTAGGCCAATTGCCGCGGCGATAAAGTAGCTGGCTAAAAATGCGCCCGCGTAGCTCGGTGCTTGTAGGCGATCGTTAATAAAAAACAGCGCCAAAGTCGATGGAATTGCCACTGAAATCGCATTTAAAAAATAGGGCGGCAATAGCTGGCGAAAGCCTTGATGCGCTTTCATCAAAGCCCAAGTGGCTCTCCAACTGGATGCTGTTTCGCTATTTTTGACGCGTTGCCATGCGGGGGCGAATTTAAGTAATACCCATACTGCCAGTAGCAAAACCGCAGCAAAGGCGATGCTGTAATAGCTTAAATTGCTGTTCAGTGTTGCGGCGGGGCGGCTCATAATCCAGCTTGGAATCACGCTGGCTAAAATCACGCCAAACAAGCCTGCGCCTTCTCGCCACGCCGCCGCGCCCAGTAGACCTTGATCGCTGCTCATTGAACTTGAATCAATGCGTGCGCCCCAAGTTAAATAGGCGATGTTGAGCATGCTGTGCGCGGTATAGGCTGCAATTAGCATTGCAGCAAGCCATAGCGCCAGATACATCGTGTTGCCAGTTGGGACTGGCGGCAGCCATAAACCTAAAAATGCCAAAGCTAACACCGCTGCGCTGCCCCAAAGCCACATCGTGATATTGCCATTGAGCCTGTCAATCCAACGCCCAAGCAGTGGGTCTTGAAAAGTGTCGATTAAGCGGGCCAAAAATAAAACCCAACCGGTTAATCCCAGCGCCAAACCCAATTGCCCGCTGTAGTACGCGGGGATTTGTACATACACCGGCAGTGCAGCCATCGCCAGTGGCAGGCCTAGCAGACCGTAAGCGGCGTAGGCGAAGGTGCTGGGTGCTTTCATGGTGTACTACCCAATAATTGCGCGCGCAAGTCTTTGTCTTTGCTGCGGGCATCAAACCAAATGGCAAAAAACGCTTTGGCAAACTCTGGGTCGCGAATATCGGCCAGTAATTTGTTGCGGCTATAAAAGCGTGTTCCTTCATTGGGGATAAATACCCCAATCAACTGATCACCTGCTTTGACATCCGTAAACGCGCGCTGCATTTCGCCCTCCCAGCGCTTGAGGGTGTCGGCGCTGTAGCGCGTACCAAATAGCCGTTCAATTTCATCCAAACTGGTTTCTACAAATTGCGCGCGGCTGATATTGCGGTGATACGTCAGCTCCAAGGCAAAGGGGGCGTTGATATCAAACGGCTTTTTCTCACTCCACAATTTGGCGGTATAGATTTTGAGGCCGAACCAGCGCAAATCGCCGCTACCGATGGCTTGCGCTTGCGGTAGATGCTCGCGCCAAATGGCTGCTTGTGCAGGTATCGCGATGCAGGCCATGGCGAGTAATGCGGGTAGGGCAATACGGTTGATGAGCATGGCCTTAGTCTTTTTTCAACAAAAATTGCACGACATCGGTTTTGCCACCGTCAAAGCCCGCCTCGCAGTAAGCAAAGTACAGTCGCCAAATTTTCATGAATTTTTCATCAAAGCCTTGTGCGATGATGGCGGCTTTTTCAGACTCCCAATCAGCGCGCCAGCGGCGCAAGGTTTCGGCGTAATCGCGGCCAAAGTGGTATTGATCGATGGTGGAAAGGCCTGCTTGGCTGGCTTTTTGATTAAAGCGCTCTGGGCTCGGTAACATGCCGCCGGGGAATATATATTGCTGAATAAAGTCGGTGCTACTGCGATAGCGCTCAAACGCGGATTCGGCAATGGTGATGGTTTGGATGAGCGCTTTGCCGCCTGATTTCAAACGTGCAGCAACGGTTTTGAAATATTCTGGCCAGAATCGCTCGCCGACGGCTTCAAACATTTCAATCGACACAATCGCGTCGTATTCGCCTTGCAAGTCGCGGTAATCACAGATTTCAAGTTGTGCGAGCTCGCCCAAGTCTTGCGCTGCGATGCGCTCTTGCGCGATGGCCAATTGTGCTGGAGAAATCGTTACGCCATGCACCTGAATACCGAGTCGCGCCGCATGTTCGGCAAAACCGCCCCAACCGCAGCCGATTTCTAATACGCGGCTGCCCGCGCGCAGACCGAGTGCGTCGATAATGCGTTGGTACTTGGCGATTTGCGCACTGTGTAATGACTGCGCGTAGTCGCCATTAAAAATCGCACTGGAATAGGTCCAGCTTGGGTCGAGCCAGCGTTGGTAAAAAGCATTGCCAATATCGTAATGCGCATGAATATTGCGCCGGCTGCCTTCGCGGGTGTTTGGGCGTAGCCAATGTTTGATCCGATACCACAATGTCGCCAGCTTGCCACCAAATACCATTTGGTCGAGTACCGCTTCATTACGGAGCGCAAGGCCAAGCACCGCAGTCAGGTCAGGGCTATCAATCCAGCCGGCTTCATAGCCCTCAGCAAAGCCAATATCGCCCGCTCGCAAAATACGGCTGCACGCGCGCCAATCAATGATTTGCAGGGTTGCTGATGGCGGCTGATGTAAGTTGCCAAACATCAAGTGCGTGCCTTCGGGCGTAATCAATTGCAAATGTCCATGCTGCAAACGGCCCAGCAGATTCAAAAATAATTTGGCGGCAGTGGGTGCGTTTTGCGCAATGCTTTGGATAACTTGGCTTTGATTCATGATGTCAGCTCCGAATGTTGTGCGACGACCTTGTGTGGTGTTGGGTGGATTGAAGTGCTCAATGCGATTGCGGGTGGTGCCGGTTTGCTAAAAAACGGCACCCGTTTACGCCATAAGTGAAACGCTTGCCAATGAATTCGCGCAAACACGCCCAGCGTTAATAAGGGCTGCGCGAGTAGGGCACGCCAGAGTGTTTGCCGATTGAGCGCCTCGCGTTTGCCGCCAACGGCGGTTTTAATCAGCAGACCTGCATTATCAAAATAATCAATGCCCACCCAAGCGGTTTGCGGTGTATCGCGAAAGCCAAATTGATAGTGGCCTTGTACTTCACAAAACGGTGAGACGTGCATCATCTTGATGCATTCAAGGCAGGTATTGCTGTCTATGCATTGCTGGTTTTGGCCTGCAATTAAATACTGGTGCGTTTCGCCAAAAGTGTTATTGACTTCAGCCAGTACCGCACGCAGCCCGCCTTGGCGATCGTAGCAATACCAAAAACTCACAGGATTAAACACAAAGCCCAAAACGCGCGGGAAGGTATGCAGCCAGATTTCACCATCGGCGTTTATATTGTGTTGTGCTAGCAGATCGCGCATCCATTGCTCAAGATTGCTGCCGTCTTTCGGGCCGTAATCCTTTGTGTAAATTGCAACGGGGCGCTTGCGATTGATGCCAAAACCACTGACGTCAATCTCGGCCAAGCGCGCTAAATTGACGCGCAAGCAAAATACCGGATACACAAAGCGGTTTTGTGCTGGACGTAAACGTTCGTGCATCACTTGGCCGCGAATGATTTGCGCTGGGGCGGTCATGGCAAGGTCGTCCAGCTCGGTGCGAGGCCAAAATCAGCGACAACGCGCAATGCTGACTTCAAACCATCTTCATGAAAACCATAGCCGGTCCACGCGCCTGCAAACCAAGTGCGATTTTTGCCTTGAATGGTATGTAGCTGAGCTTGCGCGGCAATCGCCGCGTGGTCGAACACCGGATGTTGGTATTCAAACTGCGCCAGTACTTTATCTGCTGCTGGAGGCGTAAATGGATTGAGCGTGACCACCACTGGCGTTTGAAACGGTAGATTTTGCAATTGATTCAGCAAATAACTTACGCAGACGGGGCGTTGCCCATCGATATTTGCGCCGCCAAGGTAATTCCACGCTGACCAGACTTTTTTGAGTTTCGGTAATTGCTGGACGTCGGTATGCAGAACTGCGGTATTGGCTTGGTAGCGTACGGCTGAAAGCAGGGCGATTTCAGCATCGCTGGCGTCACTCAATATGGCGAGGGTATCGGGGGCGTGTGTGGCGAAGATGACCGCATCAAATTGCTCGGCAGTATTTTCGGTATGTACCATCACACCAGTCGAAAGCCGCTCAACGCGAAATACCGGCGCTTGCAGGCGAATGTCAGTCAATGTAGCGGCAATTTTGCGCACATATTCTCGCGCACCGCCTTGGACAGTTTGCCATTGCGGCCGATCGTTCACTTGTAAGAGGGCGTGATTAAGGCAAAAGCGTAAAAATGTTGAAGCTGGGAATTCTAAAATATCATTGGGTGAACTCGACCAAATCGCCGCTGCCATCGGTAATAGATACGCATCGCGGAAAGTATCACCGTAATTGCCGCTTTTTAGTAGCTCACCTAAAGTGGCTTTGCTTTGCAGGCTGGCGGCGAGGTTTTCATTGGCTGCCGCATTAAATCGCATGATGTCGCGCAACATGCCGATAAATGACGGCGAGATGAGTCGGCGGCGTTGGGCAAAGACGGTGTTGAGGTTAGTACCTGCCCATTCAAGATCGCCGTCATCGAGTGAAACACCAAACGACATATCGGTCGCATAGGTATTGACGCCTAGTTCAGCAAACAAGGCGATTAGATTCGGATACGTCGCTTGGTTAAAGACTAAAAACCCAGTATCAACTGGATGAGTTTTGCCTTCCACTGTGATGTCGACCGTATTAGTGTGGCCGCCCAAGTAGCGCCCTGCCTCAAACAGCACCACATCGTGGCTGCGGCTTAAAAAATAGGCGCTGGCCAAGCCTGAGATGCCTGAGCCAATCACTGCGATGCGTTGCCGAGTTAAATTCATCGTTCTTCCTGCCGTTCAGCATGATGGGTAGTTTGTGTTTTGCTACTTCAGTGCTAACATTACTACTAATTCAAAATAATATCTACTAATTAGTAGCGGAAATTTACCGATGAGTATCTTTAGCAAATTAAGCTTCAAAGACCAAGCCTTTAAACTGCGTGAAAACGCGATTTTAGATGCGACGACGGCGATTCTCGGCACCAAAGGCTACGATCTAATGACGATGGATGACGTTGCTAACGCCGTCGGCATTTCAAAACCAAGCTTATATAAGCATTTCAAGTCAAAAGAGGATTTAGTTGGCGAGGCTTTAATTCGTTTGATCGATGGTGCGATTGATTTTTTAGCGCAATTGAGTAATGAATTAAGCGCGATCGATCGGCTAGTGGCTTTGCTGGAGTGGGCATTGCGGGTGCGTTTAGAGGGTGGAATGCCATTTTTACCGTCAACGAGCACGCATGTGCGCGATATGTTGATGCGCAATCTAAAGTACGTCACTCGGGTGTTGAAGTTGAATGGGCAGCTTGAAAAGCTGGTGCTGGCAGCACAAAAAAAAGGCGATTTGAATCCGGAGCTGCCAAGTGATGTGATTTTATTTAGTTATTACTCACGCACTTGTGATCCGGCCGTCGAGTATTTGCAAAAATTTAGCAAAATGGACAACGACACCATCGTAACGCATATATTGCAAGTGGCTTTAGGTGGGCTGCGCCCTTCAGTCGAAGCATAAATACAAAAAACCCCACAAACCTAAGTTTTATGGGGTTTTGCACTCTACTGTACTTACTGATGGTGCCCAAGAGAAGACTCGAACTTCCACACCCTTGCGGGCGCTAGGACCTGAACCTAGTGCGTCTACCAATTCCGCCACCTGGGCATATCTGATACAGTGTGTAAATAAGTTGAAAAGTTGGTGCCCAAGAGAAGACTCGAACTTCCACACCCTTGCGGGCGCTAGGACCTGAACCTAGTGCGTCTACCAATTCCGCCACCTGGGCTCTTCAACTGCGCTACAATATCGCGGCGCCACTTACAGAAGGGCGCAATAATATTCAAACCTAGAAATGGTGTCAATAAAAAACTATGAAAAAAACGGTTCCGATGGATAAATTTCAAAATGAGAAATCCCCAACGAAGAAACCTGCTCGAGCAAAAAAACTAAAAGGTTTGCGAGCACAAGATCCTTATTTGGCCCGTGAACGCGAGCGCTATGAAAACCCTTTGCCTTCTCGCGAATTTATTTTGCAAGTGTTAGAGCAACAAGGTGCGCCGATGTCGGCGTTTGATTTGGCGAAGCAATTAGATATTTTATTGGTTGAAGAGATCGCATTTGAGCGACGTCTACAGGCAATGGGTCGTGAAGGCCAATTACTGATTAATCGTGCTGGCGCTTTATGCCTGCCAGAAAAAGTAGATTTAATCCCCGGTAAAGTACAAGGCCATCCAGATGGTTTTGGCTTTTTGATTCCTGATGACGGTAGCGATGATTTGTTTCTTGGTCCGAAAGAAATGGATAAAGTCCTGCACGGGGATCGTGTACTGGCGCGCAAAATTGGCGTTGATCGCCGTGGTCGTCCTGAAGGGGCGATTGCAGAAGTGCTCGAGCATGTTAATTTACGCTTGGTAGGGCGCTTGCATTGCGAACGTGGCGTGTTCTTTGTGACGGCTGAAGACAAGCGAATTAGCCGAGATATTCAAATCGAACCATCAGGCTGTGGTGCTGCGCAAGTGGGGCAGGTGGTGATGATTGAGATGTTGACTCAGCCATCGCGTTATACCCAGCCTGTGGCGCGCGTGACTGAAGTGCTCGGCAATTATGATGATCCGGGTATGGAAATTGAAATTGCCCTGCGTAAACATAATTTACCGCATGTGTTTTCGGCTGAAGCGGAAGCGTTAGCGCGCAAAATGCCCAAAAAAGTGCGCAAATTAGATTGGAAGCCAGAGAACGGGGTTGAGCGGGTAGATTTACGCGATATGCCGTTGGTGACCATCGACGGTGAAACTGCCAAAGACTTTGACGATGCCGTATATGCCGAAAAAAGTGGCAAGGGCTGGCGTTTGGTAGTGGCCATTGCCGATGTGAGTCATTACGTTCGTCCTGATGATGCTTTGGATTTAACGGCGATTGAGCGCGGTAACTCGATTTACTTTCCGCGCCGCGTGATTCCAATGTTGCCCGAGCAAATCTCCAACGGGCTTTGTTCGCTCAATCCGGATGTCGAACGCCTGTGTATGGTGTGCGATATGAAAGTGAGCGCCAAGGGCGCGATTAAAGGCTATCAATTTTATCCGGCGGTGATGTTATCTAAAGCGCGATTTACCTATACCAAGGTATGGGATATTTTGCAAAACCCCGATGGTGAAGTCGCACAGCAATATACCCAGCAAGTGCCGCATTTGCAGACTTTATATGCGCTGTTTCAAGCGTTTGCCAAAGCGCGTGCCGAGCGCGGCGCGATTGACTTTGAAACGACTGAAACTGAGATGCGTTTTGATGACAAAGGTAAGATCAGCGAAATCGTGCCGGTGGTGCGTAATGATGCACATAAATTGATCGAAGAATGTATGTTGGCGGCCAATGTTTGCGCTGCCGATATTTTGCTGAAAAAAGAGCATCCTGCTTTATACCGCGTGCATGAAGGTCCAACGCCAGAGAAGCTGAAAAATCTGCGTGAATATTTGAAGACCGTGGGTTTGAGTTTAGGTGGTGAAGAAGACCCAACCGCCAGCGACTACGCCAAATTACTCAATTCATTCAAAGACCGTTTGGATGCGCCGTTATTGCAAACGATGTTGTTACGCAGTTTGTCGCAGGCGGTGTATAGCCCAGATAACGAAGGCCACTTTGGCTTGAGTTATGAGGCTTACGCGCATTTCACTTCGCCAATTCGTCGTTATCCGGATTTGTTGGTGCATCGCTCGATTAAGGCGATTTTGGCTGGCAAGAAATATAAGCCAGCAATGAAATGGGAGGCTTTAGGGGTGCAGTGCTCGATGACTGAGCGCCGTGCCGATGAGGCAAGCCGTGACGTACAAAACTGGCTCAAATGCTACTTTATGCAAGATAAAGTAGGTGAAGAGTTTGAAGGCTCAGTTTCAGCGGTGACCGGTTTTGGGATGTTTGTTTTGCTCGATAAGGTGTATGTCGAGGGCTTGGTACATGTTTCTGAATTAGGTACAGATTACTTTCATTATGATGAAAAACGCCGAGAGTTAAAGGGCGAGCATAGCGGTAAAGTGTATCGCTTAACCGATCGCGTTAAGGTGCGTGTGGCGCGGGTTGATTTGGAAACCAGCAAGATTGATTTTGTGTTGGTGCTAGATGCTGCAGAGCGAGAGCGCCAGTCAAAGCCGACTGCGCCTAGAGCGAATCGATCGCGTGGTGGGGAAAAAACGCCAGCACGCACTGGGGCTCGTTCAGTAGCACGCCAGCCCGTGGCGACTAAACCAGAAGGTCAGGCTAAATCGGGGGCCGCGCCAGCCGCAACGAGTAAACCCGCGGCACGTCGACGCCGCCGCCGTTAATACAAATAGCCAGCCTTGTTGGGGCTGGCTATTTTTATTGGGCCTTATGCTTATTTTGGTCGCCAGTGCAGGGCTGCTGAAGCTTATTTTACGGCGGCGTGTTCTATTTTTAGCTGTTTGTGAGTTTATTGAGTAGTTGCTGTTGTTGATAACTTAATGAATGCAATTGAAATTGGTGCCGAAAAACACTGACATGCCCAATTAAGGCGCTATTAATAAATTTTCCTGTTAAATCAAGGGTGTTTCTATTGCTTTCCATGCCAAGATATTCGTGAACTTCGAGCATTAGACGCGCTTCACTGCCGGCTTTAAATTCTGTGGCTGAAATCAAAGTTAATATATCGGCATTGGCTTCAGTAATTTTTCCTTCGAAGGCTTGTGTGTGATGCTTGGGTATAATTGCAGCGCGCCAACGAACGAATTTGCGTTTAGAATTGGATAAATTGATTGTATTTTGCGACATGAATTAAATGATTACCAAAAATAAATAATGACACACGAACTGAGCTAGTTTAAAGCCTATTGGTCTAATTTGGCTTGTTATTATTGAAATTAAGATTAAAACTGACTTATTTTGGAGTAATGTATGTTTATTGTTGACCGTTCTGCTGCGATTATTCGCCCAAAGCTGGCTTTTTTGAATTGGTTAAATCAATTGCCGGATAATGACGTTGTATTAACGCTGGATGAAATTAGAACCGATTGTACTGTGTTGATGGTGCCAGAGGCCGCTGAGCCAGAAGATGCAATTGCGTATATTGATGAAATCGCCGATAAAATTTTTGCGATGGAATTGGCATCTTGGGTAATTGACGAAACATTGTGGCCAGAAAAACGCAATTTAAAATTGTTTTGGGAGTGGTTTGATGTAGAAATCCATTTGGGCGTGATGGATGCCGTTGCCGAAGAGATTCATAACACACCTGCAGATCATAGCTATCATTAATTGCAATTCACTTTTATACGAGGGTTCAAGATGCGTAAATTGGGTTTGATGTGTGCTTTGTTGGCGGGTTCGGTTTGGGCTGCAGAGGTGCCGCAGCGAAATTTGGTTAATTTTGAGGCGGTAGCCAGTCGTGAAGTGAGTAATGACTTGGCGACGGCCACTTTATTTGTTGAGCTCAGTGATGCCAATCCGGCGCGAATGGCGGAAAAAGTGAATCTGGCTTTGTCGGGTGCGTTGAAGGCATTAAAGCAATATCCGGCGGTGCAATCGGCGGGTACGACGTATGCGACTTACCCGGTTTATGGCAATAAAAATAATAAGCAAGAAGGGTGGCGCAGCCGAGGTGAGTTGCAATTAACGTCGAAAGATTTTTCGGCTTTGTCGCAATTGATCGGTGATTTGCAAGCTTCATCGGGGTTGCAATTGGCTGGCGTGCGTTATAGCGTGTCTGACGCAGCCAAAAGCAAGGTCGAGGAGTCGCTGATCGAAGAAGGTATTGCGGCATTTAAACGCCGGGCTGCACTGATTCAGCGCAGTATGTCGGCCAAGGATTGGAAGTTGGTGAATATGAATATTAATACTGGTTTCCGTCCTGAAGCTCGTGTCATGATGATGCGTAGTGCGCCGGTGATGGATGCTGCAGTGTCTGCTGCGCCAGCGCCAATCGAAAGTGGCGAAAGCCATGTGCAAGTGAATGTGAATGGCAGTATTCAACTGGGTGATTGATGTTACCGATTGATTTGCACATTAACCCCGTGTCATTTTGGCGGCGGGGTTTTTTGTTGTTGATTTTTCTGTTGGCGATTGTTGCTTGCTTGGTGCTTCAGGCGGCTTGGGCTCTGCTTTTGGCTTTGTTTTTATTCGGAATTTTTCCTTTTTACTGGACTCATACCGAAACGATTGCCATTGTTCGTGCGTGCTCAGACGGGGTGTTTCGGCTGTTTGATCATCAGGGTGGAGAAATCTCTGCGCGTTTATTGCCAAGCAGCGTGGTAACGCAGGCGTTGATTGTTTTGCATTTTGAAGATGAAGATAAGCACAAAATTAATTTGGTCTTGTGGCCAGATAGTGCGCCTGCGGCGTCTTTACGGCAGTGGCGAGTTTGGCTGCGGTGGGTGTGGTCAGAGCACTCATCATAGTTGGCGTAGCATACAGACGGCATTCTCGCCATAAGCTGCTGGTAGCGACGTAGCGAGTGGACTGAATTGGTGTTTTCGCCAAAAATGATCGGCGCCCAATACCGCAACCAGCATTATTTGCGAAAAATTGGCGTGGATTGCCCATTCTATGGCGTGGTGTATAAGTTGCTCGGCCAGTTTATTGCCACGAGCGCGCGGTGAAATGGCGAGGTCGTGAATATAAAATCGATCGGTGGTTTCAGGTAGCTGCTTGAGTTGGCAGTTGAGTGCTGGTGGTTTTTCACCTAGCCAAGGATGGCAGAATAAATAGCCACTGACTTGTTCGTTGAGGGTGATGACCCATGACGAATGAGGGGCAAGCTGCTGCTTTTGTTGTAGCGCATGCGCACTTTCAATCAGTGCAGTGGGGTAGCAGTCCGATTGCAATGCGAGGATGGCGGTAAAATCATCGGGATGCATAAGTCGAATTTTTCGGCTAATCATTGGGTATTGTATTGTGGGTGTTGGTATGGTTAGTTTCTGTTGATATACCTAAATAAAAAGGCAGCCTAGGCTGCCTTTTTATTTTAAGCGAAAGCTTTATTCGAAGCGACCACCGCCACGATTGCCGCTTGGCTTGCCTTGATAGCCACCGCCAGTGCTGCGACGTTGGCCGTCACCGCCACGACCTGCGTAGCCGCCGGTATTGCTGCCGCCGTCACGGTTACCTTGGTAGCCGCCAGTGCGTGGTGCTGCTGCGCCATCACGGTTGCCTTGGTAGCCACCGGTGCGTGGTGCTGCGCCTTCGCGGTTGCCTTGGTAGCCGCCTGAGCGAGGTGCTGCGCCATCGCGGTTACCTTGGTAGCCACCGGTACGCGGTGCGCCATCACGGTCACGGCTTTGGCCCGTGCCGAATGAGCGTTGTTCGCGAGGTTGACCTTGGTAGCCGCCATCACGTGGTGATGAGTCGCTTGGACGGTGGTGACCTTGGTAACCAGCTTCGCCACGTGGGTGAGTGCCTTCACTACGGCCGCCGTTATAGCCTTCGCTACGACCTGCGTCACGATCGCGATTGCCTTGGTAGCCGCCGCCTTCACGGTTGCCTTGATAGCCACGACCACCGCCGTTACCACCGGCTGGACGACCACGACCACCACTTGGACGGCCACGGTCATGACCGCCGCCTGAACCAGCGCGACCAGGTTGGAAGCGAGCTTCCAAGCCTTCGATGACTTGTGTGCTGAAGTCAAGATTGTATTGGCGACGAATACGCGTCAATAAAGTGAAGTCATTTTTTGTCACTAATGACACAGCTTCACCAGTGCGACCGGCGCGGCCAGTACGACCGATACGGTGAATGTAATCTTCACAGAAGCGTGGTAAGTCAAAGTTCAATACTAAAGTAATACCGGCAACGTCAATACCACGTGCGGCAACGTCAGTAGCAACCAATACATCGATATCACCTTTGCGCAAACGATCTAAGGTGCGACGACGATCGCGTTGTGCTAAGTCACCGTGCATTGCTGCTGCACGGAAGCCTTCCATTTTCAACCATTCTGATAATTCATCAGCGCTGATTTTGGTTGCGGTGAAGACGATGGCTTGTTGGCCTTCGTTTTTCTTGAGCAAAGCTGCAGTTAATTTTTGTTTGTGTTCGTAACCATCAGCGTAATGTACTGACTGTTCGATTTGCGCTTGCATTGTTGCTTGAGCAGCCATTTCAACCAGTTTCGGTGCTTTTAACATTGGCACGGCGAAGCGTTGAACTGATTCAGTCAAGGTTGCAGAGAACAGGGCGGTTTGACGCTCTTTTGGCAAGGCATCAACAATCGCTTCAACTTCGTCGATAAAGCCCATGTCCAGCATACGATCGGCTTCGTCAAGAACCAGCATTTCCAAACGTTTGAAGTCAATACGACCGCTGCGCATCAAGTCAGTTAAACGACCTGGTGTTGCGACCAAAACTTCGTAAGGTTGCGACAATAATTTGTTTTGTACAGGGTAAGGCACGCCACCGACAACAGTCACTACTTTGCAACGTGGGATGTTACGACACAAATCAGTCGCTACTTTTGATACTTGCTCAGCGAGTTCGCGAGTCGGTGTCAAAACGAGGATGCGTGGGCCGCGGGCAGTGTGTTTTGCTTCTTTAGTCAGGCGGTGCAAAGCTGGCAACAAGAAGGCGGCTGTTTTACCAGTACCAGTTTGTGCTGAAGCCATTACGTCGTTACCAGCCAATAATTCTGGAATCGATGCCGCTTGAATTGGTGTTGGGGTGTTAAAGCCTTGTGCGGCTAAAATGTCAGTCAGTTGTGAGGCAAGGCCTAGTGTTACAAAAGCATTAGGCGTAGTTGTTTCAGGCGCAGTAGTATGCGGCATTGAGTTGTCCTTGTAAGGTATCGGGCTGGAAAATCCAGCGCAGCATCGACGCCAACCAGGAACAACCGCTTTATCAAAAGCACGCGGGAATAAGGTTAGAGGCGATGACGGGGCTAACGAGTATCGTGCGCTAAAAATAGAGGCACGGATGAAGGAGGCGAATTATGCCGACTTGTTGCCAATTATGCAACATATTTGTTGTGAATGTTTGAATAGTCACACAATAGCTGCTAGGCGACGGGATGAATGGGTACTTTTCTTAGGAAGTCTCGCAATACGCGCTGTTCAATTTGCGCGCGCAAGCCCAATGGTGCGGGAAGTTGCAACTGAAGTCCAATGAATTCGATTTCATCCAAAATTAAACGAACGCGTGGCTCTTGAAGTGGCGTATCCATCACGTAGTCACTTGAAATCTCTTTGGCATGTTGCGCTAATTCATCCATGTATTCCGAAATAATCTCGCGACCACACTGTAAAAGCACGGTTTCAGCTAGTTCCCAGTCGGCATCTCGCGCGACATTGATATGAATCGTTTGAATCGCAAAATTACCCATCATGGTTTCATTGTAGACGGGGTTGCCAAACAGCATTGAATTGGGGATTTTAATGCCACGGCCTACTGTGCCTTTGTGGTGCTCGGCACGGCTTGATTCAACCAGCGTGGTGGAAATCAAATTAATATCGAGTACTTGCCCTTTGATGCCCGCGATTTCAATGCGATCACCTACTTCATAGACGTGGCTGCTGGTGCGATAAATTGAGCCGAGCATGCACAAAATGACTTCTTTAGTGGCCAGCACAAATGCGGCGGCGACAGCAATTAAAGAAACGGCAAAGGCTTGAATCTCATTGCCCCAAATTAAAATAATGCCGAGAACAAAAAAGCCTAGTGCAATATTGCGTAAAGTCACTAGCCAACGGCGTTTGATTTCTACTGATAGATCGTTGCGATGCAAAATGGTAGAGCGAATTGCGGCACGCATTGAAACGATGGCGGTCAGTAAGAGCAGCGTGAATAGCGCGTCGCGCAAGGTGGAGCGATCAAGTAAAAATGGCAGTGAGTGCTCAATAAATTGATTCATAGGTATATCTATGGCCCCCTTAGTACAAATAATCTTGATGGCTATACCATACGATATTGTTTAAGCGTTGAGCAATGCATTGTTACCAAAAGAGCACTCGCTTAATCACTTTTGTTTGTGTTTAACTGGCCTGTGTACGGCGTAAAAACAGATAAGCTAAGATGGTGCCGATTGCGGCGCCAATGGCATTGGCCAGCATGTCATATAGATCAAAGCTGCGCCACGTGGTGCAGGCTTGAGCAAATTCGACGGCAACGCCCATTAAACTTGCCAGTAGCCAAGCTCGTCGTGGTTGCTGCCAAATCAGTTGGCCTAAACCCGCAAGAACGGCGTAGCCGATAAAGTGCTCAATTTTATCGCCATGATTGCCGCTCGGTGGCCCAAGCGGAATTAAAGAACCGATCCAAATTCCGGCCATCCACAAATAAAAGGCAAGGCGTAAATAGGGTTTATTGGCTGAGTGTTTCATGGCTGACCTGATTTAATAAGGATTAAGACCGCGCCAGCGCTGCCTTGAAATGGATTGGCTTGGGCAAAAGCCAATACTTCTGGCATTTGAACTAGCCAGTTTTTTAGCTTGAGTTTCAGTACAGGAATCCCATCGGTAGAGCTTAAGCCTTTACCGTGGATAATTCGAGCGCAACGTAGTTGCCGTTGCTGGCAGTGATGCAAAAATTGCGCCACTTGCCGGCGTGCGGAGTCGATGTTTTCTCCGTGTAAATCAAGCTCGGCTTCGACGCGCCATTCCCCACGTTTAAGTTTACGCAAGGTATCGAGTTTTTGACCGGGCTTCATATGCATCAGTTCTTCGCCCGCTTCAAGCTCATCCCATGGCCAAAAATCGCTCATTGTGTCGTTTAAAATGGGGCTGGCAACGTGTAAACCTTTGGGCCAAGGGCTGGGTATTGGACGAGTATGCTGCACTGTTGCTGGGCTCGTTAAAACTTGCACCCCTTTCATCGCGGCTAAAAATAGCGCGTGATCTGTTTCTTGGGCGGTCTTGGCCTTTGCTGTTACTGCTGAGCTGGGGGCTTTTTTTGCTTCACGCAGTTTTTTACGTAAACATTTTAATTGTTGCTCGGTTTCTTTATCCATATTGGTACTTCGAATCATCGTAGAATGTCATTTTGTATTTCAACTGTGTTTAATCATGCTAGAAAAAATTCGCTTAGATAAGTGGCTGTGGGCTGCACGATTTTTTAAAACCCGCTCATGCGCTGCGCGGGCGATTGACGCAGGGCATGTGCATTACCAAGGTCAGCGCGCTAAATGTGCAATGCCGCTTAAAGTCGGAGACCTGATTAAAGTGCAAGCTGCGCACGGCGTGTTTGAAGTGCATATCGTGCAATTGAGTCAACAGCGCGGATCGGCCGAAATAGCGCGAACTTTATATCAAGAAACCCCAGAAAGTATAGTGCGGCGTGAGCGCGAGCAGTATGCGCAGCAATTGCAGCCGCATTTTGATCATCCGGATATTAAAGGTCGCCCGAGTAAAAAATGGCGGCGTCAATTGCAGCAAGCAATTGATCGCCAAACATCATAGTTAATGCAGTTAATGCCGAGTGGCGGGGAGGGTTTGGATCACTTTTGCTGCCAGTGTGGCCAGTGCTTGGTTGTGCGCCACGATCAGTGCATCAATGCTGTTGCCACTCGCTACTTCTTGGATGATTTCATGCTGGGTGCTGATACTTTGAAAATTGTGATCTAAATAAGTCCATTGCACTTCAAGTGTAATCCCTTGGCTTGGCATGGATTCAAAACGAAGTACTTGCATTGCAATGGTCAGTTCGGTGTTTTTGACAGGGAGTTGTGGCCAAGTATTAATGTTGGGGTTTTGGCTGAGGCGCGTTAGATTGAGCGCCAGCACATTAAGGATTTGCTCTTTCAGCGGGGATGCCCAGAGGCGTTGCTCAAGTAATGTGACTTGTTGTGGGGTTTTTTGGATGACAATTGGCGGGCGATCAACACTGGCAGGAATGTGGATCGGGTTAATGTAAATGTTTCTTGCAGTTTGCCATTGCAAATTAGGTGTAGTGGTTGCGCTCAGCGTGTAAAAGTATTCTTTCGGGCTACTGCAGCCAGTTAGCGAAAGTAATAATGCCGCCAATAAAACGATGAGGCGCGAGGGTGTTATTTTCATGGTTGATCTGCCTTACGACCTTGAATGAGTGCTTCTGGATGACGATTCAGATAGTCCGACAATGCACGTAATGATTGTGCGGCTTTACTGAGTTCTTGTAGCGTTTGATCTAAATTTTGCTGTACCGGCGATTCTGGTTGCAAGGTGGTTTGTACTTGCTTAAAAGCACCCTCTGCACTTTTAAGTGTGACTTTAGCTTCAGGGACCAGCTCTTGATCAATTTTTTGAATCAATGCATTACTTGATGCGAGTGTTTGTTGCAAGGTTTTGAGCGTTTGGTCGGCATTTTGCCCGATTGATTGCAGTGGAATTTGGTCCATTTTTTTCACAATCGATGCAATTCGATCTTGAATTTCATTCAAGCTGCTGTTGACGCTTGGCATTTGTGGTGGATTGCTGGCCCAGTTGATTCGCGCTTTTTTGGCGTTGGGCACGTAATCTAGCGCGATATAAAGCTGTCCTGTAATCAGATTGCTGGTTCGCATTTGCGCGCGCATGCCGTTTTCGACTAAACGATTAATGATTTTTTTCTGGTCGGCCAAGCTGAGTACTTGATTGTCGTCGGTTTGCAAATTACGGAAACGATCGGGGTAAATCGCAATGGTGATGGGTAACTCAATATCGGTTTTGTTTTTAGCCAAAACTAATTTAATCGATTGTACTTCACCCACTTGGATGCCGCGAAAATCAACGGCTGCGCCAACTGCAAGGCCGCGGACCGAGTCTTTAAAGTGAATAACAAAAGGCAGTTTATAGCTATCATTGCTTTTCATGGCTGCGGCTTTGTTATCGGCCAATAAAAAGCGGCTGCCCGCTTTGGCAACTTCGCCAGGGTCTTCACCTGGTGGCGACTGGAATGCTAAACCACCGATGACAACGGAAGCTAACGATTGCGTTTCAATGCTAAGCCCGTTGCTATTGAGTGCAACGTCAAAGCCACTGGCGTGCCAAAAACGGCTGTTATCAGTAACAAATTGGTCATACGGTGCGTGGACAAAAATCGAAACAGAAATAAATTCCCCACTGGGGTCGAGCTTAAATGACGTTACTTCACCCACTTGTAAGCGACGAAAGAAAATTGGCGTACCATTGCTGATTGAGCCCATGTTTTGGGCTTTGAGTGTAAATTCTCGGCCTGGTTGATTTGACGTAATGACGGGCGGGGTTTCTAAACCAGTGAAAAATCGTTTGCTGTCTGGTTTGCGTGTTGGGTCAAGTGCAATATATGAACCAGAAAGCAAGGTGCCTAAGCCGGAAACCGTTCCGCCAGAGATTAAGGGCCGCACAACCCAAAACCGCGATTGTTCGCCCAATAAATTATCGCTGCCATGCGTCATTTCAGCGGTCACTTTAACGCGCTGGTGGTCTTCGCTTAAGGCGACGCTGCTGACTGTACCAATCACCACGTCTTTATATTTAACCTTGGTCTTTCCTGACTCTAGGCCCTCAGCGCTATTAAATTCAATGGTGATAGTTGGGCCTTTTTTCATGATCGCTTGCACGCCAATCCAGCCAGCAGCCAGAGCAGCAATAAAAGGGATGAGCCAAATTAAAGTAGGTCGTAGCCGTTTGGGTTTGATTTTAGCTTGTGCGATGCTGCTGTCATCGATGTCATCGATATCATCGGCTGTAGGTGTGTTGTGTGATTCAGTCATTTTCTTTGTCGTGTTCGTCCGATGGTAAATCCCAGATTAATCTAGGATCAAATGAAAGTGCCGCCAACATGGTGCAAATCACCACTAAGGCAAATGCGATTGCACCAGGTCCCGCTGTGACGGAGGCGATTGGGCCGAAACGCACTAATCCGACCATCATTGCGGTGACAAAAATATCCAGCATTGACCAGCGACCAATGAACTCAACGATTCGAAATAACCGTGCTCTTTCTTGATTTCGCCATTGTTTCTTTTTGCCAGCCGTCCATGCGAGCAAGGTTAATATCAGCAGTTTAAGCCCTGGAATGGTAATGCTGGCAGCAAAGACCAAAATGGCCAGCGGCCAAGATCCTGAAGTCCATAGATAAAATACGCCACTCAGAATAGTGTCTTTTTCACTGCTAAGAATAGAGCTGGTATTCATTACCGGCAGTAAATTAGCCGGAATATATAAAATATACGCTGCAATAATAAATGCCCATGTGCGCTGTATGCTATTGGGCTTACGAAAATGCAGTCGGCTTTGGCAGCGTGGGCAAGATTGAGCTTGGCTAATTTGTTTGGAGAGTAGGCCGCATTGTGAGCAGTTAAATAGGCGCAGCTGGCTGGCAGTGATTGGTTTGGCCATTATTGGTGCGCCGGAGTTAATAACTGCCAAATTTTCTTTGGATTAAAGGTAGATAATGTCGCGGTTAATAGCAGCATTAATATGGCGATCGACCAGAGTGCCACATCCGGTTCAATGCGGGCCATCCCCATGAGCTTACTCAGTGAAATCAAAATGCCGAGCATAAAGACTTCTATCATGCTCCAAGGGTGTAAGGCATTAAATATTTTCATCGGTACGACAATAAACTGAGGGCGTTTGCCCAGCGCGATGGGAATTAATAAATACAATAAGATCATTAGCTGCAAAGCAGGGGTGATGATGGTAGTGATGATGATAATGGCCGATAAATACCACATGCCTTGCTGATAGAGTGTATCGGCAGCACCAAAAATGGAGCATGAAATGCTTTCACTGCCTATTTGTAGCGTTAAAATCGGGAAGGCATTGGCCAACAACAGCATAAAAAAAGCGGCAATGGCTAACGCTAAGGTTCGAGAAGCACTGTGGTTGGCTTGTTTTAACAATACGGCATTACAGCGCGGACAAAGTGCCGTGCTGCTGGTGTTTTCTGCCTGTTTTAGTTGCGGCGCTTGGATCAGCAAGTCGCAGTCTGTGCAAGCAATGAGTGCTCGAGTATCGTAATTCAAGGGAGTATTTGTTTCCACCGAGATGATTTTTAGATACTAATAGAGCGATTGCTGTGTTGCAAGGTACTTTCTGGTGATTAAAATCCCATTTTTACCCATTCTTGCATGCATGCTAAATGGTATAGCAAAACAAAACGATCGACATGAATAAAAAAACGGTGCAATTGATGCACCGTTTTTTAATAGAGATTTAGCGTAATTATTTGCCAAAATATTTATTTTGTATTTTTTGATACGTGCCGTCGGCTTTAATGCCCGCAAGGCCGGCATTAATTTCATTGAGTAATTTGGTATTGCCTTTACGAACGGCGATACCATAGTGCTCAACTTCAAAGCTGGTGTCATCAATTAAACGGAATTTTTGTTTTGGATTGTTGACTAGGTAATTTCTCACCACGGCGTTATCGGCAACGACCGCGCTCACGCCACTATTACTTAATTCAGAGAGCGCTAAAGTGATGTTTTCGTAACGGCGAATATCTGGATTGGTTTTGCCAAATTGTTTTTGCACGACGGTATCGCCCGTGGTGCCATTTTGTACGCCGACTTTTTTGCCTTTCAGGTCGCTAAATTGTTTGATTGGGCTGTTTTCTTTCACCACAATCAATTGCTTGGCATCAAAATAAGGGGCTGAAAAATCCATGCTTTTTTGGCGTTCAGGGGTAATTGTCACTGCGGCAATTACAATGTCGCGTTCGCCATTGTTAAGGCTCACAAACAAACCTTCCCAAGGGGTGTTGTTCATTTTAACTTTGAAGCCTTGCTTGGCGGCGATGGCTTTAATAATGTCGGCGTCAAAGCCAACGATTTCGCGGTTTTTGTTCAGTGATTCAAACGGTGCGAAAGTCGCATCGGTTGCCACGGTATAGGTTTTTTCTGCAGCGGCCGGCATCGCAATGATGGCGGCAGATAGTCCGATACAGCTAATGATTGTTTTTAGTTTAAGCATATGTATTGTCTCCCTGAGTAGAATGTTTGCGACCAATTAGCCCGCTAAAATAGCAGTTCGGTGCAAGAAAAACGTCATTATCTCATTGAAATTGCGTGCCGTTTGATCTTTGTCACTATTGCCGCTAGGCCGTTGCCACGACTGGCCGATAAAAAACGATGCAAACCGAGTTGATTGAGCCAAGCATTAAAGTCAAATTGCTGAATTTCTTCGGCGCTGCGGCCGTGGTAGGCCGCCAAAATCAAGGTGAGTAGCCCTTTGACGATTTTTGAGTCGCTATCGGCGGCGATGTCGTATTTGCCGTTATTGGCTTGGATTAATAACCAAACTTGGCTTTCACAGCCAGTAACACGGTGCTCGTCGCAGCGAAGCTCAGTAGGAAATTCTGGCAATGCTTTGGCCAGCTGTACCAGTAAACGATTTTTGCCTTCCCAGCCTTGCGCTTGCGACAGGCGCTGAGTTAAGTCATCAAGACTGATGGCTTTGTCTTGCAGGCTAATGCCAAATGGGTGTTGCGGAAAAGTCATGATTCACTCAATACATCTAAAGTCTGTTGTAAGCTATTTAAAAAAACCGTCACATCGTCGGGGGTGTTATAGGCGGCAAATGAGGCGCGTAAAGTGCCGCTTAAGCCCAGCGATTGCAGTAAAGGTTGCGCGCAGTGATGGCCAACTCGAACGGCAATGTGCTGATGGTCGAGAAATTGGGCGACGTCATACGGATGCGCATCCGTAAAAGTCATTGAAGTAATGGCCGCCTTATTGGTACTTTGTCCGTGAATCTTGACCGCTGGCATTTGGGCTAGCCCCGCTTCAAGTTGCTGGCGTAGCGCGATTTCATGCGCGGCGAGCGCGATGCGGTCTTGTTGATTGAGCCAATTGAGCGCTGCGGCGAGGCCGACCGCCTGCGCAATGGGTGGCGTACCGGCTTCAAAGCGATAGGGCGCTGCAGCATATGTAGTTTGCGCAAATGACACCGTTGCAATCATCTCGCCGCCACCTTGCCAAGGGGGTATTTCATTTAAGAGCTTGGCGTGCGCCCAGAGTACGCCAATACCCGTTGGACCATAGATTTTGTGCCCCGAAAACACATAAAAATCAGCACCAATGTCTTGCACATCGATTGCGCTGTGAGCGATGGCTTGTGCGCCATCAATCAGCACTTTGGCGCCATAGTGGTGGGCTTGCTGACAAATCCACTGCACTGGCTGAATGCTGCCGATGGCGTTTGAGACTTGGCTGATCGCGACTAATTTGGTTTTGTTCGATAGCAAACTTAAAAAATGCGTTAAATCCAGCGCGCCTTGCGCATCAAGCTGGATGATTTTTAGCGTTAGCCCACGGCGCTTAGCCAGCATTTGCCACGGCACGATATTGGCGTGATGCTCGAGCGTTGATAGGATGATTTCGTCGCCCGCAGTCAGCGTATTGCCCCAAGTATTGGCGACTAAATTGATGGCTTCGGTGGTGCCACGCGTAAAAACGATTTCATCGTCGCTCGCCGCATTGATCAATTGCGCCACGGTATGTCTTGCGTTTTCAAAGGCTTCGGTGGCCGCAGTGGCTAAACGATGCGCACCGCGATGCACATTGGCATTGTGATGTTCATAATAAAACCGCTCCGCATCGAGCACTGCGCGTGGTTTTTGCAGCGTCGCGGCATTATCTAAATAGATCAGTTCGGGATAATGACTAAAAATCGGGAACTGTTTTTTGAGGCTAAGTGCGTCAAACATGGTGTTTGCCTGAAGAACAGCTGGCAGCTTGGACTGGCAATTGTATAATGCGCCATGCCCTATAAACAGCCTATTTCTATATTACTTGTCATTCATACTCCTGATTTGCAGATTTTATTGCTCGAGCGCTGTGATTTTGCTGGTGCTTGGCAATCGGTGACTGGGAGCTGCGAAGCCAATGAATGCTTGATTGACACTGCCGTGCGTGAACTGTTTGAAGAGACCGGTTTGCAAGTTAGTGCTGATGCAGTGCGCGATTGGCAATACGCTAGTGAGTTTGAAATCTTTACGCGCTGGCGGCATCGCTATGCGCCCGGGGTCACGCACAATACCGAGCATGTTTTTAGTGTTGCGGTGCCAAGCGGCAGCCCAGTGACCATTTCACCACGCGAACACACGCAATATCGTTGGGTGAGTTTGCCTGAAGCCATCGAAATGGTATTTTCCCCCTCCAATGCAGCTGCATTACAGCAATTGCCAAGTCGGCTGGCTTAGCCGCCTGCGCTGCCACGTCAATGAGTGACTTCGCTGCGAGTGTCGCAGGAAAATAATGCAAACTGCTGGAGCAGTTGAGCCCTTACGTTGGTTAACGATTCCAGTTGGATGAAAAAAAGCACTGGCCACTTGTGTGGCCAGTGTTGGTGATGGAGCGCTTGTTTTAACTGAGTAGGCTCAGTTTACAGTGGGTTGGCGCTGAAGTAGCGCTCTAGATTATTCACCTCCGTATCTTTGCGTGGCACGCGCATTCCTTCCACAATGCCATTGTAAAGCATCTCTCTTGGCGCTAAATGAAAGCCATTGGTGTTTGGATCCATATACGGGAGCTGTTGTTTTCTGAGGAAGTATTCCAGCAATTGGGCGCTGCTGCTTTGTAGTCCATAGCTTGAATTGGACCAAGCACTATTGTGGCTGCCCCAGTGATGGCCAAATTCATGGCCGATAACGCCGGCATTTCTAAAGTAATGTTCGTAGAAATTCCAAGTATCTATGCCTAAAACGTCACCACCACCAAGCCCCCCTCCCATCGTGGTGACCCCCAAACGAATGCCGCCACGATTCATGATCGCTTGATAGTTATTGCGGTAATCTTCGCCAGTAAAAAATCCACTTGGAGCATCAACTTGTCCGGCATTACCAAAGAAATCATGGCCCATGACTTTTTTATGGTTAAACCAAACATGTTCAAATTCGGGACTATTTAATACGTATGCAAAATTGGTCATCATGATGACCCATTCGCGGGCGTAAATCGGATTAATCTTTCCCCAAGATCCATCACTACCATCCGCATCGTATTTACCAAATGAAAGTTGCCATTTCATTTTGAAATTGCTGATTTTTTGCACGTGCGCATCGGTTTTGGAATCAATTCGAATCTCAAACAAATCGCTCGGCAGTACGCTGAGTGCGTCTAAACCTTTGAATTGCACACTGCCTTTGTCATCAACCCGCTGGAAAGTACGGCCATCGTTGATAGCGACATCAAAGCGAACGGTGCTAAATGCCGGTAGTTGATCTAACGATCCAAGCACAAACCACGGTTCACTGCCTTTAAGGCGGGCTTGAATTTCTAGATTGCGAACGGGGATAGCGCTGTAGCTGCTTAATGCCAATTGCCGTTGATCGAGCTTGCCGCTGAGGATTTTGTTGATCGCAAAGCTGCGCAGTTGTGGATTAGTTAATGTCTCCCAGCTATCGCTGTCTTGTAATAGCAATCCTTTTTGCGCTGCCGCCATCGCGGCATACTGATACTGCTGCGTTGTTACCTTGTCGATATGGTGTAGTTCGTCCACTTGTCGTTGTGGCAGGATCAAGATGTCTTTATTTTGGATTGCGGCGATGGTTTGTTGATTAAAACCAATGTCTTTTGCTTTGAGCAAATTTTGTGGTGCGGCTTGATCGGCCAGATTGATTTGGCGAAATTGATCGAGTGGTGTCGCGGGTAAAATTTGCGCGCCGCTGGCTGGTAAGTTGCTGGATGCAAAGCGATCAATTCCGCCACCGGTGCGGCTTACATACAGCTGGCCATCGTCGCCTTGGATGAGCGTATTGCTGACGCTATTTTGCTGCATGATGGGTTGCACCATGGTGGTCGATTCAGCCAGCTGGCCCACGTCGTAAACCAAGGTTTTACCATTACCAAAGCTAGCAAACAGTCGTTCACCCACCGTCGCTAACTTAACGTCACAGTAAGTGCTTGTGCAGTCTGGCAGGCTGAGGTAAGCATGCTTGATGGCTTTTTTATTATTGGCTGGAGTAGCGTCGCTTTGTTTCCAAACCGAAATTCTTTTGTCGGTATCGGCGGCAAAGATGTAGTTGGCATTGGCCGCGACCGCAATCGGATGAACTAAGACTTGATTTGAAGGGCCGCTCCAGTTCCCAGTGCCTAGCGCGGTAATAAAGCGCGGCTCGCTCTGGCTAATATCAAAAATATCCACACGATTGGATGAAAGAGACGCGGTGTAAAGCCGATCTTGAAACTGATTAATATCGTATAAACGCTTAAAATCATCGGTGCTGCCATTGCTGGAAAAATTACTAATCGGCGTTAATGCTTTGTTGGCGTTAAGATCAAAACGCAAAACAGCAGCTGGAGTAGAAATAAGGTCATTGGCTATATACAGAATATTATCTTTGAGCACCACCGCGCTGGGTAAGAATGCAGCATCGTCCAGCCCAAAACTGCTGGCATTTAATTGCTGCGCTTGATCGAGTAATTTAATGCTGCGGTCTACGACAGGATTGCGCTCTTCTGTGCCACTACCACCGCCGCCTGTTCCTCCATTGCCACCACCAGTACTGCCGCCACCAGTGCCGCTACCAGTTCCACTGCCACTGCCACCACCACCACCCATTTCCCCGTTTGAATCACCTGCGCCGCCACAAGCGGCTAACATGAGACTCAGGGCGAGTAAGCTGATTATTTCGCGTAATTTCATTGTGTGAAATGTCGTTTAAATATAAAAGTGAATCTTACAATATCATGATTTGCTTATATAATAATTATTGCAAGCTGTGTCTTTTTATTTGCTCTAGTGGCAACTGTGATATTGCCCCTTTGCCAACAAATTAAACAACTAGCCAGAACATTCCACCGCTTTCTGGGTTGTGAAGGTACCGCTGTGCACCCACTTGCCGTTTATTTTGCTGCTCGCGCTCAGCAATATTTAGCACTTGCTTGCTGAATGCTGACAAAACTGCGATATTGCATAGGCCAGATGCATTACTTTGTGGCGTGTTATGCCGGTGTGGGTGTCAATCGGGCATTCTGTTTTGGTCGATTTGAGTATGGGGAATAGGGTATGGGTCTAGGATCGTTTATTCATAATCAGTTCATCGACATACTGCAGTGGAATGAAGATGAAGATGGGGTGTTGGCTTATCGCTTCCCGCAGGCCAATTGTGAAATTCAATATGGTGCCAGTTTAACGGTGCGCGAATCACAAATGGCGGTGTTTTTAAATGAAGGCCAGTTTGCCGATGTCTTTACCCCCGGTCGATATACGCTGACCACGCGCACTTTGCCGCTGCTGACCGCGCTTAAAAATTGGGACAAATTATTCGAGTCACCGTTTAAGTCAGATGTGTACTTTATGAGTACGCGTTTACAGCTGGGCCGCAAGTGGGGCACGCCGCAGCCGATTACGCTGCGAGACGCTGATTTTGGCATGGTTCGAATGCGCGCTTTTGGCGTTTATGCTTACCAAATCGTCGATCCACAGCTGTTTTTTAGCCAAATCAGCGGTACGCGTGACGTTTATACTTGCGATGATGTCGAGCTGCAGTTGCGTAATCAGGTGGTCTCGACGATGACGCAGGTGTTAGCCAGCTCGGATGTGCCTTTTTTGGATATGGCGAGTCATCAAGGCTTAATGGCCGAGCGAATTGGTGCTGCACTGCGTTCGCAATTTGCACAATACGGACTGCTGCTCGATACCTTTACGCTAGAAAATATCTCCTTACCCGATGAATTACAAAAAGCCCTCGATAACAAAATCTCAATGCAGATGATTGGTGATCTGGGGGCGTTTGGTCAGTATCAGGCGGCTCAATCGATGGTGCTCGCCGCGCAAAACGACAGTGGCTTGGCGGGATTGGGCGTGGGTTTAGGTGCCGGCGTTGCCGCTGGGCAAGTGATGGCATCGGCGATGAACTCTGTGCTCGCGCCAAATGCGCAGCCCAATCGGGCTACTGAGCAGACTGATGTTGCAAACTCATCCCCCTTAATGAGCGAGGCCCAAGTGCAGTTGCAACAATTAAAAGCCTTGCTAGCGCAAGACTTGATTACGGTTGCTGATTACGATGCTGCCAAAGCGGAAGTGCTTAAAAAACTGATTGCCGGTGATGAGGCTTGATATCGCTGGTGCTGTGACTGAGTAACTGATAAAGGTGAATAGAGATGAGCTTGCAAGGATCTTGCGCGTGTAAAGCCGTGCGTTATGCAGTCGATGAATTGGCGACGCCAATTTCGCACTGTCATTGTCAGACCTGCCGTAAAACACATGCGGCGGCATTTAATTCAGCCGCTGGTGTGCGCCAGGAGCAATTTCGTTGGCTCGCGGGTGAAGATATGCTGAGTGAGTATGCTTCGTCAGCGGATAAAGTGCGTTATTTTTGTTCGCAATGCGGCAGCCATCTATTGGCTAAAAAAGTCGGCAAGCCTATGTGGGTGCTACGGGTGGCCACTTTAGATGACGATCCAAGTCTGCGTGCTAGCCAGCATATTTGGACTTCGCACGATGTGCCGTGGCTCAATTTTGTCGACTTGCCCGAATACGCGCAGTGGGCTGAACCTCGTTAAAGTGACAGGCAATAAAAAACCGGCATTGCCGGTTTTTTTATGGTCTTGAATTTCGCAATAAGCTGGGCGCGATCAATTGCCGCCGTTTATTTATCAGTATGCTGAATATGATGCACGGTGCGTTGCGGATAAGGAATTGAGATCTTGGCTGCATCAAAGGCTTTTTTGACTTTTTCGGTCGTGTCAAAAAACACCGGCCAGTAGTCTTCGCTATTGGTCCAGACGCGAACGGTGAAATTCACCGAGCTGTCGCCTAGCGATGACACCACCACCAGCGGGGCAGGATCTACATGAATGCGTGTGTCTTGCTTGAGTACCGATAAAATCACTTCGCGGGTGTGGTCAATATCATCGTCATAACCAACACCAAAGACAAAATCGACGCGGCGGGTGGACATGGCCGAGTAATTGGTGAGATTGCCATTGGCTAAGGGGCCGTTGGGGATGACGATGAGTTTATTGTCGGGTGTGCGTAAACGCGTGGTAAAAATTTGAATGCCTTCGACTGTACCAGCTTGACCCTGCGCCTCAATATAGTCACCGGCTTTAAAGGGTTTAAACATTAAAATCAGTACACCACCGGCAAAATTACTCAAGCTGCCTTGCAGCGCCAAACCAATGGCTAAACCTGCCGCACCCAAAATCGCAATAAATGACGTGGTTTCAATGCCGATCATTGACGCCGCACTAATCAGTAACAGTGCTTTTAATGCTACATCGGCCAGACTACCCAAAAAATGCTTGAGTGTGGCTTCGACATTGCTACGTGTTAGCATTTTTTCTAATAGCTGACTGGCAACGCCGATGAGTTTCCAGCCAATAAACAGCGCAATCAGTGCCGATAATAATTTAGGCGCATAGCTAATTGCTTGGGCTTGTAATAGGTCTATCCAATTCATTCGGTGTGCTTTATTTAAGCTAATAATACGGTTGAGTTTCGCAGAATTAAATCAATAATCGAAGAGGATAAATTACCCTTTATAAGGGCAATAGTGCACACGAATCACATTGCCCACATTGTAAATTAATGGCGTGTATTTACGCCGCCAGAATTAAAGCGCACAACAAATTGTTGTGCGCTTTAATTTGAACGCAGTGCGGGTACAACGGCGGTGTGGCACGGCGTCTAAGCCCTAAGCTTTAACTGCGGCTAGTTTATTATTTCACTTCATCCCAAGCCGATGACCAGTGTGAGCCAACGCCAGGCTCGTATTGCGTGGCGCTACTTGACCATTGCGAGCAGTAGCCACTGTATGGAAACGGCTTGCAGCGATAGGTTTTGCCGTCTTTCTCTTGTTTGACCAAAGTACCTGCTTGATACGATTTAATTGATGCAGGGAAGACAAAATCATATTGCCCACCCGCAGTGGCGTCGTTAAACATCATATCGAGGGTTTGCTGTACATAAGCGCCGCCATTTTTAGGCGAGCCTTTCACCACCAGCTGATGATGGCCGGCTTTTACATTGCTTAGCGCCATGGTAAAGGTTTTATTGCTGTTGTTTAGGCTGGCTTCGCTTTGGCCTTGTGCAATGCCGTCATGGTTATAAACCGTATTGCTGACGTTTAGGTCGCCTTGCGCTGCGACATTAAAAGTCAGTGTCACTTTGCCGTCTTTGATGCTGTATTCACGAGCGAGATTACTGACTTGAACGCTATTGACCAGCGGTGGTTGCTTTTGTTCGATTTGAATCTCAACCCGACTTAAGCCGCTACTGGTTTTAAGATAAATTGGATTTAAACCATAAACAGGGCCAAATTGCCCGTTGCTGGCTTTTTGCCCAGCACGAATGTGCTGTTGCTCTTGGTTGATTTTGCTCGCCAGAGCGTGTGCCCAATTATTGCGTAGCCCTTGTGCGGCATTGGCAATTGTGAGTGTGGTTTGTAGCTGAGGACGTTCGCCGTTTTGGTCAAAAACGCGTGTCATGACGCGATCGCCCGATTTTAAATCGACCGAAGGGTGGATGCTGCCGCCTTGGCGCCAGTCGGGAGCAGGTTGTCCGCCATTGTCGTCAAACATCACGTCGATCACATTGTAAAAACTATTACTGGTGTCACCTACTTCCCATACCCCCAGTATCACTTGATAGCCGGTGCGCTGCGGTACGGTGCAAAGGTGGCTGGTTTGTGGATTTGGCTTTTGCATTCCGCCATCCACTTCACAAAAAGGCTTGAGATCAAACGCCGCGCGAGTCAGTGCTTGATTCGGATTCCAGTCTTGTTTGGTGATGTAGTAGCGCCAATTGCGCGTAGTGTGATTGGCGGTAAAAAACCAGCTCATGTTTTGTGGGCCGGCTTTGATATCGCGCTTGGTCCAGCGATCGCTGGTTTGCGCATCTAATTCCGAGAACTGAATATGGCCAGCGCTGGCAATTTTGCCGTCGGCAGGACCTAGGGCTGGAAATCCAGACGGTGCTTCAATGCTTTGTGGTTCCCATTGCACTGCGCCGCATTGGCTATTGCCGCCAATTTTGCATAAATAAGCCCGTGAGGTCGGCTCGGTCATATAGCCGTGAGCGAATGCGCCGGTGCTGGCGGCAAGTAGGCTGGTCGATATGAGTAAATGCTGGATGAAATGACGCTTCATTAGGGTGTGGCCTTGGGTTTTATGATTTGAAAAATTGAATCTGTGCCGTCAATCGGGCAATCCGTCGGGCAATTTAAAATTGCTCAATGACCGGCGGAAGGCCATTTTCTTGGTGAGCGCTACTTGAATTTGGCGCCTTACTTGCGGCTGGGGGCGAGCTGGCAATGACCGGAGTTGGAGTGCTCGATGCTTCGGGTGTTGGCAGATCTTCTCCGCTTGAGCAAGCGCTTAGGAGTGCGACAGCAAACAGCGTCAACAGTGTATTTAAATGCATTGTTTACCTTGTAAAAGGAAATTAAACGAGACGGTGTAATTCGAGGTTTGGTTAAGTTAGTTCGACATTTGGCGCGGCACATTGTAAGGGAGTGCCTGTAAGTGAGGGTGTTAATATTTACGCCGTAAAGTGGGGTGTTTTTTAGGTTTTTGCTGTAGATAAGTTGTTTTTGTTGAGTTTTGTTGGCTGACCAGCGGTTGGTTTTTGTGTTGAGTATCTTTCTGCATCTTTACACGTATGGCCTTGTTGATTGAGGTCAATGTTGTGCTTTGTTTTGTGGGTTAATTTTAAATAAATTAGCGGTAATTTTTGTTTTTTTATGCTGTTCTCTGATTGCCTCTGTTTTATTTAACCTAATGGTTTCTAAATTATTTTTCTGTAGCTCGTTTAGATGTAGCTGTTGTTGTTCGTGCTTGAATAGCGATTTGTAAAGTAGCCGCCAGAAAAAACAAATACATTGTTTAAATAATTTTTTTGTAGGTAAAAGTTAACTGAAATAATGAATTAGTTCGTAGATAATTATAAGTATATATATGGGTTTGCTGTGTATCGCGGTAGGCATTGGTTTTAATTGAAGCATTGGATAGTGGTAATAATGACTGAAATAACAACAGAAAAAACTCGCAAAAGCGAATGGAAAAAGCTTTTGTTGTTGGCGTTTGTAGGCTTGCCGATTGCGATGTTTGGCGCGATTGCCACCTATGGTTTGATTGTGCGCTTATTGCAGATTTTTTTAATCGGCTTGCCGGGCGCGTAAAGCGAGATTGTTATCTCGCTTTTTTGTTTTGATGAATTGGATTTGTTTATGAAAAAAATATGGATCTGGTTGCGAAATTTATTTTGCAAGCCAGCGGCCAAAATTGGTCTGGGTGTTTTGGTGACGGTGGGTTTTATTGCCGGTATTTTGGCGTGGCAAGGCTTTAATGCGGGGATGGCTGCCACCAATACCGAAGCCTTCTGTGTTAGCTGCCACACCATGCATCAAAACCAAGAAGAACTTAAAGAAACAGTGCATTGGAGCAATCGCTCTGGCGTGCGGGCGCAGTGCTCTGATTGCCATGTGCCGCATGACTTTACCGACAAAATGGCGCGCAAGATTCAAGCCAGTGTTGAGGTTTGGTCGCACCTAACCGGCAAAATCGATACGCCAGAAAAATTTGAAGCCAACCGAGCTCGTTTGGCGCAAAACGAGTGGGATCGCTTTAAAGCCAATGGCTCAAAAGAATGCCGTACTTGCCATGACTACAACAGCATGGATTTTGAAAAAATGCGTGAAACATCGCGTGAAGCAATGCGCGGTGCGGCAGAGCGTAATCAAAGTTGTGTCGATTGCCATCAAGGGATTGCGCATAAAAAACCAGAAAAAACCGATGCGCGTAATCCAGCATTTGATGGCTTGATTCAAGCGGCTGGCAATGAGAGCGTTAAAGTCGGTGGCACTTACTTTAATGTGTATCCGCGTGAATTGTACTTGGATGAAGCCATGAGCAAAGTGGCGGGTAAGTTGGAAGTTGGTGCGCCAGTTAAAGTACTGCAAGAGAAAGGCGCTGCGCAGCAAGTTGAAGTTTCGGCTTGGCGTAAGAGCAAAGGCTTTGGCCGAGTTTGGTATGGCCATTTTGCTAAAAACATTACCGTTGCCACGCTCGAAAAAGCCGTCGCGCAAGACAAGCAATTGGTGAAAATTGCAGAAAGCAAAGAAGATCCAAATACCGGTTTGATTTGGCAAAAATCGTCAGCTACGTTCTGGATTAAAAAAGGTGAAGTGGTGGCGAGTACCGATCCAATCTGGTCGGTGGCCAAAGACAGTTACAAAAATAGCTGCAGTGTTTGCCATAAGCAGCCTGACGAAGCGCATTTTGATGCAAATACCTGGCCGGGGTTATTTGGTGGGATGGTCGGTTTTACTAGCATGGATAAAGATACCCAAGGCTTGGTACTGAAATACCTACAAAATAATTCGTCAGATTTTAAAAAACCTAGCCACTAATTGAATAAGCTCATGACTCAGAACTCACGCCGTGTATTTTTAAAGGGTTTGTCGCTGGCCACCGTGGCTGCGTTAGTAAGCCCTAGTTTATTACTCTCTCGCGAAAGCGAAGCCAAAGCGGCTGCCGTTACCGGCAGTGGCACCGATTGGAAAATCACCGGTTCGCACTGGGGCGCAATCCGTGCCCGTGTGGCTGGCGGTAAAGTGGTTGAAATCAAAGCCTTTGAATTTGATAAATACCCCACCGAAATGATTCAAGGCATTATCGGCTTGATCTATAGCCCATCGCGGATTCGCTACCCGATGGTGCGTTTAGATTGGCTTAAAAATGGCCATAAGAGTGACACCACCCAACGCGGGGACAATCGCTTTGTCCGTGTGACTTGGGATCAAGCTTTAGATCTGTTTTATTCCGAGCTTGAGCGGGTGCAAACCAGCTATGGTCCGTGGGCGATGCACACCGGTTTGGTCGGTTGGCGTCAGACTGGGCAATTTCATACCTGCGGCAATCATATGTTGCGGGCGATGAATATGCACGGGCATACGATTTCCACCGCTGGGGATTACTCGACCGGTGCTGGGCAGGTAATTTTGCCATATGTACTCGGTTCAACCGAAGTGTATTCACAAGGCACTTCGTGGGAAGTCATCCTTAAAGAAAGTAAAACCGTTATTTTTTGGGCCAGTGATCCAGTTAAAAACTTGCAAGTGGGTTGGAATTGCGAAACGCATGAATCTTTCGCCTACCTTGAGCAACTAAAAAACAAGATCGCCAAGAAAGAAATTCGCGTGATCAGCATTGATCCGGTGAAAAGCAAAACGCAAAACTATCTTGGCTGCGAAAAGCAATACGTCAATCCATTGACGGATGTGGCGTTGATGATGGGTTTGGCGCATACGCTGTATACCGAGAAACTGCATGACCAGCAATTCCTTGATGCGTATACCCTCGGTTTTGAGAAGTTCCTACCTTATCTATTAGGGCAAGGCACGGACAAAACGGCAAAAACGCCAGAATGGGCCGAGCAGATTTGCGGCGTCAAAGCGCAGCAAATTCGTGAATTAGCGCGCTTGATGGCCAGTGGCCGTACCCAGCTTATTTTTGGCTGGGCGGTGCAGCGTCAGGAGCATGGCGAGCAACCATATTGGATGGGCGCGGTGTTGGCGGCGATGTTGGGGCAAATTGGTTTGCCAGGCGGCGGGATTAGTTATGCCCATCACTACAGCTCGATTGGCGTGCCGTCTTCGGGCGCTGCAATGCCAGGTTCTTTCCCGTTGAATTTAGATCCGGGTAAAAAACCGAAATACACCAACACCGATTACAAAGGCTATAGCCAGATGATTCCGTGCGCTCGAGCGATCGACGCATTGCTAGACCCCGGTAAGGTGATTGATTACAACGGCCAGAAAGTTAAATTGCCGCCGTACAAAATGGCGATTTATAGCGGTTGCAATCAATGGCATCGTCAGCAAGACCGTAACAAGATGAAAAAAGCCTTCCATCGCCTTGAAACGGTGGTGGCGGTGGATTACACGTGGACGGCAACCTGCCGCTTTGCCGATATCGTCTTGCCAGCGTGTACGCAGTTCGAGCGTAACGACATTGACGCGTATGGTTCGTACAGTGGTCGTGGTGTGATTGCGATGCAAAAACTGGTTGATCCACTGTTTAGCTCTAAAACTGACTTTGAGATTTTCCGTGGCTTAACGCAGCGCTTTGGCCGCGACAAAGAATACAGCCGCAATATGGATGAAATGCAGTGGTTGGAATTCTTGTACGAAAATTGTCGCAAGGAAAACGGCAGTAAATTCCCAATGCCGCCATTTAAAGAATTCTGGGCCAAAGGCTTTGTGTTATTCCCTGCGGGCAAACCATGGGTGCGCCATGCCGATTTCCGTGAAGACGCGGAAATCAACGCCTTGGGAACGCCATCGGGCTTTATTGAAATCTTTAGCCGGAAAATCGCTAGCTATAATTACGCCGATTGCCCGGGGCATCCGGTGTGGATGGAAAAAAGCGAGCGCTCACACGGCGGTCCGAATTCAAAACGCTTCCCGTTGTGGATGCAATCGGTTCACCCGGACAAACGCTTGCATTCGCAAATGTGTGACTCGGAACCGATGCGGGCAACGTATGCGATTCAAGGGCGCGAGCCTTTGTTTATGAGTCCAGAGGACGCGCGACAACGTGGTATTAAACACGGCGATTTGGTTCGGGTGTTTAATGATCGTGGTCAAGCCTTGGTTGGCGCGCATGTTTCTAGTGATTTCCCCAAAGGCGTGGTGCGTTTGCAAGAGGGCGCTTGGTATGGTCCAACTGGGCCAGAAATCGGTGCACTCGATACCTATGGTGACCCCAATACCATGACGCAAGACATTGGTACGTCGAGCTTGGCGCAGGCCATTAGTGCCAATACTTGCGTGGTTGAAGTTGAAAAATACAAAGGAAAAGCCCCCGCAGTGACTGCGTTTGGTGGCCCAACTGAGGTGATGCCTAAATGAATGCCAGCACAGTAACACCGGAGCCAACAGAAGCGGCGCCAGCCGATCAACGCGCGGCTTTATACGCTTGGTTTGCGACGCTCTATGCGCGAGAATTGAGCGAGGCACAGCTACAGACTTGGTTTTCCGGTGCTGCTGAGCCGTTATTTGAGGTATTGGCGCAAGCTGGATTTGCCGCTGAAGTTCAGGATATGCAAGGCGCGATCAATGCTTTACGTGATCTGCCCGATGCCCAACTTGAATTGGCGGCCGATTACACCATGTGTTTTTTGTTAGACGTTAAAAGTAGTGCTTTGCCGTATGCGTCTTGCTATTTGGGCGAGCATAAAACGCTGTTTGGTCCAGAAGAAAAAGCCATGCGTGAAAAGCTAGAGCGCTACGCCCTAGGCTTAGATAGCAACTATCCTGAAGCGGCCGATCATTTGGCGATTCAGCTTGAGTTGTTGTCTTGGCTAGCGATGACCGGCAAAGCGCTGGACGAGCAAGACATGGTGGCGTCTTTGCTACGCTGGGTGCCAGAATTTAGCCAAAAATGCCAAACGATCGTAACTCAAGTGGCGTTTTATCCGGCGCTAAGCCGTTTGTTATGTGGCATCTTGCAGGCTCAAGCAGATGCATCCTTGAAATAAGTTAAGGCTGGATGCAGTACTAATAATAAAAGGGCCGATGGCCCTTTTATTTTTGCTGACAATGATGAGCAGCAAACCCGTTGTCGCGTCTAAGGCTGTGCTAAGCTTGCTCGATTCAGTGTTGACATTGGGATTTTGAGGAGTATGCCGCTATGCCATTAAAAAGCAAAAATATATTGCGAGTTGCTTCTTACAATATTCATAAAGGCATGTCACCGCTCAACCAGAATTTTGTATTGCATGGCGTGCGTCATGCTTTAAAAGCGCTTGATCCGGATATTGTTTTTTTGCAGGAAGTACAGGGTCTGCACCATGATTTAGCCAAAAAAATCCATACTTGGCCGCTGGATGCCCAGCACGTGTATTTGGCTGGCGATGCGCTATTTTCTGCTTACGGTAGTAATGCCCATTATTTACTCGGGCATCACGGCAATGCTTTGTTATCGCGGTTTCCAATTTTGCATCGCAGTAATCACGATTTAACTTTGCACCGGTTTGAGCAACGGGGTTTGTTGTATTGTCAGCTGGATTTACCGCATTGGACGCAGTCTTTGCATGCTTTTTGTGTGCATCTGAATTTACGTGCCTCGGATCGGCGTAAGCAATTGCAATTGATGATTCGCGCCATTGCTGAGCAAGTGCCGCAAGACGCGCCGCTGGTGCTGGCGGGGGATTTTAACGATTGGCGCGGTGAAGTCAGCCAAGTGCTGCAATCTGAATTGGGCATGGACGAAGTTTTTCAGTCTTTGCATGGCGCGCATGCGCGCAGTTTTCCGGCCAGAATGCCGTTTTTCTCTTTAGATCGTATCTATACCCGTGGTTTTAGTATTGAGTCGGCCGAGGTTTTGCAAGGCGCGCCGTGGCGCAGTTTGTCGGACCACGCGCCTTTATTGGCCACATTATCTCTGGCTGGTGCTCCAAAGGTATGACGCATTACTTGGACGGACATCAGCTGACTTTATTGCGTGATGGCTTAGAGTTTTTCCCTGCGCTGCTGTCAGCGATTGATGCGGCTCAGTTTGAAATTCGCCTTGAAACGTATATTTTTGCGAGCGATGACATCGGCTTTGCGGTGGCCCGCGCGTTGATGCGCGCCGCCCAACGCGGCGTTCGAGTCGGCTTATTGCTTGATGGCTTTGGCGCTTATGCTTTTCCGGCCTCGCTGCGCCAAGAGATGCAGGACGCAGGGGTGCAAGTTTTGTTTTTTCGCCCCGAGGTGAGTCGTTTCGCGCTTAAGCGCTCACGTTTACGGCGCTTGCATCGCAAATTGTCTTGTTTTGATGGCCAGCTGGCGTTTATCGGCGGCATCAATATCATTAGCGACGATGATGGTCCCGGCATGGCGCCGCGCTACGATTATGCCGTTGCCGTCAAAGGGCCGGTGGTGCTGGAGATTGAGCAGGCCTTGCTGCGTGAGTGGCAGTACACCGCGTGGATGCAATTTAAAAAATCAATTTTTGCTCGTATACAGTGGCCATTGCCGACGGTAGCAGGGGATGCTAAAGCGCGCCTGGTGGTGCGAGATAATGCGCGCAATCGGCATGCAATTGAAAAAGCTTATTTGCAAGCGATTGAAGCGGCGCAATCAGAAATCATAATCGCCAACGCTTATTTCTTACCCGGTCTGCGTTTACGCCAAGCTTTGATGCGCGCTGCTAAGCGCGGCGTGAAGGTGGTGCTGTTGCTACAAGACGAGCGTGATCATGCCTTGCTGCAATACGCCAGCTGGGCGTATTACCGTGATTTATTGCACGCCGGCGTCGAGATTTATCAATATAAAAGCGGGTTTATGCATGCCAAAGTGGCGGTGATTGATCAGGTCTGGGCCACCGTGGGGTCAAGCAATATTGATCCATTTAGTTTATTGCTGGCGCGAGAGGCGAATCTTATTGTTGAGAATGCGTCTTTCGCGCAGCAGCTGCGGGCTGATTTGCAATACCGTTTGCAGCGTGATGCGCTGCTTATTTTGCCCGAGCATATACATCAAGCCAGTTATTTACGCCGAGCTGTGGTGTGGACTTGTTACGGTCTAGTTCGACTCTTGCTCGGGGTTTCGGGCTACGGTGGGCGAAAATATCTTGAATAATTTCGTTTTTGTTGGCGTAAAAGCGCCAATCAATGTGCCGAGCTCGGGTTGCTGGCGCTACCTTATTGATGGTTTGGCTGACATATTAAGTCGAGCTGGTACACATCGACGCTGGCGTAAGGTGATGCGTGTAAGTAATTGATCGCATCACGTTAAAGCGCAGGTGAAGTTTGAATTTTTCAGTAAACAGCGTTGGGCGTACTCGGTAGCTTTGGTAGAATGACGGACTAAATCCAATTACGAGCCCTTTATGATCACTTTGTACAATACCTTGGCCCGCGAGAAGCAGGAATTTAAACCGATGACGCCCGGCATTGTGAACATGTATGTTTGCGGGATGACGGTTTACGATTATTGCCATATTGGCCATGCGCGGATGGTGGTGGTGTTTGACGTTATCACGCGTTGGTTTCGTGAGTCGGGTTACCAAGTGAATTATGTGCGTAATATCACCGATATTGATGACAAAATCATTCGCCGTGCCGCAGAAAATGGCGAGTCGATTCATGCGCTCACCGAGCGCTTTATTGCCGCGATGAATGAAGACTTTGCTGCGCTGGGGATTATTCGCCCAGATCATGAGCCCCGTGCCACTGAGCATATTCATGGCATGCAGTCGATTATTGGCCAGTTGTTTGATCGTGGTTTGGCGTATTCAGCGCCCAATGGCGATGTGTATTATTCGGTGCGCAAATTTCAAGGTTACGGCAAATTATCGCGTAAAAATTTAGATGATCAGCGTGCCGGTGAGCGCGTCGATATTGACGAAAATAAGCAAGATCCAGCGGATTTTGTGTTGTGGAAAAGCGCTAAAGCTGAAGAACCTAAGGAAGTGAAGTGGGCTTCACCGTGGGGTAGCGGTCGGCCCGGTTGGCATATTGAATGCTCGGCAATGAGCTGCCACCATTTGGGCGAGCAGTTTGATATTCATGGCGGTGGTGAGGATTTACAGTTTCCGCATCATGAAAATGAAATCGCCCAATCGGAGGGTGCGCACGGCCATCCTTATGTTAATTACTGGCTGCATAATGGATTTATCAATGTTGATAATGAAAAAATGTCGAAAAGCCTTGGTAATTTTTTCATTATTCGTGACGTTTTGGCGCAATACGACGCTGAAGTTTTGCGCTTCTTTATTTTGCGCGCGCATTATCGCAGCCCACTCAATTACAGCGACGCGCATTTAGACGATGCTAAAAATGCCTTAACGCGTTTATACACCACGCTAAAGTCGATCCCTGCTCAAACCGTATCCATTGATTGGTCACACCCGATGGCGGCGCGTTTTAAAGCGGCGATGGATGATGATTTTGCCACCACCGAAGCGGTGGCGGTGTTGTTTGAATTGGCCTTGCAAGCCAATAAACACGGCGCTACTGAGCAAGGTATTGCTGCGGCGAGTTTGTTAAAAGCGTTGGCCAATGTGCTGGGTTTATTGCAGCGCGATCCAGAAGCGTATTTGCAAGCGGGTAGCAGCGATAGTATTTGGCAAGCGGAGCAAATCGAAGCGGCAATCGCGGCGCGTAAAGCGGCGCGGGCGGCCAAAAATTGGGCCGAATCGGATCGAATTCGGGATGAATTGGCCGCGGCTGGGATTGTGCTGGAAGATACGGCGCAAGGCACTGGCTGGCGTCGAGAGTAATCTTGGTAGTGCTGGCGCGGTAAATGACCGCGCCAGCCCACAAACTGATTTAAAGTGATTGATCGCCAGGTAACACTTGGCGATCATTTTTTTTTGCAAAGGTCTGTTGTTTCAAGAAATCGTGACTAGCTAGGCCGTTCAATGCGAGCCGCATTGAACGATTGGCTTGAATAAAAGACGCAACACCCATTTTGAGGTCGCTATTAATCATGAGCATCCAATACAAAATTACCCCCCACTCTAACGCCGCGCATTTGTTTGCGGTTGAACTAACGATTGAGCAGCCTGATGCGGCAGGGCAGATCGTGCATTTGCCAAGCTGGATTCCGGGTAGTTATTTGCTGCGTGAATTTGCCAAACATATCGTCAGTATTGCAGCCGAGTCGGCCGGTGTTCGCGTGCCGCTAACGAAGTTGGACAAATCGAGCTGGCAGGCGGCTGTGGTTACAGCGCCGTTGCGGGTGACGTATCAAGTGTATGCCTTTGATTTATCGGTACGTGGTGCGTATTTGGATCATGAACGCGGCTTTTTTAATGGCACTAGCGTTTTCTTAGCTGTGGCAGGGCAAGAAGATCAATCCTGCAGCTTAACGATTGTTCCGAGCCAGAACAGCGCTTGGAAAGTGGCAACCAGTCTGCCTGCGCAGCAGGTCGATGCTGCTGGTTTTGGTCAGTATCTGGCGCAAAACTATGATGATCTGATTGATCATCCGGTTGAAATGAGTGATTTTTCTCAAGTCGAATTTATTGCGGCAGGGGTGCCGCATCGCATGGTGATTGCGGGGCGACATCAAGCCGATTTACCGCGCTTGGCGCAAGATTTACAAAAAATCTGCGAGTATCAAATTCAATTTTTCGGTAGTCCAGCGCCATTTAAAGATTATTTATTTCTGACTCTGGCGGTGGGCGAAGGCTACGGCGGTTTAGAGCATCGCGCATCGACGGCTTTAATTTGCAATCGCAGTGACCTGCCTAGGGCGCATGAGGTAGAGGTTAAATCGGGCTATCGGCAATTTTTGGGCTTATGCAGCCATGAATATTTTCATAGCTGGAATGTGAAGCGCATTAAACCCGCCGCTTATGCGCCGTATGACTTAAGCCAAGAGAATTATTCGCGGCTATTGTGGGCGTTTGAGGGTGTTACCTCGTATTACGATGATTTATGTTTGCTGCGCGCTGGGGTGATTACAGAGCAGGCCTATTTGGACTTATTGTCGCAAACCATAAGCAGTGTTGAGCGGGGGTATGGCCGTCTAGTGCAGAATCTAGAAGACGCCAGCTTTGATACCTGGATTAAGTATTATCGACCAGATGAAAACAGCCCCAATGCGCTAGTGAGTTATTACACCAAAGGCGCGCTGTTTGCACTGTGCCTAGATTTAACCATCCGCCAAGCTACCCAACAGCAAAAATCGTTGGATGATGTGATGCGTGCATTGTGGCAAGAGTATGGCATGACCTTCGAGACCGCTGGCCGCGGGATTGCCGAAACCGAGTGGGAAGCTTTGGCCCAACGGGTAACCGGTGTTGATTTGTCAGATTTATTTGAACTGGGCTTACGCTCAACTGCGCCGCTGCCATTGCAAGCATTGCTCGCCGATTTAGATATTGTCTGGCAACAAAGGGCGGCTGATTCTGCGCAAGATCGGGGTGGGTGGCTAGCACAACCGGCCGCGCCCAAGTTGAGTCTATGTGCTAAGACGGCAAGTGATGCGATGGGGGTGAAGTTGCTCAATGTGATGACGGCCGGTGCCGCAGAACAAGCGGGCTTGGCGGCGGGGGACGTGCTGGTGGCGATTGATGGCTTGCGAGTGAACGCCAGTCAATTTGACGCCATGCTGGCTACTGCCGCGCAAGGCGCTGACTTGCCGGTGCGCTCGCTTGAAGTTCATGCCTTTCGCCGTGATGTGCTGTTTAGGTGCCAAGTAACGCCACAATGGGCGGCTTTGGATACCATTGGTTTACAGGCAAACCCAGTAGAAAACCTAGGCAAATCGAAAGCTAGAAGAAAGTGGTTGATTGGTTAGATTTCACGTAACTTTCTTTGCGCGCCGCAGCAAATCGGTCTATTACTTAAACTCGATGAATGTAAATTGAGTTTGAGGCGCCATTTTGGACTTTCGCACAAGATTAATTAATCAATTTAGGGGAGCAAGAACCAAAGTTCTATTGGTTTTGCTGTTGCTGAATTTGTTAATTTCAATGGCTTTGTCTGCGGCGCTGTATGTATTTTTAAATACGGCCTTAATTGCCGAGCTTGATGGTCGTTTATTGTCTGCAGCGCGAGCGATTCCCTTTGTTTTACCCGAAGATTATCTAGATCGTGCCCTTAGTGGAAAATCGGTTTCTAGTGCCGATTATGAGCGCAATGTACTGCAGTTAAATCGCTATGCCGAGCAAGTTGGCGTGCGCTATTTATATGTATTGGCGATGGAACAAGGTCAGGTGCGTTATTTGGCCGACAGTGCCAGTCCATCTGAGGTGAAAGAGGGGCGCTATGGGCATTATTTGCAACCGTATGCCGATCAGGAGCTGCGATTTAAGGCCGCGTTAGACAGTGGAAAAACTTATTTTGGCGAGGTGAGGGATGAATATGGCGTTTTTCGCTCCATCGCCATGGCGCTGCCACGCAAGGGCGGCGGTTTTTATGTTTTAGCGGCTGATATCTCGATGGAATCGGTATTGGCGCAGCAAAGTCAGCTTAAAGTTCAGGCTGCTTTGTGTTGTTTATTGTTGTTTTTAATGGGTGCAGGCGTGGCATCTATTTTGGCGAATAAAATGACCGCACCATTACGGCGGTTTTCTTTGGCGGTGCGCCGTTTTGCTGCGGGTGAATTTGATGTCCGCATGCCAATTCATCGGCATGATGAATTAGGTAGCTTGGCGTCGGCGTTTAATGCCATGGGCGACGCGATTTCGGCGCGCGAGCATTTATTACGCCAGTTAGCATTTACCGATCGATTAACCGGCTTGCCCAATCGCGTGAAGTTTGCTGAAGCCTTAACCGTGGCGCTGAGTAAAAATCCATTGTGGCTGGCGGTGGCGATGATTGATTTGGCTGATTTTCGTTATGTGAATGATGCGTTTGGTTTTGAAGCGGGTGACCGTGCTTTATGCATTATCGCGGATCGATTTTCTTTGCTGCAAGCTAACCCAGTTCGGTTGGTCGGTCGAGTGTCGGGCAATGTGTTTGCTTTATTGCTCTCGGCTGAGAATGAATCGCAAGTTCAGCCGCAAATGCGGCAAATAGAAGAATCCTTATCGGCGTCGCTGTTATTGGGTGAACAAAAAATTCATATTGCGATCCGCTCGGGTATCGCCATCTTTCCACAGCATGCCAATACCACCGAGGGCTTGTTGCGTCATGCTGAAGTGGCGATGTTTTTTGCCAAGTTAAACCGAGAAGGCAGTGTTTTATATGATCCTTCGCGAGAAGAAAATCGTTTAAGTCAATTTACGCTGTTGGGTGATTTGCGCGAAGCCTTGCAAGAGAATCATTTAGTGGTGTATTACCAGCCCAAAATTAATGTGGCCACTGGGCAGGTGAATGCCGCTGAGGCTTTGGTGCGGTGGCAGCATCCGAGTCGTGGTTGGATTTCTCCAGGGCTGTTTATTCCATTTGCGGAAAAAACCGGTAAATTACGCGGCATTACTGAATGGGTGCTGCACGAAGTATTGCGTCAGCAAGTCGCTTGGCAGCAAACCGGACTGCGCTTACTGATTTCAGTGAATGTGGGGGTGAGTGATGTCGAGGATGTACAATTTGTCGATTTTGTCGAAGCGCAGCTGATTAAGGCGGGCGACGCGGCGAATCTTTGTCTTGAAATCACTGAAACCGGTGTGATGCATAAGCCCGACGTGATGTTACAAAATCTTGCTCGCCTACGTGCCCTCGGCGTGCGCTTATCGATTGATGATTTTGGTACCGGTTATTCGTCTTTTGCTTATTTGGCCAAAATGCCAGTCAATGAATTAAAAATCGACCAAGTGTTTGTGATGTCGATGAATAGCACCTTTGAAAGCGTCTCTATTGTTCGTTCCATGATTGAAATCGGCCATATCTTGGGGCTAAAAGTCGTCGCCGAAGGCGTGGAAACCGTTGCGATCTGGCAAGCACTGGCGGTGATGGGGTGTGACGAAGTGCAAGGTTATTTGATTGCCGAACCCATGAGTAGCGCTGCTTTAGTGAACTGGCTAGCCAAAGCGCCACACCTGCCTGCCGAGCTAACGCCACCGAGCATGTCGAATTTTTAAACGCCTTTAAAGTCTGATGTTCTGGCCGCAATTTATGGTTTTTATTGAAATGGGATGATTGTAGGAATCACTTTTCCCGTGCTAATTGAATACGTTATTTATTACAAAAATAGATGCCTGTAATGGCGATGATGCCGCCGAGCAACATGGAAATACTTAAGTTTTCACCCAGAATCAAAAAACTAAGGATTACCGCAGATAGCGGATTGAGCGCAATAAATCCGCCGGCTTTTGTAGCGCCAATGCTTTGTATTCCGTCGTAATACAAAATATAAGCTATAGCCGATCCAATGACGCCAAGATAGACCAGACTCAATATTTGTTTTTGCGTGATTAAGGTCATGGCTGAAATGGTATCTCCGTCTTGGAAAATAAGCGCCATAAATAACATGCCCGTACCTGCAACCACAGAATAAGTCACGGTATGAATTGGGCCAATTTCCAAAACTATTTTTTTTGCAAATACCGTATAGATTACCCAACTGATTACACAGCCCAAAATGAGTAAGTCGCCTTTCCATAGTTCGCTGTTTGAATTAGAAATGGTGCTTTTGCTGAGAATAACTGTTATCGCGCCAACTACACAGCCTATGATTCCTATCAGATTGATTCGAGATATTTTTTCTTTTTCAATAAAAAAGGCGGTTAACGCAATTAATGCCGGATTGAGGGCAACAATCAGAGAGGCTCGTGAAGCATCGGTATAGTGCAATCCATAAAAAAAGAAAATGTTATACGAAAATACACCGAAGAATCCAAGTGTAATTAATCTAAGTATTTGTGATTTTGATAGTTCAATAATTAAATTGTTTTTGATGCTAATGATGATGATTAATGTCATACTTGCTAAGAAAAATCGCAGGCAAGCTGATAATAATGGGGGCACATCTGCAGATAGATAGCGACCGGCAACAAAGGTGCCTCCCCATATCAATGAAACCAAAGCTAGCTTGGAATAGGTGGCATAAATAGACATGGTTTATATTCCTGTCGTTCTATTTGTTAACGTTTTTATGCTGTTTCGCGGAAGGAGAAAATTTTTTTATATATAATTTTTGAATTAATTGGCTGATTTTTATTTTTTAGCTATCTTGCCTTAAATTTTTGTTTTTGAATTAATAAATGGGTGGCTAGATTGGTTTTGCGTTAATTACGCGACACGCTAATTAGGTATTAGCGTTGAACTAGGGTTTTATTTCAATCACAAACACTAAAATTGCTGCCGCTGTAAAAATCGAGCGGTCACCACGCCTGCATCCCAAGTCATTTGCTGAAGTTTGTTTGTCGCTTGCTCTGGCGACATACGATAAAAAGCGGCGACTTCGCCGTCTTGATTGTTCGGTGTAAAATCGGTCGGCAACGCTAAATCAAAGCAATACAGTAGTTCGCGGTGGGTGCCATCGATTTCGTTGCGTTGCATAAGGATAGTTTCTTGCAACACCAGCGTATTGCTTAATTGAGCATTAAAACCCGCTTCTTCAAATAATTCACGTATCGCACAGTCCTTAGGCTCTTCGCCAAGGGGTATGCCGCCAGCGGCCATATTGTCTAATCTGTCTGGGTCAATACTCTTGGTTTTGGCACGCCTTGCAATGCATAAGCTGCCATCGGGGTAGTAGCCATTGATGTGCACTGCGCGGCTGAGTAGGCCAAAGCGGCGAAAAGCGGCGCGCTCTAATGCCCATAAGGGCTGAGTAAAATCGGCTGCATTATTCAAAATCGGGGCGTAAACCCCGTATTGTTCATTACGCCAACCTTGGATTAAGCCTTGTTGTTGCAGTATTTTGGCTGCTTGGTACATGGCTTGTGCGGGCTGCGGGCTGTCAAGGTAGAGTGTTTGCTGACTGATTTTCCAGTCTTGAGTCTGACTACATAATATCGATGCGATTTCCGGCTCAACCCAGCCCAGCTGATTTAAGCCGAAATAAAAAGGTAGTAATCCCGCAGGGTTAAACACTGGTTGTTGCGCAAGGTAGTGGGCGATCGTTGGCATCTTGAACTCTAAAAATTAATTTTAACGATGTAGGTGAAATATCTAGCAGACCGATGATCGGTAGTGCCGCAGGATACGCTACAATTTGGGCGTAAAACTGGACCCTACGGAGCATATAATGAGTAAGATTCGCCAAGACGATCTCATCACCAGCATTGCCGATAGCTTGCAATACATTAGTTACTACCACCCTAAGGATTATATCCAAGCTTTAGGTCGGGCTTATGAATTAGAAGAAAGCCCTGCTGCTAAAGATGCGATCGCGCAAATCCTAACCAATAGTCGCATGTGTGCCGAAGGTCATCGCCCCATTTGCCAAGATACCGGCATTGTGACGGTGTTCGTTCGCGTTGGGATGGACGTGCAGTGGGATGGCGCGACGATGGGCGTGACGGACATGATTAACGAAGGCGTACGCCGTGCTTACTTGCATCCCGACAATAAATTGCGCGCGTCGATTTTGATGGATCCGGCAGGCTTACGTAAAAACACCAAGGACAATACGCCAGCCGTGATTCACTATGAAATCGTGCCGGGCTGTACGGTGGAGATTGATATCGCAGCCAAGGGCGGCGGCTCTGAAAACAAAACCAAATTTGTCATGCTTAATCCTTCCGATTCGATCGTCGATTGGGTGTTGAAAACTGTGCCATTAATGGGCGCAGGCTGGTGTCCACCAGGCATGTTGGGGATTGGCATTGGCGGCACAGCCGAAAAAGCCATGGTGATGGCCAAAGAAGCGTTGATGGAAGAAATCGACATTCACGAATTGATCGCTCGTGGTCCGCAAAACCGCGTTGAAGAGCTACGTGTTGAGCTGTACGAAAAAGTTAACGCGCTAGGCATTGGCGCGCAAGGTTTGGGCGGTTTGGCCACGGTGCTGGACGTGAAAATTAAAGACTACCCAACGCATGCCGCTAGCTTGCCAGTGGCGATGATTCCTAACTGTGCGGCAACGCGCCATGTGCACTTTACGCTTGATGGCTCAGGCCCTGCGGTATTGGAAGAGCCTAAATTGGAAGATTGGCCCGATGTAACGTGGACGCCGTCCAGCGCCGCCACCCGAGTGGATTTGAACTCGGTTACGCGCGAAGAAGTGGCGACATGGAAACCCGGCCAAACGCTGTTACTTAACGGCAAAATGCTGACCGGGCGCGACGCAGCGCATAAGCGCATGGTCGATATGCTCAATAAAGGCGAAAAACTGCCGGTTGATTTTGCTGGGCGCTTTATTTATTACGTTGGCCCAGTTGATGCCGTGCGCGATGAAATCATCGGACCCGCCGGCCCAACCACCGCCACACGCATGGATAAATTTACCGAGCAAGTACTCGCAGAAACTGGCTTACTGGGCATGATTGGTAAAGCCGAGCGCGGCCCAGCAGGGATTGATGCGATCAAAAAACACCAATCAGTGTATTTGATGGCCGTTGGCGGTGCTGCATACTTGGTGTCAAAAGCGATCAAAGCCAGCCGTGTAGTGGGCTTTGCTGATTTGGGGATGGAAGGGATTTACGAGTTTGATGTCGTCGATATGCCCGTCACGGTCGCTGTGGATTCGAATGGCACATCGGTGCATGCAACAGCACCAAAAGAGTGGCAAGCCAAAATTGGCAAAATCCCAGTCGCTGAAGTGTGATTTAAAATGGGCAGCAGCGAGCGCTGGATTTGAATTAATCCCGCGCCGCGCTTGCCAGCAAGGGATGGGTTCGGTATGATTCGGCCTCTCTTGCGGAGAGATGTATGAGTGGTTTAAGTTAGTCGCCTGGAAAGCGGCCACAGGTTAATCCCTGTCGGGGGTTCGAATCCCCCTCTCTCCGCCAAGAATTAAAGCTAAAGCCCTGATTTATCAGGGTTTTTTTATTGACTGTTATTTGTGGTGTACCATCGAGTGTACCACTTGATTTTGGCTTCAATAAGTTGTTATTGGCTTATCTTGGACATTTGGCGCTCGGGAAAGTAAAGGCTATAGGGATCAAGTGGCCTTGTCCCGCTACTCACAAGGTCATTTGCATTACGTACCTAAGTCGCTCAGGAAGATGGGTCGGTTTCGTAGCTTCCATTTTTATTAAAAGCTCAATAATTTCAGCTCTGCTTAGTGAGTACTGAATAGCTAGTCCATCAAGCTTGGCAATTGTGGACTCAGGAAGAATGAAGTTGTACTGTTTCTTACCCTTGAGATTTTTTCGGTATTGCTGTTGGTGGTATAGTTTCTTAACACCATCTAGCCAGTGTTTCTTCTCATCCAAGCTCAAACTTCTGCTATCCATGTATGCCAAGAGATCATCATGATTGCAGAACGATATCGGTTGCAGTGTATAAAAAATTGATTGCGTCTGTTCTGTGAATTTTTTAATGGTAAAGTCTTGAGCTATTTTATATCGCAGTTCTTGATTCTCTTGTTTAAACCAATCAAAAATAGCTGTTGAGGCGCATTGAATATTAACCAGCAAAACGCCATCTTGCGCAGTGAATTTTGACCAGGGTAACTAATCTCCAAACTCGTTCAACGAGCTAGGAAATTGAAGGTGATTACCATGGCCACATTTGCTAAAGTCCGCCGCATGTATTTCCGCGATCGGCTCTCCATTAGTGAGATTGCACGACGCACTTCACTCACTCGTAATACCGTCAAGAAATGGATTCGTACCGAGTCCAGCACTGAACCCCGTTATCAACGCAAGTCCGTTAATACCAAACTCACGCGCGTTTCACGCGCAGCTCATCAAGGCATTACAAACCGATTTGCATCGCCCGAAACGCGACCGTCGCACGGCCAGAGTCTTGTTCCAAGAACTCGTTCTCGCTGGCTTTGATGGCGATTATTCCTGCGTCACCGCATTTATTCGCCAGTGGCGTTTAGAAACCATGGGGCCCTCGTTGAAATCCGCTTTTGTACCGCTCAAGTTTGCACTGGGTGAAGCGTTTCAATTCGACTGGAGCGAGGAATCGCTGCTGATTGGCGGCATTCATCGCAAGGTGTTGTTGGCGCATCTGAAACTGTGCGCTAGTCGTGCATTTGCCTTGTTGGCCTATCCGACCCAAAGTCACGAGATGTTGTTTGATGCACATACTCGTGCGTTTCAAATGCTGGGCGGTGTGCCGACTCGCGGCATCTACGACAACATGAAGACCGCCGTGGATAAAGTCTTGCCAGGCAAATCAAGGGTCGTGAATGCGCGCTTTCATGCCATGACGGCGCATTATTTGTTTGATCCCGATTTCTGCAATGTCGCTTCCGGTTGGGAGAAAGGCATTGTTGAGAAGAACGTGCAAGATCGGCGGCGGCAAATTTGGCAGGCGGCACAGCAAGTACAGTTCGCCAACTTTGATGAGCTCAATCTCTGGCTCGCCGAGCGCTGTCGCGCCGCATGGCAAGAGATGCATCACCCCGACTATCCAGAACTCACTTTGGCTGAGTTGCTGCAAGACGAACAAGTGCAGATGATGCCGTTTCCAGGTGCGTTTGATGGTTATACCGAAATCTTAGCGCGGGTTTCGAGTACCTGTTTGATCACCTTTCAGCGCAATCGCTATTCAGTGCCGTGCCATTTAGCCAATCAAATGGTGAGTATTCGACTCTATCCAACGCACATCGTCATCTATGCCGATCAAGATCCAGTGACACAGCATCCGCGTAGCTTTGATCGCAGCCGCATCTTTTATGACTGGCAACATTACGTTCCTTTGGTTGAGAAGAAGCCAGGCGCATTGCGCAATGGCGCGCCATTCAGCGAAATGCCTGACTATTTGCAACAATTGCAACAGCGCTTGTTGCGACATGACGGCGGTGATCGAGTCATGGCCAAAGTGCTTGGCTGTATTCCTCGGCATGGCCTCACTACGTTGCAAGTGGCCGTTGAGTTAATGCTGGAAACGGGGCAAGTCAGTGCCGAGCATGTTCTCAATGTACTGACGCGGTTACACGAAGCGCCACAGCTAGCGACATTAGAAACGGCGTTGCAACTGAAAGACCCGCCGCTTGCGGATAGTGGGCGTTACGATCAGCTGCACCAAAATAGCGAGGTGTAGCATGGAGCTCGACATCCACACTGAACTAAAACAGCTGAAGCTCCACGGCATGGCATCGACGTATACCGACATACGCCAATCCAGCCCTAGCCATGAGGCCAATACCCTTGATGCTTATCTGCGGCAGATGATTCGCGCCGAACATGCCGATCGGCATGTGCGCTCGATTAGCTATCAAATGCAAGCCGCTCGCTTCCCACATCATCGTGACTTGGCGGGCTTTGACTTTAGCCAATCCAAAGTTGATGAAAGCTTAATTCGTGAGCTCGCCCAAGGTCAATACGCCGCAGCAGCCCATAACATCGTATTGATTGGCGGTACAGGAACGGGCAAAACGCATCTGGCGACGGCGCTAGGCATCACAGGCATCCAACAACAAGAATTACGGGTACGGTTCCATTCCACGCTGGAATTGGTCAACCGACTTGAGCAAGAAAAGGCTGCAGGTAGGCAAGGTAAATTGGCGTATAGCCTGATGCATATGGACGTGGTGATTCTGGATGAATTGGGCTATTTACCTTTCTCACAAGCGGGCGGTGCGCTGCTGTTTCATTTGCTGAGCAAATTGTATGAGCGCACCAGCGTGATCATCACCACCAATTTGACCTTTGCGGAGTGGCCTAATGTGTTCGGCAACGCTAAGCTCACCACGGCCTTACTGGATCGGCTGACGCACCATTGCCATATCATCGAAACAGGTAATGAGTCATGGCGCTTTAAGCAAAGTAGCGCCAGTGCCAAACTTAAAATACAGGAAAGAGAGCGACAAAAAGAGCAGCCAAGCAGCGCCGACGAATTATTTTAAAGCTTGTAAAAAAGAGGAGAAAAGCAGTACGCTAAAACCAGTCATCCATGCCGTGGATGACGCTAACGCCTGGTTAGAATTCAACGCGCATCGCTGGTCAAAATTCAGTGTGCCACTACACCCTGAATCGTGCTCGCCAAATAAGTAATGTCCCAGCTATACAATTGATTCGGTGCGATGGCGCACAAGGCCTTCGGTTTACTGCGCACTTGCGCCGGACGCTCGGCGCGACGATGTTGGAGTTGATCCGCTGCGCGCAGTACCCGATAAAACGTTGATTCGGAAGCAATATACCGATTTTGGTCGGCCAGTCTGGGTACGATCTGGCTCGGCGCTAAGTGCGCAAATTCGGCTGAATTAGCCACCGCTAAAACAGTCGCTCGCTCGGCTAAAGTCAACTTGTGGGCAGGCACCGTCTGCTGCAATGGGCGCTGATCGATCGTCACCGTACCACCGTCTGTCCAGCGCTGAATCGTGCGGACATTGAAGCCAATAATCGCGCAAGCCAAAGCCTGTCTAGCCCCTGCCGCAACGGCATCTTGCAGTAAATCAAGGCACAGCAGGCGCTCGGCCAGCGCGGTCATTCGTCCGCGCCCTCCAGGTAGGCATTGAACTTTTTTTGCAAAATCAGCAGCGCAGCAGCCTCCGCCAATGCCTTATCTTTGCGGTTTAATTCACGCTGCAATTGTTGATTGGCTTTCTTCAGTTCGCGCATCGCCTGAGCGTCGGCTTTACTGTTTTTAATGGCCGGCGGAACACAAAAATCAGCGCGCCACTGACTCAAATGATGAGGAAATAAACCCTGCTGACGGCACCACGCATTGAGCTCAATTTCAGGCAGGCTATGACTCTGTTGCAGAGCCAAAAGGCGTTCCTCAATCGACCAATCTTCAGGTCGTTTCGCGCGTTCTATCGACGTTGGAATTTGTGTTTTTTTAGCGGCAGCCATCCAGCCCTTGAGTGTTGATTTAGCAAGATTGAGTTCCTGAGCAACCGACTCAATCGTACGACCTTGGCGTTGGTAAACTTTGCTCAGCGCCTGCTGTTTAAAGTCGTCAGAATACGTGATTTTTTGCATGTTGAAGCCTCTGTTTTTTCAAACCAATGAAAATTCAGAGGCGACAACTAGTCTGACATAGGGGGTACAATGCGAAGAACCAAAGTCACGCTCATCTACAAACGCACAAAGAACTTGCGTGCGATTCAACTCTTACTTGGCCACGCCAAGATGGAAAGCACTATTCGTTATCTTGGCATTGAAGTTGATGATGCTCTCGAAATATCAGAGCAAACTGAAATATAAAGCATCGTAGGCACTCGGCCGAGAGTCTTACGTCTCGGCCAAAGGTGGGTATTACACTGCTTAAATCAAACGGAAAGTTCATAGGAAGTGCTTCGCCCGCCAGATTCAGATTTATGTAACACACCCAAATTTAGTAATTCATTGATGTCTCTCAGCGCGGTATCGGTGGAGCACTTGGCGATGGCAGCCCATTTTTTTGAAGTCAGTTTACCGTCAAACCCGTCCTGTAAACGATTGAGCAATTTGATTTGCCGCTCATTGAATGGCGTAGCCGACCAGCGCTGCCAGAAGTTGGCCTTGGCTAGCACCGCATCTAGTGTAAGCTGAGCGTGCCCAATGGCTCGAAGCAAGGTATTAAGAAACCAACTCAGCCAGTGCGTGATATCCAGCGTGCCTTTTTGGGTTTTTTCTAATATGTCGTAATAGTCACTTCGCTCTCGCTGGATTTGTGCCGAAAGGCTATAAAAGCGCTGAGTATTACCATCCGCGCGCGCTAGCAGTAAGTCCCCCACCGCGCGGGCAATCCGCCCGTTTCCATCATCGAACGGGTGTAGGGTCACAAACCACAAGTGTGCAATCCCTGCCTTTAAAATTGCATGATCTTTAAGATCACGACTATTTAGCCAATCCAAAAAGTGCGCAATTTCCTGCGTTAGGTATTCTGCCGGAGGTGCTTCATAGTGCACTTTCTGCCGGCCAATCGGACCAGAGACAACTTGCATTGGGCCATCCTCATCCGCTCTAAACTCGCCAATCCGGATGCGGCTCATTCCGCTAAAGCCAGTCGGAAACAGGGCTGCATGCCAGCCAAACAACCGACCTAATGTGAGGGCATCAGCACTGCGAGTCGTCGCATCCAGCACCATTTCGACCACACCTTCGACATGCCGGTCTGTGGGTGCTAATGCACCAATATCAACGCCAAGACGCCGTGCAATCGAGGAGCGCACAGTTGAGACATCAAAGTGTTCACCTTCGATTTCACTCGTTTTAAGGACATCTTCTGTCAATACCAGCAAGCTAGCCTGATCGCGTAGAGTCATGCCAACGTCACTTAATCGTCCAAGTAACATGCCTTGAGCACGACAAACTTCAGCTAGCGGTTTTGCTAATTCCGCTAGATCGTAATGCCAATTTGGCCAGTCGGGAGACTGCCAGATATATTTATATTCGCCGCTATTCATGCGGTAATTATGAAGCACATTCACCGCAAGGGCAACTTATTATCCGCACATAATACGGTGATTAAACCAATTATTCACCGCACGTTCACATTCAGAATATCGCTTTGGTTGAACCGTTTTGACAATGAAACTGAAACGATTAAGGCAACAATCCACGGGTTTGCTGCCTTTCGTTTCTCACACTTCGGCATCGACACATCGGCCTTTGCGGACATTTTAAGCATCCTGCAAATACTGACAGAGCGCCATTTGGGCTTGTTTCTGGCACGCATTTGGTACTGGTACTTAAGGGGACTTTGAACAGCCCAATGATTCCGTACGCCAACATTAGCTTATATCAGGGCGATGCAGATCTGACGGTTCGTACTTTTGACGGGCTTTGCTACAGGGCTTGTAAATTCTGTCGAGAATGGCACATTCTGGGCACCAGCTCCCACCCAAGACTCGCGATGTGACGGCATACCAAACATGTCCGCGCCGACACTGCAAGGTCAGTCGATAATTTACGTTGCGATACTCGGTAGATAAACACTGGCCACCTTTGCTTAGGGCGAATTTTTGCATGTCTCCCAATTTGTAATAATGCTTTTCGCGATAACAAATCGGACACCCCGCTTTGTTGGCTCTTGCAGAGCCGGGTGTTGAACTCCATTCGTGCCCAAGAGCGCAGTGTAGTGGTCAACTAATTTTGGCCACATCGTTATAGCCAAGCCAATAATTGCGCTCGGCTTCGTTGGGCGCCAAACCACCGTTATGGTGATGTGGCCTCAGCTGGCTGTAGTAGCCCAGCATGTAATCCAATATTTCTCGCTCAGCTTGGGCGAATGAACCGTAACCTACCTCTGGCACCCATTCCGTTTTCAAGCTCCTGAAGAATCGCTCCATTGGGCTATTGTCCCAACAGTTACCCCGCCTACTCATACTTTGCTGAATTTGGCAGCGCCATAATAATTGCCTGAATTTGACGCTGGTGTAATGACTGCCTTGATCAGAATGGAACATCACCCCTTTAGGCCGACCTCTGGATTCAAATGCATGACTCAATGCCTTGCAGGTTAAATCACTATCGGGCGAGAGTGACATTGCCCAGCCAATTGGTTTTCTGGCAAATAAATCCATTACGACCGCTAGATACGCCCAGCGATGACCGACCCAAATGTACGTCACATCGCCACACCAGACTTGATTGGGTTTGGCCACTGCAAACTGTCGCGCTAACAAATTTGGTACTTCAATGTGCTCGCGTCCTGTCTTTTTGTAGGAATGACTAGCCTGCTGGCAACTCGTAAACCCAAGCGTTTTCATGCACTTAACGGCCAGATAGCGACTCATCTGGACGCCTTGTGCGCTGGCCATGGTCGCAATACTGCGCGAGCCCGCAGAGCCATTGCTGGCGTTAAACAACTCGCGTACTTTGCTTAAGCGTTGCACCTGCTCTGGCCTGATTGGCTTGCTGCGTTTCCAGGCCTTAAAGCTGCTACGATGGACTTCAAACGCGCGGCACAACTGTGCCACTGCGTAGCTCTGCTTGAGCTGAGCAATTATCTTAAATTGTTCAGCTAGTCCGACATCAAGAGAGCGGTAGCCTTTTTTAATATTTCTTTCTCAAGCTCGACCTGCTTCAGACGCTTTTCTAATTCTCGGATTCTGAGTTGGTCCGGCGTCATCGGCGTCGCCTTGGGGGTCATGCCGGCACGTTCTTCACGCAGTTGCCGAACCCATTTATCCATGGATGATTTACCCACGTTCATTGCCTGAGCGGCTTGTCGAACGGAATAGCCTTTGTCGAGTACAAGCTGGGCGCATTCGAGGCGAAATTCAGGACTAAATGTCGGTCTGGTTTTATTGTTCATTGAGTCACCTAATTGCTTACGAGGTGGAGCATAACACCTCTAATCAGGTGGCCAAATTCAGTGTGCCACTACAACTACAAGGCACGTTTTTACACAGTCTGGGCCAGAAGCAGTCAAGCAGAAATCCAATCTATCAAATTTTATGCAAATTTTGGATGAAAAAGTAGATGCATCCTTCGAGTAAAACTGATGTTTAATACATTGAGCATTAGCTAAAATTGGACAATCATAGCTTTTAAAAATAATTATGGTTTTGTCTAACGAGGCATTTCATGTCAATTGTCATTTCTGTGTTTTGTTTTTTAATTTTTTTTGCTGCAGCAACATATTTATTCAGATTTTTACCTTGGACAAAACAAGATTGGAAAGCGCTGCCAACCAAGGACGAATATATTGCTTTGCATGGTTGCCAAGAAGAAGCGACATGTTTTAAATGTGGCTCTACTCATGTATTTGACTTTGGTGGCCTAAATCCTGGGATGACAAATAGAAAAGTAATGTGTACGAAATGTAAAACAGCCTTATGGCGCGAGACATTTTAATGAATCTACTTTGACGTATTTCAGTATCAACTTTTAAATACAATTTTCGCTTTGGGGCGGGAGCAGCAGCTCAAATCGGCCAATAGCGAAAGTAACCCTGCCTTATTAATGCCCGAATGAGCGTCAGCAATCCGTTATATAGCAGTCGCCAATAGCTAGGGTAAAGTTTGAGGCTTAATTGTATAAAGGTTAAGGTTTATGAAATTACGCACAATTTTTGGATTTTTTTTGCATTGCCCATCGGCATATTTGCTATTTAACCAATTGATCGTTCACGAATGAGTAATATATGCTCAAGCATCAAAGCAGGTGAGTCAATTCATGTAGTCCGTGCTCGTGCAATTGAACACCTCGGGCTCAAGCTTGCTGGAGATGTAATTCAATAAAATAAACACATGTTTATTGTTCACAGTCCGCTCTCATTTGGCCGCTACGTCTGTTTTGTAGAAAAGATTGGTTCAATCGTAACGGCTCAAATTTTGAGGGCTCTGATTAAGCTGGTGGTCGCGCATTCAGGCGATTGGCATGATAGAGCACGTGATCTTCAATCCAGCTGGCGATGAAGTAGTAGCTGTGGTCATACCCTGCGTGGTAGCGAATTTGCGCGTCGATATGCATCTGCTGGCAGGCGGTTTCGAGTTTTTGGGTGCATAACTGCTCGGCGTAGAACGGATCGTCCAGTCCTTGGTCGACCAAAAATGCTTTTTTGTCGTGGCCTTGCAAAATTAACGCAACGGCATCGTATTGTTGCCAAGTTGCTCTATCCTCGCCAAGGTAGGCGGTAAACGCTTTTTGTCCCCAGCTGACTTGGCTTGGTGAAACAATCGGCGAGAACGCCGATATGCTGACATAGTCATCGGGGTTTCTAAGCCCCAGCACCAGTGCGCCATGACCGCCCATTGAATGGCCGCTGATGGATTTTCTTTCGTTGGCGGCAAAGTGCGTGGTGATCAGGCGAGGTAGCTCGTGCAGGATGTAATCATACATTTGGTAGTGCTTACACCACGGCGACTGTGTGGCATTTAAGTAAAAACTCGCACCCTGACCTAGATCATAAGCGGCGTCATCGGCAACGGATTCACCTCTTGGGCTGGTGTCTGGGGCGACAATCATGATGCCGTGTTCTGCGGCGTAGCGCTGGATGCCGGATTTGGTGATGACATTTTGCTCGGTGCACGTTAGGCCTGAAAGCCAATAGAGCACCGGTACTTTGCGCTCTTTAGCTTGTGGCGGCAGGTAAACTGCAAAGCGCATTGGGCAGTTGAGTAAGGGTGATTCATGCGTCCAAACTTCTTGCCAACCGCCAAAGCAGGCGTGTTTTTCGATTTGTTGCATAGCGGGTTCCTGGGGAAGGTGGGGTATTGCCGTTGAGCGGCAAGCCGTGTGTTGCTGTCGGGCGCGGGTTAGGGATTGATTCGCCGAGAAAAAAAGTCAGCGCGGCGATAAACCCATCGTCAACAGCCCCTAGCGCCAATCAAGATCAAAAATGAATAACAGTTCGGATCGACTTGCCGTCATGCATCAGATCAAATGCGGTGTTAATTTGCTCTAGCGTCATGGTATGAGTCACAAAAGGCGCGAGTTCAATATCGCCTTTCATGGCGTCTTCAACCATATTGGGTAATTGGCTGCGGCCTTTTACGCCACCAAATGCCGAGCCCTTCCATGTGCGCCCAGTGACCAGCTGGAAAGGGCGGGTGGAGATCTCTTGGCCAGCGCCGGCTACCCCAATCACAATCGATTGCCCCCAGCCGCGATGCGCGCTTTCGAGCGCTGCGCGCATCACGTTGACATTGCCGATGCATTCAAAGGTATGGTCAAAGCCCCATTTGTTAATATCAAGCAGTACATCTTTAATTGTTTTGTCGTGATCTTTGGGGTTGATGCAGTCGGTCGCGCCAAATTGTTGGGCGAGTGCAAATTTGCTTGGGTTGGTGTCGATGGCGATGATGCGTCCGGCTTTGGCTTGTCGCGCGCCTTGCACCACGGCCAAACCAATGGCGCCTAAACCGAAAACCACCACCGAGTCGCCGGCTTGCACTTTGGCGGTGTTGTGCACCGCGCCAATGCCGGTGGTGACGCCGCAGCCTAGCAAGCAAACATGCTCGTGATTTGCTTGTGGATTGATTTTAGCTAAAGACACTTCAGCCACGACGGTGTATTCGCTGAATGTTGAGCAGCCCATATAGTGGTAGATCGGCTGGCCGTTGTAGGAAAAACGCGTCGTACCGTCGGGCATCAGTCCTTTGCCTTGTGTTTCGCGAACCGCAACGCAAAGATTGGTTTTGCCAGAAAGACAAAATTCACAGACCCCGCATTCTGCGGTATACAGCGGAATCACATGGTCGCCCGGCTGAACGCTGGTCACGCCTTCGCCGACTTCAATCACGATGCCTGCGCCTTCATGCCCAAGTACGACAGGAAAAACGCCTTCTGGGTCGTCACCCGATAATGTAAATGCATCGGTGTGGCAAACACCGGTGTGGGTGTTTCTAATTAAAACTTCGCCTTTTTGCGGTGGTGCAACGTCAATTTCGATGATTTCTAATGGTTTTCCTGGGGCAAAAGCGACGGCAGCGCGTGATTTCATGGTGTTGATGTCCTGGTTAGGTATTCGCTTGGCTACTTAAGGTAGGCGCGAACTAATTCAATGGTGTTATTAATCGAGGCATTGTGTGCACTGCTGCCGCCTTCGGTGGTATCAAATGTTTCTCGGATATGGCTTTCAAGTACTTCGGCCATTAAGCCATTGGTCGCGCCGCGTACGGCAGAGACCTGTTGCAAAATGGCACGGCATTCAGCGCCGGTTTCTAGGGCTTTTTCTAGCGCATCAATTTGTCCGCGAATGCGGCGAATTCGAGTGAGCACTTTCTTTTTTTCTTCTGGACTGCTGGGCATCGGCGTTGACTTGGGGATGATTGAGTGTTTTATATACTATACCCCAGTATACTAAAATGCAATGCATACTCTATGGTAGTATGCAGTATATTAATGACCTGCCGATGGTGCTGTTTAACAGCCGCGCCTTGGTGGGTATTTTTTCGTGTTGTGAGCTGAGGGTGTTATTTTGGAATGGCTAAGAGTGTTTTTGTTGTTTGCCTTTACTGCGCTCGCTGAAATCGTGGGCTGTTATCTAGTGTGGCGGGTTGTCAAGCAAGGTGGCAGCGCGTGGTATTTAATTCCAGCGGCGTTGTCATTGGCTTTGTTTGCGTATTGTTTAACGCTGCATCCAAGTGCCACTGGCCGAATTTATGCCGCCTACGGTGGCATGTATATTGCCGTGGCTTTAGTGTGGTTACGCGTGGTCGATGGGGTGACATTAACGCGTTGGGATGGTTTGGGGGCGTTATTGGCTTTGCTGGGCATGGCAGTGATTGCGTTTCAGCCGATTGCTGATTCAGCGTCCGGCTTGAATTAAGTACGTCATTTTGGCCTGATGCTGCGCGCTTGTAGCCTTGCCTCAGGCCAAAATCCGCGCAGACGCGATTGGCAAACCCAACGTCAACCGGCCTTAAGCGGTGGTTGTTTTCCGGCTCGAGCGTGTTCCGTGTAAAATCAACACAATGAACTATGAACTGATTATTCCCGATACGATCTGGCGTGATGAAGATTTACGCCCCTTAATGAACCGCGATTTATCGTTGCCGGCCTTGGCAACGCTCTATGGTAAGGGGCAGCATCAGCGCTGCCCGATTGGTCCGAGTGCTACGGCGGCAGATTTTTTAGCGCAGCGGCTCAATTACCCATCATCGTCGCTCACTGCATTGGCTTTGGCGCAGGTCTATCCCGAGGCCCAGCCGGGGTATTGGCTATGTTGCGATCCGATTCATTTACGCATTGATCGTGATCGACTCACGATGCTTGGCGTGCCTTTATTTCAAATTAGCCAAGCAGAGGCCGATGCTTTGGTGGCGGCACTTAATCAGCAGTTTGCCGATGATGGGTTTTTCTTTGTGGCCGTCACCCCGAGTCGCTGGTATTTACGCTTGCCGGCCGATCCGCAATTGCAATTCACCCCCTTGGGCGACGCCTTAGGCGGCAATATGCAAGACTATTTGCCGCAGGGCGAGCAGGCTTTGCAATTTAATGCCGTGCTCAATGAAATCCAAATGTTGCTTTATGGGCATCGCGTCAATGATGAGCGAGATGCTGCCGGCATTGCAATGATTAATAGTGTTTGGTTATGGGGTGGCGAGCAGTTTCCGACTGCAGTCGCACCGCCCGTTTCGCCCAAGGTTTGGGGGGGTGATCATCGCGTCGCGGCCTTAGTGGGCGCGAATTGGCAAAGTGCGCCAGCGGTGGCCGATTTACCGGCGCATGATGTGACGGTGGTGCTCGATCAATTGAGTATTGATGCTATTTATGGCCGTGCCTATGAATGGCGCTGTCAGTGGGAATGGTTAGAGCAGCATTGGTTTGCTCCGCTATTGACTCAGCTGCAGGCGGGGCAGTTGAAATCGCTGACTTTAACGCTGCCTAGCGCTGGCACCAAAGTGCGGGTGAGCCGATTGGATTTATATCGTTTTTGGCGCGCGCCACGACTGCCGTTTTAAGCGCAGCTGCGCGGCCCAAGCTGCTTGGCTTGGTGTATTGATTAAAGGATTTTTGTGCTGACTATTCGTCCTCGTTCCGTTCCGGCCCAGTTAGAAAACGCATTGTTAAGCGCTGGATTTTCAGCCTTGCATGCGCGGCTTTATGCTGCGCGTGGCATTGCCCATCCGCAAGAGCTTGAGCATGAGTTAAAGCACTTATTGCCGTTTAGCCAACTTAAAAACGCTGCCGAAATGGGGGCTCGTTTGGCCGATGCTATCGCCGCTGGGCAACGCATGTTGATTGTTGGCGATTACGATTGTGATGGTGCTACGGCCACCGCTTTGGGTATGAAAGGTTTGGCGGCATTTGGTGCGGTGGTGGATTTTATCGTGCCCAATCGTTTTGAATATGGTTATGGCCTCACGCCAGAAATTGTCGCTTTAGCCGCCGAGCGCCAACCCAATATTATTATTACCGTCGACAATGGCATCGCTAGTCATGCCGGGGTTGAGGCAGCACGTGCACTGGGTATTGAGGTTTTAATTACCGACCATCATTTACCTGCCGATACGCTGCCCAATGCATTGATTGTGAACCCCAATCAGCCCGAGTGTGCATTCCCAAGTAAAAACCTCGCCGGTGTTGGCGTGATGTTTTATGTGTTGATGGCACTGCGTGCTGAGCTGCGCTCGCGTGGTGCATTTGCGGGAAAAACTGAGCCAAATCTGGCGCAATGGCTTGATATCGTGGCATTAGGCACCGTGGCCGACGTGGTTAAGCTTGATGCAAATAATCGGATTTTGGTTGAGCAAGGCTTAAAGCGTATGCGCGCCGGCCGCGCCGCGCCCGGAATTATGGCTTTGTTTAGTGCTGCGGGGCGTTTTCATGCTCGAGCCAGTTGCTTTGACTTGGGCTTTGCCTTGGGGCCGCGCCTGAATGCCGCAGGGCGTTTGGACGATATGAGTTTTGGGATTAACACTTTGCTGGCCGCCAGTGAAGAGGCCGCTTTGCCTTTGGCACGTGAACTGGACCAATTAAATCGGGCGCGCCGCGATATTGAGCACGGCATGCGCGCCGAGGCCGAATTGGCATTGGCCAGTGTGGCGGTGGACGATAGCTTTAGTATTGCACTTTACAACCCCGATTGGCATCAAGGCGTAGTGGGGATTGTGGCGTCGCGTATGAAAGATCGTTTTCATCGGCCGACCATTGTCTTTGCTAACGGCAATGGCGATGAAATCAAAGGCTCGGGGCGCTCGATTCCCGGCTTACATTTGCGCGATGCGCTGGATTTAGTCTCTAAACGTCATCCACATTTAATTCGTAAATTTGGTGGGCATGCGATGGCGGCGGGTTTGTCGTTAAATGTTCGCGATTTTGCTGAATTTAAAGCGGCATTTGAATCCGTTTGCCGAGAATTACTCAATGAAGGTGATTTAAGCCGCATTATCGAAACCGATGGTGAGTTGCCGCCAGAGGCTTTTGTATTGGCCACTGCCGAAGGTTTAGAAAGCCAAGTTTGGGGGCAGGGGTTTCCAGCGCCTTTATTTCAGGGGCAGTTTCGGGTACTAGAGCAGCGTATTGTTGGCGAAAAACACAGCAAGCTTAAATTAGCGACAAAGTCAGGTATTGCTGTAGAGGCTATGCAATTTAATTACTGCGAGCCAATACCTAAAGACATTACTGCGGTGTATAAAATTAATGTGAATGAATTTAGAGGTGAGCGGATGTTGCAATTGCAATTGGAATTTAGCCGACCATTTAATCCTCAGGATGACATCTCACTATGATGCGCCGAGCGCGGTTTGCGTCTTTGCTATTCACGGCAGCCAGTCGATGTCTAGGCGCAAGTGCGCTGGTGCTGCTTACCTTGGGTGTGATGCCTGCAGCACAGGCGAGTTTTTTATTGCCCAGCGCGGAGGCGGCCGCTCGCATGCAATTGGCCTGCCAGCCGACGATGATTCTTGGTTTGATGTCGTGCGAATCTTTGCCCGAACCCGCGCCGATTCGTGGCAATGCCGCAGAAATTACCCCCGCTGAGTTTGTTGCGCCGACTAGCGCCATAGAGACGATGGGCGCGCTGGTGGATGAAACGCCGCAGGCGCCGTTTTTAGATTTGGTGCCGCTTCGAGTAAAAGCAGGTCGGTTTAGTTTGAGTTGGCAAAATGGCATGGGGCAGGTGGGGCAATGGTGGGAAGTTTGGGATAATCAGCAGCTGCGTTATCGCGGCAAAGACTTTATTCAGCGCCCTTTACCCAAACTTGCTGCATCCGCAACTGATGCCGCCATATCATCTACCCAATCCCAATCCCAATCCCAATCCCAATCCCAATCCCAATCCGAAGTGGTCTTCAATGATGTGCAAGGCGGCGTTTTTACCATAGAAAAAATCGAGCCTGGTGAGCATCAGTGGGAAGTGCGTTTGTGCAATGGATCGCAAGCGGCGCCTAAATGCAGTGCTGCTTATGCGCAAACGTGGGTTGAGTCGGCAGAGCAAAGTAGTGACTCGCAGCATGTACCCGGTCAGCCCGAGTTGGCTTGGTTTCCTGCTGTCGTTACCGATGGCAAAATTACGCTGCAATGGCATTTGTACTGGGGAAAAACCGGTGATCAATGGCAGGTGCTCAACGCGGGCAAAGTGATTTATCGTTCTAGCCAATTTACTGAACACACTGAAAATAGCCAAGCAGGCAGCGTGCAGCTGCCTTTAGTGGACGGTGTCTATTCGCTAGCTGTGCGTTTATGTCAGGAAAATCGCTGTAGTGAGTCGCGGCCGCAGACGGTTGAGGCCATGCTGGGCCCTGCTCTCGCGCCAGCGCCGCCTGAAGTCAATGTGTATGCCGAAAGCGACGCAGAGCTGGGCTCGGGATTGGTGGCGGGGCAGTTGCTTGTCAGTTGGCAAACCACTGCTGCGAGCGTAGCGCCAGAGACTTGGCGTTTGCTCGATGAAAATTCGCGGCAGGTGATTTTTAGCCAAAAAATCAAACGCGCCTGTCAGGCTGGGGTGTGGTGTGGCAGTTGGCAAGGTGTGCCGCCAACTCGGCCGGCGCATTGGCGAGTGCAGCTTTGTCGCGCGCAGCAATGCGTTGAGAGTCAACGTATGGTCGTGCAGTAAGCCGCAAGGATTTGTAGCTATTTTTGCAGAGCGCCCTGCGATGATGCTGTCGATGTGGACGTGATTTTTATAATTAATTGCTGACTAATTAATTGGCCTAAGCTGGCCGCAGGGTCAAAGTTGGCGCTGATGCTGGCGGCGGCCATTAAGGCTTGAGCTAAGGGTTGCGCTTGTTGCAATTGGCGTAAAAATTGCGCGTTGGCCGCATCGATGACTTGGTATTGATCGCGCCAAATGAGGACTGACTCGGCTTGCTGTAAATCTTGCGGTGCAGCTTGCCCGTGATGCATGGCGTAAATACTGGCAATCGGCCATGGTGACTCGATAATGCTGACGGCGGGATGCAAGGTAAAAATAAGCTCGCTCAGCTCATCGACGTATTCAGCCAAAGATTGTGCGCTAAGCGTAGTGCAATCGTCTGCAGTGTGGGCAATATGCAGCGCCCAATCAAATTGCGCCACGTCACTTAAATAAGGATAGGGTTGTGCTGGGGCAAATTGCGCAATAAATGCGGGAAACTGTTCGCCTTCACGCTGTAAGTTGGCGCTATGGCAGGGCGTTTGTTCGGTATAGCAGTCTGCCATCGCCATAAAAAATTCATCCCCCAATAAAGCAAAGATGGTGGGGTAGGCAATTTGCAAGGCATTGGCGCGATTAAGCCGCACATTATTTCGGTAAACCGCCATATTGGCTTGCGTTGCTGGACTGATGGCCGAGTTAGTGCTGTTGGGCTGGTCAATGGTGCGGGCAAATTCAGCGATCGCTTGTTGGTAGTTCATGGCTTTTCGCCTTGCCAAATTGCGGCGCAATGCGCGTTTAATTGTTGGTAATCCAGCGTTAATTCATCAAGCGCCGGAATATGATTGTCGCGCTCAAGCAGCACGGGAATCGGTCCGGTTTGTTGGATTACCACATCAAGTAATTGCCATACCGCTGGCGTTGGCGCTGCACCATGGGTGTCGATGGCAACGCCGTCAAACAGCTCAAAACCGGCGATATGAATTTCACCTACTGATTTGAGGGGCAGATGTGCCAGTTCAAGATAGGGGTCAATGCCCAGATTAATCTGGCTGACAATCAGGTTGTTCACGTCAAGAATCAGCCCGCAGCCGGTTTGCGCTACCAATTGCGCCAGTACTTCACTTTCGAGATAAATTTCATCTGCAAATTGGATGTAACTGGAGACATTTTCGATCAAGATGGGCCGTTGTAAAAAATCTTGCACGATGTTGATTCGCTCGCTGAGTTGCTCAATCACGCCTTCAAGACGTGGCACAGGCAATAAATCGGCGTAAGCGCGTTGATTAAGGCGATTCCACGCCAAATGCTCGGACACCGCCGCCGGTTCGATGCGATCAACGAGGGTTTTAAGTTGCTTTAGATGCTGCGCATCGAGCGCATCTGGACTGCCTAGCCCCATAGCGACGCCATGTAAGCTGATTGGGTAATCGGCGCGGATTTTTTCAAGTGCCGCAATTGGCGCGCCACCACCGAAATAATTCTCGCTATGCACTTCCCACCAAGATACGGGTGGACGTTCTTGAATCACTTGCTGAATATGCGGGCTTCTAAGCCCTAAGCCGGCGCAGGGTGGCAGTGAGGTCAACATCGTAATCCACTTGAGTGTAAAGATTGATGCGGCAGATTGAGTGGCCTATCTCTACCTGCCGCATGGGGGTAATTACATTGCTTTTAGCATGCCATTCATTTCTGTGCAGGTGCCTTTGGCTACATATTTCCATTCTTTGGGGTCCATGCTGGCTCCCGCTTGACCGGCGCAAGAGTGCCCATTGGCGGCGCAATCGTTGGCGCCTGCTTTGGCAACGCCATAGCATTTTTCTTTGGCGGCATCAGCGGCTAAAGCCGGTTGTGCGGCGGCAGCTAAGACGGCCACCATGGCTGAGGCGAGTAAGATTGATTTATTGTTCATTTTCATTCTCCAGCATATCTAATCAAGTAAGAAAAGCAGCGTTTGTCTGTATCGACACAATGGTAGTCGTGGCGACTGCTTTGTTATTACACAAGTTAGAGAATAATATTAAAATATTTTTTATCGCTGATGCGTATTAGAGGTATAGCGCTAGATCTTATTTAATTTATGGCTTGTGTTGATATACCTATGCCGCCATTATTGGGTGAAAACAAAAACCGCTCAGATGCAATCAGGCATGTGAACGGTTTTTATTTTAGGTTAGCTCGATTGGAAGGGTTCGCGCTGTAAAGCAAGCACTTGCGAAAAGTTTACTTAAAATAATTTAAGACGCCATCGAGGCCAACATAATTGATTTTGTAAGGCGCTTCGGCTTGCACTTTGGGTTTGGCATGGCAGGCTACGCCAAAGCCTGCGGCATTGAGCATGGGTAAATCATTGGCGCCATCGCCCATCGCCACCACTTGTTCTTGGCGTAAACCGAGTTCATCGCGCATGGCGATCAATTCATCGCGTTTTCTTTCGGCATTAACGATGTCGCCAACAATACGACCAGTGAGTTTGCCGTTTTCGATTTCCAGTACATTGGCAATGGTGCGAGTAAGCCCCAGTTGCGTTTTGAGTTTTTCGGTGAAAAAAGTAAAACCACCGGAGATCAGCAAGGTTTTTGCCCCCGCCGCTTGAAAACCCGCGAGCATTTTTTCTGCGCCCGCCATCAGCTGCAAACGCTCAGTATAAACGCGCTCTAATGCCGATTCGTCAAGCCCCGCTAGCAAGGCCACACGCTGCGTGAGGCTGGCGTTAAAGTCGAGCTCGCCGCGCATGGCGGCAGCCGTAATGGCGGCAACTTGCGCTTTGATGCCGATCATGTCGGCGATTTCGTCAATGCATTCGATGGTGATCAGCGTGGAGTCCATATCCATCACTACCAAGCCAATGTCTTGTACGCTGAGCTCTTCTGGGATAAAGGCGAAATCAAATTGATTGGATTCACAAAAGTCAGCAACCGATTCGAGGTTGTCGATCTCAGCACCGTGAAGCTTAAACGCCTGTTGGTTAATCGCTTCAATGGTGTGTGCGCCAGAAAGACGTGCCAGTTGTTTTAAGTTTTGCGTCGCCAATTCTGGCGCTTGTATCACTAAACGGTACATAAACTTATTGCTTCCCTGTTGCTGGTTTTAAACTATGGAAAATCATCGCAAAAATCCCTGCGATGCTCGCGCCTAAGACGGTTTCATAAATTCGATTTTCAGCCGAAATCTCGGCTGCATGGCCATGAATCCCCAGTAGCGCCAAAATCACATACACAATAAAAGTAATAATCGCTGCGACATACATTAAGCCATTGGCAAAGGCGACCGGTATCAACGCGCCGGATAAGGCCGCCAATAAAACTAGCTCAACATTTGAATCAATTTGAAATACAAACAACCAAGCTATGGCCGAGGCGAGCAATACACCGACAAAGCGTAGCCAAATCGTTGGATAAGTTCGGTCGGGCTCAGGGCGAAATACCACGACGGTACAAATAGCCGCCACATTAGGTGCAGTCAGATTGAGGTAACGGGCAGAAAAAAAGCTTAGCGCACAGGCAATGGCCAATAAAATGCCAAAGGTGGCCCCAGCAAATTGGCCTTTGCGCAGTTGCTGGTAATCGCTACGCCAGTGCGGCTGGATTTGTAGGCCGATGGGGTTATTCATTCTGGGCGCAAAGCTCACACTGAGCGCAATCGTCATTGCCGCCGCAATCAGGTAATACGGCAAAATGGCGCTCGACACAAACGTGCCGGGGTAGCCTATTAAATAGGCTGAGGCCAATAGCCGTAGTAATAAATCCAGAGCAAAACCGGCGGATAAACTCGCGCCGATTAAGGTCATTAAAAGTAAAATACCGCCTAGCCAAAGCAATATATTGTGATTAATGCTCAGGCTAATGCTGGCGGTCAGCAGCATCAAGATATTGCCAAGCACCATGCTTTCGAGGCGTTTTTTGCGGGTGCCGCCGATGTCGAGCATCAGTGTCGCCAAAATGGCAAAACCCATCATGCCGGCCGCTTGGTTGTGATCGTGGTAAACCTGCCAGCCCATTGGAATAGCAAAAGCCATTACCCCCAACAGCATGCGCGAAGGGGGGAATGGTCCGCGATTAGGGCGAAGTAGCGTGAGCCACTTGGGCATTAATTATGCACCGTGGCACTTTTTGAATTTTTTGCCTGAGCCGCATGGGCAAGGATCATTGCGGCCGACTTTGGGCTCGTCGCGTTTGACTTGCTCAACATGGCCAAATTTTTCTTCAAGCACAAAATACATAATGTCTTCAACATGCCAAGGCAACTCGGCCACGCGATCAGCCCGCTCTTTAGTAGTCAATAGCTTGACCGGTTCAGCACCCACTTCATCGCTTGGGCTGGTATCTGCTTCGTCGCCCGCGCTGGCAGCGAGTGCGAGAATGTTTTCAACGGCGGTATCGAGTTCTTCATTGGCTTCTAGCAGTGCGTCCCACGCTTCGCCCCGCGCTTCAATCCCAGCATAAAAACCTGAGGCCCAATATACGCCAGAGGTTTCTTGCCATTGCTCGTCTTGGTCTTCGTCCGACAAAATCACCGGCACATACAATGGGTTTTCACCGGGATTGTCGCGGCGATTAACTGAAAACGCCGCTTTAATGCTGGCTGCATGTTGGCGAATCAGGCCAAAAATCTGTTCGGCTTCTTCATGGTCGTCAAATTCCGGCGGCGTACCAGCAAAAATCGCCGGCAGCCATTCGTCTTCTGGGACTTCTTCTGGGCCCACGGCCAGTGCCACCAAAAAGCCATCGAGCATCTCGATGTCCATGGTTTCGGCCGGTGTGCGCGGTGACATTAAAAAGCTGTCGAGTTGTTCAAGTTGTTCGTCGTTAAGGAGTTTGCTCATACTGATTTCCATTGGTTTAGTGCTGCTGTAGTGGCTTTTCTAACCACTCAGCAAAGTCAGGGCGCGTTGGGATAAAACCCTGCCCACGGAAAAAACCGCGTGCGCTATGCGTTGTAACCAGCATTATATGGCTTAAGCCTTGCTCGCGGGCACTCAATTGGAGTGCTGCTAATAACGCTCGCCCCAAATTTTGCCCGCTATGCTGGGGTGAAACATAAAAATGCAAGATCTCGCCGTGCCTATCCATCGCGGCAACGCCGCAGATTATTTGCTGCTGTACCGCGAGCCACACGGTGCCACCATCATTAATCGATTCGGCAATGTCTTCCGCATTAATAGTATGGTATAGGTCGCTGAGCGTTTGTGCGCAATGCTGATGATCTAATACCCCCAATTGCGTGATCGATTGCACGATAAGGGCGTGAATGGCTTTGGCGTCACAGGCTAGGGCGGGCCGAAAATCATAGTTTTGCATCGTTATACCGCCGATTTAAGTAGTTGCAATAAGGCGTCGGCGCCGAGTTTGCCACTGCTGTCGCCGCCTTCGAGCAAACTATCGGCCAAGTCGCGTTTATTGTGATGCAACGCGACGATTTGCTCTTCAATCGTGCCCTCCGCAACGAGGCGATAAATAGTCACAGGGCGTTGTTGTCCCATGCGATGCGCCCGATCTGACGCTTGATCTTCTACCGCTGGATTCCACCACGGGTCAAGATGAATTACATAATCGGCTGCAGTTAAATTGAGCCCTGAGCCACCGGCTTTTAGGCTGATCAAAAACACATCGCCTTCACCAGCTTGAAATGCATTGACTGCTTCAAGGCGTTTTTTCGGTGGTGTGCTGCCATCTAGATATTGGTAGGCAATGCCTTTTTGTTCTAGCCATTCACGCACAATGGCTAAATGGTCGACAAATTGGCTAAACACCAAAGCTTTATGCTGATTGTCGAGTAGTTCTTCGGTGATTTCTGCAAATGCAGTCAACTTGCTACCGATTAACTGGCTGTCTTTCATTACTAATTTGGGGTTGCAGCAAAACCGGCGCAGTTTGGTGATTTCGGCCAGTACTTGCATCGGTTTTTTGGCCGCTTCATCAATACTGTCGAGCCTTTCAACGGCTTGTTGGCGCAGTGCTTCGTATAAATGCTGCTCGTCACTACTGAGTGGCACGCGTAGCGTGATTTCGGTGCGTGATGGCAATTCGGCGAGCACTTGGGTTTTGGTTCGGCGCAGCATAAATGGCTGGATGAGTTTTTTGAGCGCGTGTTTGGCCGTTTTATCGCCGCCTTCAATCGGGTTGGCGTATTTGGCGGTAAATTTCTCTTTAGAGCCCAGTAGCGCTGGATTGATAAAGCGAAATAGATTCCACAATTCACCCAAATGATTTTCCATCGGTGTGCCGGTGGCAATCATTCTAAAGTTCGCTTGCAGCGCCATAGCAGCTTGGCTGCGTTTGGTGGTGGCATTTTTAATTGCTTGGGCTTCGTCCAGCACCACCGTATGCCAATGCACGGCAGCAAATTGCTCAGCGTCTTGTTGCAGTAAGCCGTAGCTGGTGATGATGACGTCAAACGCGCCTAAGGCTTCCAGTTTACGTTGTTGCCCATACGCTTGAATCTTTAGCGTCGGGGCAAATTTGCAGCTTTCGGCTTCCCAATTGAGCGCAACCGAAGTCGGGGCCACCACCAAGCATGGGCCGTGCGGGGCGCGCTCTAGCATTAAGGCCAAGGTTTGCACGGTTTTGCCCAAGCCCATATCGTCAGCCAAGCAGGCGCCGACACCCCAGTGCGCAAGGCGAGATAGCCATTGAAAACCGTCTAGTTGATAGTCGCGCAGCGTCGCTTGCAAGGTGGATGGCACTTTGGGCTGGTGCTGCGCCAGTTGATCGAGCTTGGCGATGTGATTGCGCCACGCAGCGTCTGCTTCAAGCTCGCCCACTTCTTGGCTCAGTTCAAGCAGCGCATTACTGGCCAGCAGGTTGACTTTAAAGCCGTCTTTGCCGCTTGGTTCTGCGACGGCGTAGAGCTCTTCGAGGCGTTTTCTAAAGGAGTCAGTTAGCGCCAAATAATCGTTGTCGCCGAGCTTTAAAAAGCGGCCGGGTGAGGCGTCAAGTAACTCGAGCAATTGGCGCAATTGCAATACCTTGCCATCGTCGAGTTTAACTTCGCCATTGACGACAAACCAATCGCCTTGTTGCTTAAGCCCCAGCTTCATATTGGCCAGTGATTTAGTGGCTTTAAGGCGAAAGCGCTCGCCTTCGGGCCAAACCAGCTCGATTTGCTCTGCAGGCAATCGGCGCAATTGCATCAATAGTTCGAGGCAATCATCGGGCGCGTCCATTTGCCATTCTTGACCGTCAGATTCGGCATTGGCCAGCGCGGTGCAGACATTGAGTACGTGATTGAGCGTGGCTTTTTCTTGCGCTAAGTCACGTTCGGCCTGAACGGTCTTGCCGTCTTGCTCACCTAAAATATTGGCCGCGCCTTTGCCCGGGGTAAACCAGCCGCCATCCAGAATCGGGCGCACCAAAAACTGCAGGCGTAAGCCTTCATTGAGTGGTAATAAATGCGCGTACAGCATGGTGTTGCCCGGTATTGCGCTGATGTGTGCGGCTAGCTCGGGTAGGTCTGAATGAATGGCGATATGGGGTGCAATCGCCGTAATCGCGCCAACGAGTTGTGGTTTGGCTTGGGCTGGAACGAGTAGACCATTGCCAATAATGCCGGCAATTTGGCGAATGTCGGGCTTGATGCGATAGACCATCAGCCGGGTCGGGGTTTCTTTTTTCCAAACGACATCTTCACCGGCAATCACTTTAGGGTTGAGCTTGAGTGAAATTTGGCCTTTGTTTTCTTTCAGTTGCAGTGCAACTTCACCCTCCACAATATCAATGCGCACATCCGGGGCGTCGGCCCAATACACTTGCGGATGGCCGATTAGCTCGAATAATGCCGATTCATGATCTAGGGTATAGCCCGACTCACCATAATAATTATGCTCTGCGTGCGCATACCGAACGATGCGTTGATCTTGTGCGCTTAAATAAGCCAAGGCGGGGTCATTGCCAATGGCTAGGCGTTTGAGCGCGACGGCGCGGCCTTTGCTCCAGACGCCTTTGGCGCCGAGTTTTTGTTCTTTGGGCTCGAGCGTAACGCCGCCGTGCAGCACACTAACCAACCAAACCAGCCGAATATGGCTGGTGGCGATCTCATTGGGCTTGGCATTGAGCTGGCTGAGCGCGGTCAGCGCGCGTGACCAAGCCGCTTCGCGTGGCAATAAATCGACCCAAGCTTGCTGTTGGCGATCGGTATGCCAATTGGGGAGTAATAAGTCGTCGCTAAAAGCGCGCGCCATAAATACGTCGAGCTCTTGCGTAACCCATTCGTATTCTTGCCAAGCATGATGCAGTTTTTCGCACTGGGTGCGCCAATTGGCATCAAATGGGTAGTCGCGCCAATACAAAATCAGCAGCTCAATTAGCCCTGCAAAGCCATAGCTGGCAGTGACCGGTTGCACCGTTGAGGTGTGGCACGCCAAGCCCGTGGCGAGGTAATAAATCCAATCAATATGCTCGTCATACAGGCTATTGAGCTTGTCTTTTTTGCCGACCTCAAACTGCACGACTAAGCGCTTTAAATCGTCTTCGCTGCGCGAACCAATTAAGGCCAGACTATAGAGCAGGCCATTGACGCCGCTAATGGCGACTTTGCGCTTATTGCTGTGTTTTTTGATTTGCTCGATCAGCAGGCCAAAGCGGTGAATGGCGCTAACAAAATCGCCGCGACTGAGGCGATTGGCGGTATCCGCTTCAGAGAGCGCATTGGGATTAAGCAGCTTGGCAAGGTGCTCAAATGCAGTTTGATCGCCGCGTAAGTGCGCTTGCCAAGCTAAAATCGACACAAAATTGGGTAGCACCCCTTTGAGCGTGGCGCAGTGGTTGAGCGCGTAATCGTATTGTGCTTTCGCTGGCGCTAATAAATTACTGGCAAAGTACAAAAAATTGACCAGCAGTAAAGCTTGAACTTCGGCAGTCAGCGTAGAAAAATGCCGCACGCCCAGAGGATGGTCAAAGAAAAAATGCACCGGATGCTGCTCGAGCGCCGCTAAGGACATGCCGCTGGTGCTAAATGCTTCTAAATCGTTGGTCAGTAGTGATTCATCCCCCAATAGCGCAGAAAACACGCACAGCGTGGCATAGCTTTGTCTGGACGTGCTTTCCCAATATTGCACTACCGGTTTGGTTTGCACTGCTGCATTCACCCAGTCGAGCAGGGCGCCATGCTCGTTGAGCTGCGCCAACAGCGGCCATTGCAAGCCATCATTGAGCTCAAACCCCACCACGTCGTTTTTAATCCATTTGGCAATTAACAAACGGCCCAAGGTGGCTTTGACCGAAGGAATATCCAGCGCAATGGACGGCTCAAACGGGCTAACTAAAGCGACGCGTTTGAGTAATTCAATGACCCGAGTTTGTCCTAGGCCTTTACCATACACGGCAAAGGCATATAAAAATGGTAGATCTTGTGGGGGTATATCGCTGAGTGATTTGTTTTGCAAAAGAGCCAAGGCAATACCTATCTATTATAATTGTAAGGAGTGAAGCGCGTTGCGATATGGCTTAGCCATACCGCGTGTGTTACACCAATTCGCGGATCAGCTCGGTAATTCGGGCAGCGCGTAAGCTACTGGTCGGCCAGTCGCCTTCAATGCGCAGCTTGTCTTGCCCTTGTAGTTTGTAGTTTTTTTTGTTTTGAATTAGTTTGATGATTTTCATCGGTTCCACAACGGTGTTTTGCGTGAAGTGAATAATAATTGCCGATTCTGCGGCATCAATTTTGCTAATGCCCAGTGGTTTAGCGAGCATACGCAAGCGATGGCAATCGAGCAGCACCTTGGCCGCATCCGGCAGTAAGCCAAAGCGATCCACCAGCTCTTGATGGATTTCATTGAGCTCATCTTTGTCGTCACAGCTGGCCAAGCGCTTATACAGTGACAAACGCTCGTTTACATCGGGGCAGTAGTCTTCTGGCAAGAGTGCTGGCGAGTGCAGATTGATTTCGGTGGTCACCCCCAGCGGTTGCGACAAATCAGGCTCTTTACCGGCTTTGAGCGCTTTGACGGCTTCTTTAAGCATTTGCGAATACAGTGCAAAGCCAATTTCATGCATTTCACCTGATTGTGAATCGCCAAGCACTTCACCGGCACCACGAATTTCTAAATCGTGCATCGCCAGATAAAAACCAGAACCGAGCTCTTCCATCATTTGAATCGCTTCGAGACGTTTTTTGGCGTCGCTGCTAATGCTTTCCACGTCAGGAATCAGCAAATACGCATACGCTTGATGGTGTGAGCGACCAACACGGCCGCGCATTTGGTGTAATTGTGCCAAGCCAAATTTATCCGCGCGATTCATCAAGATTGTATTGGCGTTTGGAATGTCGATGCCGTTTTCGATAATGGTTGAGCACAGCAATAAGTTAAAGCGCTGCTGGGTAAAATCACGCATCACGTGTTCTAGCTCGCGGCCGCGCATTTGGCCGTGCGCCACGCCGATGCGCGCTTCGGGCAATAAGGCGGCAAGTTTTTCGCGCATGTTTTCAATGGTGTCGACTTCATTGTGTAAGAAAAACACTTGGCCGCCGCGCTTGAGTTCGCGCAGCACGGCTTCGCGAATAATGCCGTCAGAGAATTTAGACACAAAGGTTTTAACCGCCAAGCGTTTATTGGGCGCGGTGGCAATCACTGAAAAATCACGCAAGCCTTCTAAACTCATCGCCAAAGTGCGTGGAATCGGCGTGGCGGTGAGGGTGAGTACGTCCACATTGGCGCGCAGCGCTTTGAGCTGCTCTTTTTGTCTTACGCCAAAACGATGCTCTTCGTCGATGATGACGAGGCCCAGCTGTTTAAACACTACGTCTGGCTGCACCAATTTGTGTGTACCAATGACGATATCCACACTGCCGTCAGCCAGACCAGCAATCGCTGCCGCAGTTTCTTTGCCAGAGCGAAAGCGAGACAGTTCGGCGACTTTAATTGGCCAGTCTGAAAAACGATCGACAAAGGTTTGAAAGTGCTGCTCAGCCAACAAGGTGGTGGGGACTAAAACGGCAACTTGCTTGCCACCGGCCACCGCAGCAAAAGCCGCACGCAGTGCCACTTCGGTTTTACCAAAGCCCACATCGCCACACACTAAGCGATCCATCGGTTGCTTAACGCGCATATCGACTAATACTGCTTCGATGGCGCCAGCTTGATCGGCGGTTTCTTCAAAGCCAAAGCCCGCGGCAAAGGCTTCGTAATCGTGTGGGCTCCATTCGAACGCGTGGCCTTCACGCGCTGCGCGGCGCGCGTAAAGATTAAGTAATTCCGCCGCAGTATCGCGCACTTGTTCGGCGGCTTTACGTTTGGTTTTTTCCCACGAGCCTGAGCCCAGTTTATGCATCGGCGCCGAGTCTGACGCACCGCCCGAATAACGGGAAATCACGTGCAATTGGCTGACTGGTACATAGAGTTTGTCATTGCCTGAGTACTCAATGAGCAGCAATTCGGTCGGCCCATCGCCCAAATCCATTGACGTAAGGCCCATATAGCGGCCAATACCGTGCGCTTCGTGCACCACCGGATCGCCAATTTTAAGCTCGGATAAATCGCGCAACATGGCGTCGGTATTGCTGCGTTTTTGTTGTTTTTTACCGCGACTTTGGATAACCGACGGATAGAGATCCGCCTCAGTAATGATGGCAATCGATTCACTGCGCCATTCAAAACCACGAAACAGCGGCGAGGCCAGCAATAGGGCGTGGGCTTTGCTGTTTAAAGCGGCTTGCCAATTCTCGACCAAAGTCGGCTTAAAGCCGTATTCAGCAAAAAACTGCGACATGGTTTCGCGCCGGCCTAGGCTTTCGGCGCTGAGGATAATTTTTCCCGGATAGTGTTCAACAAAATCGTTGAGTCGACGGATTGGATTGTCGTTGCGCCGATCCACGTCAAGCGCCGGTAGCGGCTGGGTGAGGCTGGTTTCGCCATCGCCCAGCTCAATGCGGCGATAGTTTTTGATATGGCTAAATAAAAGATCTGGCGCGACAAACAGCGTGCGTGGCGGCAAAAGTGGACGATCTTTGTCGCCATAGCTGAGCTTATGTCGCTCAGCAATATCTTGCCAGTATTGCTCTGCAGCGCCCATTAATGCTCCGTGCAAGACCAATACTGCCTCTTTGGGCAAGTAGTCGAAAACGGTAGCAGTGTGCTCAAAAAACAGTGGCAAGTAATATTCGATGCCAGCAGGAATCACGCCGCTTGAAATGTCTTTGTAAAGCCGCGCTTTAGATGGGTCGCCCTCAAAGGCTTCGCGAAAGTTTTGCCGAAATAATTTACAACCGGCTTCATCGCTAGGAAATTCTCTGGCGGGCAGTAAACGAATTTCAGGCACAGGGTAGAGGCTGCGCTGGGTGTCGACGTCAAAGGTGCGAATCGATTCGATTTCATTGTCGAATAAATCAATTCGAAATGGCAGCGTGCTGCCCATTGGAAATAAATCGATTAAACCGCCGCGAATCGAAAACTCGCCCGGCCCATACACTTGGGTGACGTGGTTGTAGCCGGCAAAAGCCATGTCGGCGCGCAGCTGGTCAGCGTCAAACGCATCGCCTTTTTTGATGAAAAAAGTCGTTGCGGTTAAAAATTCAACGGGCGGTAATACGCCCATCGCTGTTTGTAGCGGCACGATGAGCACGTCAACGGCGTTTTGCCGAGCTTGCCACAGCGTGGCAAGTCGCTCACTAATCAAGTCGGAATGCGGAGAAAAATGATCGTAAGGCAGTGTTTCCCAGTCTGGTAGCTGCAGGACGGTTTTTTCTGGCAAAAAGAAACTGAGCTCGTCTTTGAGTCGGCCCGCTTCTTGCGCGTTGGCCGTCAAAATCACTAAGGGCCGCGCAACTTGTGCGTAGTCGGCCAAGAGCATGGCATCAGCAGAGCCGTGGGGTTGTGCGAGTTTGAGGCGCTCATTGGCGCGAGGCAGTTGAGGCAATTGCGACATAGTGTAAGAGCGCGCTCTAGCTGGACAATCCCAGATTATACCAGCCGCAGCACGCCCTCAACATGGCAAACTTGCAGGTTACAGTACTTGAAATGGACTTGTTTTGCCTCGGCTGATTGATTGCTGTTGATCAAGAGTCAAAACATGGTTAATGCGGTGTCAGCCATGACGCACAATCAGCGGTGGTAATGCGTAGGCGTGAGGATTGTTAATTGCTTCAGTTGAATCAGGCGTCGGTTGTTCAAGATTTCTTAAATGACGTTCTGCAATGACACCTAATTCATGTGCCGTAGCGGATAATTCTTCGGAAGAAGAAGAAAGGTGGTTCATTAATAGGCTAATTTGTAGGTTTTCTTGATTAAGTTGCGATAAATTGTGCGATTGTTTACTTGAATTGAGTGCGATATCTTCAATGAGTCGCTCGGTTTCTTCAGTTAGGTAGCTTAGGTCGCCAAATAAGTGGCCTACTTCATTTGAGCTATTAATCCCTTGTTTTACAAGCATTTCAATATCGCCTGCGGCGGTTTGGCTACGATTTGCGAGTCGCCGAACTTCTTGTGCAACAACGTCAAATCCTCTGCCGTGTATGCCGGCTCTGGCCGCTTCGATTGCGGCATTTAAAGCCAAAATATTAGTTTGGTAAGCTAAATCATCAATAATGCTGATTTTGCTGTGAATGCTGGCTATCGCACTAATTGTTTGCTGGATTAAAACATGGCCTTCTTTGGCACGGGTTGCGCTTTCTTTTGCAATGTAATGCGTGCTATTGGCGTGTTCGGTATTGGTATTAATTGATTTTGATATTTCGCTCATTGAGGCATTACTACGCGTCAGACTGGCATTTTGCGCACTCATTGAACTAGCAAATTCAGCGGCGGTCGCCGCTATTTCTTCAGAAGTTACGCTAATTGTTTGGCTAGATTGTTGGTCGTTGTCGTTTCGATCAATGATGTGTTTATGAAGTTGTGAGCAAACATCGCTAAGATCATTGGTTTCTTTGTTTTCTGCAGGATAAATGCACTGCGAATGTGGGTTGCTTGTGATTTGATGCAAGATGTTTTTTATTTGCGATATTGGCTGAGTAAACTTCCATTTAATAAGTTGCAATAAAATTATAAATAAAATGATGGATGTGGGTAATGAATATAGCAACAAATCTAGTTGTTGTTTTTGTAACTTATAAGACAAATCTTCCTTGTTATAAGTTATGTTAATGGTCGGTTTGTCTGGTGTGTTGGTGTTCGTTTGTGTCTCAAATTGAATTGGTGCTGTTGATTTGGTTTGGCTTTGTAGGTCGATTAATAATTTATTATTATTAAAAATTTGAATTGATTCAATAAATGAATTTTGTAATTCCGCCGCAATTATTTGTTTGGCGACTTCAGCTTGGTTTTGTTCGAGCAAAAGAGGTAGGGCGATGGCGATTTTTTTGCTGATGAGTACCAACTCATGGGTTCTTTCTGTTTCTAGCTGTTTAGCGGCCTGCTTATAGCTTAGCGATTGAACGGCCAGTAGAAGTGAGCCGATGATTAGGGCGATGTAGATATTGACCCCGATAGATTTAAAACTCAGCATGGTCACTCCTTAGTCTGACGATTGCCTTGTGTGTTTCTTACGTATTCTACTGACGCTACTGCCAACTATTGCTGAATTATATAGCGCACAATGTAACTATAAATTTTTATAGCTTATGTTTTACTGTCTTGTAGTGTCATTTTTAAATGGGTTTTTTATGTTAAATCTTGTGATGTATGAAATCTTTGAGTAGGTTGTATATAAATATATTTGTTTTCTAGCTGACTATGAGGATGGATTTTTATTGGGTGCATGCTAAATTTTGTAGGCAGTGCACGCATAGTGCACCTTCGCGGTTACAACTCACCAGCGCAATAGGGGTCTGATATGTTTACTTCTAACGAGGTCGTCGTCTTAGGGGGAGGGTGCTTTTGGTGTATGGAGGCCTTGTTTGTTCGATTAAATGGCGTGCTAAAAGTGGAGTCTGGATTTTGCGGTGGCAAAACTAAAAATCCAACTTATGAGTCTGTGTGCGCACAAGAAACCGAGCATGTGGAGGTCGTGCGCATTGAGTTTGATCCCAGGGTGATTAGTTTTGAGATTTTGTTAGACGTTTATTTTGATTCTCACGATCCAACTTCTATTGATCGGCAAGGTGATGAGGTTGGGCGTTTGTATCGGTCGATGATTTTTTATCAAACAGAGCAACAAAAAAGTATTGCCAAAAAAGTAATCCAACAGATAGAGGCGGAAAAACGTTTCCCAAGTCCGATTGTGACCGAGGTCGTGCCCGCGCAGCCATTTTGGCGAGCAGGCTCCGAGCACGACTCTTTTTTTGAGAAGAACCCACTTAATCCTTATTGCGTCACCACGGTGGTACCGAAGATGCTGCGGTTTCGCCGAAAATTTGCGGCCCTTTTAAAAAGTGAAATGCGTTAACGCATTTGAGTTGCTTTGTTTTCTTTCAGTCTTTATGAGGTGATTTATGGTTAATTGGTCAACGTTGGACAGTATTATTAGCGATACGATTGCGCCTGCGGCGATAGAAACCGATAAAAATGCGGTGTTTCCTCGTGCAGCCATGACCCGATTGGGTGAGGCCGGTTGGCTCGGCTTACTGTCGTCTGCTGAGGTAGGTGGCTTGGGTTTGGGCTTGAATGAAGCGGCAAAAGTGATCGAAAAAATTGCTGAAGCTTGTCCAACCACGGCCATGGTGCTGTGTATGCATTATTGTGGCTCGGTGGCGATAGAGGCTTTTGGTCGTATCGAGATTCGCCGTGAAATTGCCGCAGGGCGGCATTTAACGACTTTGGCTTGGTCTGAGAATGGCTCTCGTAGTCATTTTTGGGCGCCAGTGAGTACTGCGCGTTTAGTTGCCGACAAAATAGCGTTGGATGCTGAGAAATCATGGGTTACCTCTGCGTGTGAGGCAGACTCCTATGTTTGGACTTCAAAGCCATTGGCGGCAGAGGGTTTGAGTACACTCTGGTATGTGCCGAGCAATACGGCAGGTTTAACCATGCCCAAGCCCTTTGATGGCATGGGCTTACGTGGTAATGCGTCATCGCCGATTTATGCCAAGGCGGTGATGGTGAGTCCGAGCGATCAAATGGGTCAGGATGGCGCTGGCTTTGACATTATGATGGGTACGGTTCTGCCGGTATTTGCGGTGCTAACGGCTTCGTGCTCAGTAGGTATTATCGAGGCATTGATGCAAAGAACAGTGGGCCATGTGACTGGCATACGTTATCAGCATACCGATAGTGCTTTGGCTGACCTGCCGACGATTCGGGCGTATATCGGTAAGGCAAAAATTCGCGCTGATATGGCCAGGGCTTTGCGCGACGATACGCTAGCAGCAATTGCTTGTGGCCGAGCGGACACCCTATTGCGAGTCTTAGAAGTAAGAGTGGGGTGCGCCGAAACTGCGCTTGAAGTGGGTGATATGGCGATGCGGGTGTGTGGTGGCGCGGCGTTTCGTAAAGATGTTGGTGTTGAGCGGTATTTTAGGGATTCTAGAGCTGCCGCAATTATGGGGCCGACTTCAGATGTATTGTTTGAGTTTATTGGCCGAGCAACATGCGGAATGGATTTGTTTTCTTAGGCGATTTTTGCAGCGATCTCAAATTCTGAGATCGCTGCAATTAGGCTAGATTACGGTAGTGTTAATGCCGCCGAAATTTGTGATGCCCATTCTTTGCGTAGACTCCACGTGTTTTTCATGTCGGACAGCTCGGCGTACCAGCGATTGGCTGTGACCGGATGCGCAAATTCACCGTTATAAATAATGCCGTCATTTGAGCTCAGGGGCGCTTCTTGATCACGCCCGCTGAGCGTTGGGTGGATGAGCTTGAGCTTGATTGGGCCTAAGTCATTGCGGTTTAAGATAATCCGCACGGTTTTTTGGTTGTCGCCGAGTAAAATCTGGGCGGTAATGCCTTTGGCAATGGCCGCTTGATCTTGCTCTAGGCGTTGATTGACTTGGTTGCCTTCCTTGTAATAATTGTCACTCACCAAGCTGTCGGTCGAGGTGGAGACCAAGTGCAGCATGTGAAAACCACCCATAATGGCCAGCACAGGGAAGGTAATTAATAGCCAAACATGCGGATGCTTGTACCAAGGTTTTTGTTCTTCATTCATCTTAACGTCCAATAAAAGTGGCTTTTTCGACTACGGTTTGTGCCGGGTCATCTTTAGCGGTCACGATAAATTCAATTTCGTGGCTACCCATTTTGGCAAATTGCGGTGGCACTTGAAGGCGAACTGCAACGTCACTCATCGCCGTGGGTGCTAGTTTGATTTGATTTTCGCCGACAAGTTTCATTTCCGGTAAACCTTTGGCTTGAATCGTGTAGGTATGCGTTTGTTCACTGGCATTTTGAATCAACAGGCGGTAGCTATTTTCCAATAAGCCATCTTCAACCTCACGCACCAGCGCGATTCGATCGCGCTCAATATTAACTTTAACCGGTTGACGCATCATTAACGATGTAATCGTGACGCCGAGGGTAATGCTAATGACCACGGCGTACATAATGACCCGAGGGCGGGTGATTTTCTTGATGATGTCGCGCTCGGGGTATTTATGCTCCAAAGCGTTTTCGGTGGTGTAGCGAACGAGGCCGCGTGGGTAGTTCATTTTGTCCATGATTTCATCGCAAGCATCAATACAGGCGGCACAGCCGATGCATTCATATTGCAGACCGTTGCGAATATCAATGCCGACCGGACACACTTGAACACACATGGTGCAATCAATACAGTCACCAAGGCCTGCCGCTTGATAGTCACTGCCTTTTTTACGGCTGCCACGGTTTTCACCGCGCTCGGCGTCATAGCTGATAATTAGCGTGTCGGCATCAAACATCGCGCTTTGAAAGCGCGCATAAGGACACATGTATTTGCAAACTTGTTCGCGCATCCAGCCGGCATTGCCATAGGTGGCAAAAGCATAAAACAGTACCCAAAACAGCGCATAACCTGACAGCGTAAACGTCAGTAGATCAGTCCATAAGGCGCGGATGGGCGTGAAGTAACCGACAAAAGTAAAGCCAGTCCAGAGTGCAAATAGCACCCAAAGGCTGTGTTTAATGAATTTTAAGCGCAGCTTTTTGCCGTTCAGTGGCGCATTATCGAGTTTAATTCGGGCAGCTCGATCGCCTTCAACCCATTTTTCTATCCATAAAAAGATTTCTGTATACACCGTTTGTGGACAGGCGTAACCACACCACAGCCGCCCCCCAATGGTGGTCCAAGCAAATAAACCAAAGGCACTCAATAGCAACAATGCGGTGAGGTAAATAAAGTCTTGCGGCAGAAAAACCAGGCCAAAAACATAAAACTTACGATGTAGCAAATCAAATAGCAGCGCTTGTCTGTCGTTAATGATCAGCCACGGCATGCCATAAAAGAAAAGCTGAGTAACAAAAACAAAAAACACCCGCCAATTATTCCAAAACCCCGTAATCCAACGCGGATAGATTTTTTTGTGCGCGGCGTACAGCATGACTTCTTCGAGCTGGCCGTCGTCTTTAACATTCACCACGTTAATTGGAATTTCGTGAAGTTTTTTGCTCATGATTAGCTCCGAGAAAAACAATACTAAAACCCAGTTTATGCTGGTCTTTAGTATTGTTTTTATAATTAATATCGATCGAACAAGCGCTCGCTTAATTGCTTAAATGAAAAACGGGCGGATTAGATCCGCCCGCAATGATGCCTGTATGGCTTATTTCTTTTCGTGGCTTAGACCATATACATAGGCAGAAAGCAAATGTATTTTGCCGTTGCCAAGGAAGTCTTGCCAAGCTGGCATGACGTTGTTTCGACCATTAGTGATGGTTTCAACAATCGTTGCCTCTGAGCCGCCGTATAACCACACTTTGTCGGTGAGGTTAGGTGCGCCAAGCGCTTGATTGCCTTTGCCGTCGGTGCCGTGACATGCAATACAAACTTGAGCATAGGTATTGGCACCGCGCTCAGCACGAACGTTGTTGTAAGCGGTATTGCCTGACAACTTCATCACGTAGTTAGCGACGTCGCGTACTTTTTCTTCGCCAAACACTGCACCAAAGGCTGGCATTTGACCATGACGACCCACTTTGATCGTGTGTTCAATGTCGGCAGGTGTGCCGCCATACAGCCAATCGCTGTCAGTCAGGTTTGGAAAACCTTTTGCGCCACGACCATCGGCACCATGACATTGCACGCAGTAAGTTTGAAACAAATGCTTACCCATTTGCGTCGCTTCAGGAGACTTGGCAACTTCAGGGATTGGCATTGCCATAAACTTGGCGTACAGCGCATCAGTTTGTTGGTCTGCTTTGACGATCTCTGCTTTGTATTGACCTGCAGAAGACCAATCTTTGGCATTACCAAAAGCGACTAAGCCTGGATAGAGAAATAAATAGGCCAAAGCGAAAACAATCGTCGCAATGAACATGCCCACCCACCAGCCTGGTAGCGGATTATTGTATTCCTCTAAGTCCCCGTCCCATACGTGGCCGGTGACTTGCGCTTTTTCGCCTTTTTTTAGTTTGTATTTCATCTGCGTAGCGAGAATGTAGGCGCAATAAAAAATCCCGCCTAAAGACACTGCCGCGATGAAATAACCCCAAAAACTGCTCGTAAAATCATTCATATTTTATTCTCCGAACGCATTAGGTCTGCTTGTCTGATGAAGGCAAGTCATCGTCAAGAAATACGCGCTGTGCCTCTTGCTCAAAGCTGGCTTTGTTGTGGCGACTGAACGCCCAAAAACAAATCCCAAGAAACATGATAAATCCAAGAACGGTGACCACAATGCGGGCTTCAGTTTGCAGATCCATGGTGCTTACCTCTTGTTTTTCAGTGCGAGACCGAGGCCTTGTAAATAGGCAATCACTGCATCCATTTCTGTTTTGCCTTTAACCGCTTCGGCAGCACCAGCAATGTCAGCGTCGGTGTATGGCTCACCTAAATTACGCAGGGTTTGTAGTTTTTTGGTCATCAATTCGCCATCAACTGGCTTGGTGGCCAAAAAAGCAAACGCCGGCATATTTGATTCAGGTACTACATCACGTGGATTCATCAAGTGAACACGATGCCATTCGTCAGAATAACGTCCGCCAACCCGAGCTAAATCCGGACCAGTACGTTTTGAACCCCATTGGAAAGGACGGTCATACACTGATTCACCCGCAACAGAGTAGTGGCCATAGCGCTCAGTTTCTGAGCGAAATGGACGAATCATCTGTGAGTGACATGAGTAGCAACCTTCACGAATATAAACGTCACGACCTGCTAGCTGTAATGAGCTGTAGGGTTTAACGCCAGCGATCGGCTGAGTGACACTTTTGCTAAACATCAGCGGCAAAATTTCGACAAACATTGCGATGCTGAGCGTAAAAAAAGTCAGGACGATCAGATAAAACACGTTCTCTTCAACGATTTTCTGAATTTTATTCATTTCAATTTATTCCTTGCGCGATCAGGCGTGCGCTGCAACGGCTGGGATCGGTGCATCAACCGCTTTGCCTTCGGAGATGGTGCGAATCACGTTGTAGAACATCAGCAACATACCCGATAAGAACATGACGCCACCCAAGAAGCGGATGAAGTAGTAAGGGTACGACGCTTTAACTGCTTCAATAAACGAGTAAGCCAAAGTGCCATCGCTATTGAGTGCGCTCCACATCAAGCCTTGAGTCACGCCGGCAATCCACATTGAAGCGATGTACAGTACGGTACCTAAGGTGGCCATCCAGAAATGCACTTCGATTAACTTAACCGAGAACATTTGGTCGCGACCAAACAAACGTGGGATCAAGTAATAGATCGAGCCGATGGTAATCATCGCTACCCAACCGAGTGCGCCAGAGTGAACGTGGCCTACAGTCCAGTCGGTGTAGTGGCTCAATGCATTGACTGATTTGATCGCCATCATTGGGCCTTCAAAGGTCGACATGCCGTAGAACGACAATGCAGTCACTAAGAATTTCAAGATTGGATCAGTGCGTAGTTTGTGCCATGCGCCTGACAAGGTCATGATCCCGTTGATCATGCCGCCCCAGCTTGGTGCAAGCAGAATCAGAGAGAACACCATACCTAAAGACTGAGTCCAGTCAGGTAGCGCGGTGTAATGCAAGTGATGAGGGCCGGCCCACATATAGGTGAAAGACAGCGCCCAGAAATGCACTACTGATAGGCGATAAGAATAAATCGGACGTCCTGCTTGCTTAGGAACGAAGTAATACATCATGCCCAAGAAGCCAGCAGTTAAGAAGAAACCAACCGCATTATGCCCATACCACCATTGCACCATGGCATCGACCGCGCCAGAGTAAATTGGGTATGAATCCATGGTGCCCCAAACAGGCAGAACCAAACTATTGACAATGTGTAGCAAGGCAACAGCTAGAATAAATGCGCCGTAGAACCAGTTGGCGACATAAATATGCTTTACTTTGCGCTTGGCAATCGTGCCAAAAAACACGATGGCATAACACACCCAAACTACGGTGATTAAGATATCAATCGGCCATGCAAGTTCAGCATATTCTTTACCTTGGGTGTAACCCAAAGGCAATGTAATCGCTGCCAATAGAATCACCAGCTGCCAACCCCAAAAATGGAAGGCGGCGAGTTTATCGCTGATAAGACGCACATTACAGGTGCGCTGAACTACGTAGTACGACGTTGCGAATAGTCCACAGCCACCGAACGCAAAAATAACTGCGTTAGTGTGAAGTGGGCGTAAACGACCAAAATGAAAGTACGGACCGAAATTGAGTTCTGGCCAGAACATTTGGGCGGCGATAATTACGCCAACCAACATTCCGACAATCCCCCAAACGACCGTCATGATGGCAAACTGCCGAACCACTTTGTAATTGTATGTGGCTTGGTTTTCCATTAGAGCGCTCCGATTGATCTCCAACTGCTTGGAATTTAGTTAAAAACTTATTTTTGATTTGTGCTGAGTGGTATGTGTTTTTGGGTGAACCCAATCACGGTGGTCTAGCGATGTCTTTTGTCCCGCTGATAAGGGGCGAAAGACTCTACGGACTATACGCAACTCAATGCTGAGCAAACTTGATATTAATCAAGTGTGCATAGTTACAAACTGCCCGATTTTACCTGTTTGTAACGGGTTCAGTCAGGATTTTTTTGTTTTTCTGCGTCGTTTGAGTCGGTTTTCTGCGGCAACTTGTCATCGTCATGCAAAATTCGCCAGCTTGGCCCTTCAAGGTCGTCCAGTTGACCGCTGCGGATGGTCCACCAAAAGACAAAGCCAATGACGAAGGCAAGTAGAATCGAGAGCGGTATTAACAGGTAAAGGCTTTCCATTTTATGGCCTCTTTTGGCGTGAAAGTAGGCGTAAGGCATTGACGACAACCAGCAATGAACTGATCGCCATGCCTAGGCTGGCAAGCCAAGGGGTGATAAACCCAGCCGCCGCCAGCGGCAATGCGCCGAGATTGTAAAGCAAAGCCCAGAGTAAATTTTGTTTGATAATGGACTGGGTTTTTTTGGCGAGTGCCAGTGCGGCGGGAAGGCAAGACAGATTGTTGTTTAATAGCACCATATCGCCAGCGGCATGGGCAATATCCACGCCAGCGCCCATGGCAATTGAAACATTGGCTAGCGCTAGCACCGGCGCATCATTGACGCCATCGCCAATCATTAACACAGTTTTGCCTTGTTGTTGTAAGGACTGCATGTAGCTGACTTTGCTTTCAGGTGTTGCATTGGCGATAGCTGATTGAATGTTGAGCTGTTGCGCTACGGCTTGTACGCTACTCGATTGGTCACCAGAAACCAGATGCAGTTGTACGCCGCAGGCTTTGAGCTCAGCGATGGTGGCGATGGCATCAGTGCGTAACTGATCGGCTAATACAAAGGCGGCTAGCCAGGTATGTCCGTCTGATAGTGCAACCATGCTGCCTTCAGTCCGATACAGCTCAAATTCTTCGGGTACGGCTTGTTGTATCTGTTCGGCAAGAAATGCTAGTGAGCCGATGACGTAATACTGCTGATTGATTATTGCGGATAGACCGCCCTGAGCATGTTTTTGTACTTGCTGCGCTACGGGCAGGCTTTCGGTATTGGACTCGGCTAAAAACGCTTTGGCGATCGGATGTTCCGATTGCTGCTCAAGGCTTTGTGCGATGGCCAAAGCCCGCTCGCTGCTGATGTTAAGTGCGATGGTTCGGGTAATTCGCGGCTCACCAAAGGTCAGTGTGCCAGTTTTATCGAGCACAATATCGGTGACTTTGGCGAGGGTCTCTAATAAGTTGGCGCGAGTGACCAATAAACCCAGTTGCGCCAAATGGCCTGTAGACGCCGTAAGCGCGGTGGGGGTGGCGAGCGACAAGGCGCAAGGGCAAGACACGACTAACAGTGCCACCGTAATCGGCAGCGCATGCAAAGGATCGTGCAAATGCCAGTACCAATACGTTGCGGCTGCGGCAATCAGTAGACCAAATACAAACCAGCCGGCAATTTGATCAGCAATGGTGGCTAAACGAGGCTTTTGGCTTAGTGCTTGATCCAAAATGCGCACCATGGCGGCAATTCGCGTTTCGCTGCCAGTGTGTAGTACTTCAATGGTGAGTGGTGAGAGTAAATTGGCCGTGCCTGCGGTGACTAGCGCGCCGCTAGTTTTATGAGCGGGTAGCGATTCGCCAGTGAGCATGGCTTCATTTACATCGCTAGATCCGCCAAGCACCACCCCATCAATCGGGATGATCTCACCCGCTTTAACCACAATGCGATCGTTGACCTTGAGCCGGCTGACGGCAACCTCATGCAATCGCTGCTCGGTATCGAGTTGATGGGCAAAGGTGGGCACTAATTTAACGAGTTTTTCTGCCGCAGCACCGGCACTGCGCCGCGCTTTGAGCTCTAAATAGCGCCCGCCTAATAGTAAAAACACAAACATCGATACGGCATCGAAATAAATCTCGCCATGATCGGTGATCAGCGCATACAAACTGGCAAAAAATGACACCAATACGCCGATGCTGACGGGCAAATCCATGCTGGCGCGGCCACGACGCAAATCGCGCCAGCTGTTGCGATAAAACGGCCAGCAAGAATACAACACCACAGGTAAGGTAAGTAAAGCACTGCCCCAGTGCATCATGGAGAGCCAGTTGGCTTCGATTTCCCCTGCGGGGGCGAGGTAAATCGGCACGACAAACATCATGACTTGCATCATCGAGAGACCGGCAACCCACAGACGAAATAAGGCCGACTTTCTTTGTTTTTGCCAGTTTTGCTCATCGCGAGCATGGTCATAAGGGATGGCGCGATAACCAATTGCGGCAATGTGTTGCAAAATCGTCGACAGTTGAATTTGGCTGTCATCCCAAGCAATGCGTGCTCGGTGATTGGAATAATTGATCGATACCGAGGTAACGCCTTTTAGTTGGGCGATATGTTGCTCATTGAGCCAAATGCACGCCGCGCAGCTTATCCCTTCGAGGATGAGCGCCGCTTCTTTTTCTTGGCCGCTGGTGGTGTGAACAAAGTCTTGCTGTAAGGCTGGGTCGTCATACAGCGCCAGTTGCTCAAGTAGCTCGGTAGGTAGTGGTGCGTTGCGATCGGCTGGCTGTTGCCTTTGCGTATAGTATTGATCTAAGCCGCTATTGATAATCGTTTCGGCCACCGCCTGGCAGCCCGCGCAGCAGGCAGGGTGCATTGCTTGGCGATAGCGGATTTGAAATTCACTTTGGGCGGGGCAAGGCTGGGCGCAGTGAAAGCAAAGCATGGATTCGGTATTCATAGCCGCATTTTAACGAAAACCGCTTCAGGGTGGGAAAGCAATTCTAAAATAGCGTTTTACATTTGATGTTGAGCGATGGACTTAATTGAATATTGTTGCGTGTTTATGGCGATTTATTGCAACGAGAACCGCGCTTAAATATAAATTTTATCTTTAAATCAATATCTTGCTGTAGGTTGATCTAAATGGTCGGTATTCAATGTGCCGATTTTGGAAATTAAATCCATTGATCAAGGTAATTGATTGGTCTATTCAGCGCTGCTGGCTCGCAGTAGAGTGTTGATATTGGCAAATTCTGAAATTGGATTGCGTATGTTGTATGGCTTATCAATTATTTTTCTCGCCTTAGTCAGTGGTGAATTATTACGGCAGCTGTTTCAGTTGCCAATTCCTGCGGTGGTGATTGGCATGTTGCTGCTGACTGCATGGTGTATTGTGCGGCGCGGTGCCGAGCAACGCGTGGTTTATGCTTCAGAAGGCTTGCTTCGCTACTTGGGTATTTTGTTTGTTCCGGCTGGGGTGGGGCTGATTGAGTTGGGTGACAAATTAAAATCACAAGGTGTGGCGATGGTGGTTACGATTTTAATTTCTACCGTGATTACTTTGCTGGTAACGGGTTTGGTATTGCAGTTTTTATTGGCCAGACGCAAAGCTAAATTGACTCAGCAGGCTAGCAAATGAGCGTTATTTCAGCCCTCGCGCAATATCCTGCAACATGGATTGCACTCACTGGCGTGACTTATTTATTGGCCGATACGCTGTATCACCGCGCACGTTGTTTTCCTTTACTCAATCCAGTGTTGGTTTCGGTTTTAGTGCTGATTGTGGTGTTAAAAATTAGCGGCGTGTCGTATGCAACTTATTTTGCCGGTGCCAAGCCGATTCATTTATTGCTCGGTCCGGCCACCGTGGCGCTCGCGATTCCTTTGTATCTCAATTTAGCGAAAATGAAGCAATACTTTATTCCACTGAGTATTGCTTTATTGGTCGGCTCGACGGTGGGGATTGTGTCGGTGTTGATTTTGGGGCAGTGGATGGGTTTGACTTGGACCACCATATTATCTTTTGCGCCTAAATCATGTACTACACCCATTGCGATGGCTTTATCACAAGAGCATGGTGGCTTACCGTCGCTCACCGCCAACGCGGTGATTGTTGCCGGGATTGCAGGTGCGGCGATGGCGCTGCCTTTGTTTCGCTGGTTGAAAATTGAGCATGAAGTAGCGCAAGGCTTTGCATTGGGTTTGGCTTCGCATGGTGTAGGCACTGCGCGCGCGTTTCAGATTTCCGATACGGCAGGTGCATTTGCAGGATTGGCGATGGGCTTTAATGGGGTGGTTACGGCGCTGATTTTGCCGATTTTGCTGACAGCGTGGTACTGGTAACGGCGGTGTTGATGATGGTTGTCGTTGGGGCTCTTTATTTTGGGGCCAGTATCGGCATTGGTCGAGTAAAGGACAAAAAATGAATTGGCAAACTTTTTATCGGCAAACGCTGCGCGATATTGTGCTCTGGTTGCCGCTGGCGGCAGTGATTGGCCTGTGTGCGGGATTGACCTCGGCCTTATTGTTAGTCTCATTAGATTGGGCAACGGCAACGCGGGTTGCTAATCCAGTGCTGATTCTATTTTTGCCCTTTGCAGGTTTGTTGGTGGGCTGGGTGTATTACGAATGGGGCCGAGATATTGAGTCAGGTAATAATTTACTGATCGATGAAATTCATCAGCCTCGCGCGATTACCCAGTTGCGCATGATGCCGTTGATTTTTATTGGTACGGTATTTTCACATTTATTTGGCGCATCCGTTGGCCGTGAGGGTACGGCAGTGCAAATGTCGGGCGCATTGGCCGACCAAATTGCCTTGATCACCAAGCGCAAGGTCCAAGATCGGCGGGTGATTTTGATGGCGGCAATGAGCGCCGGTTTTGCTGGGGTGTTTGGTACGCCGCTGGCAGGCGCGGTGTTTGGGCTTGAAGTGCAAGCCTTGGGCAAAATGCGCAATAACGCTTTGTTTCCTTGTCTAATCGCCAGTTTGGTGAGCGATTGGTTGGTGCGATCTTTGGGCGTGCATCACACGCATTATGTGATTCCTAGTATTCCTTCAGTCACCATTATGGGTTTATTGGCAGTGCTGTTTGCTGGTGCTTTGTTTGGCTTGGCGGGTAAATCATTTGCTGAATTAACGCACTGGGTGGCAAGGCACTTTAAACGGATCAAGTACCCACCACTGCGTCCCTTTGTTGGCGGCATTTGTGTGGCCAGTTTGGTGCTGATTTTTGGGGCCGAGCGGTATATTGGCTTGGGTATTCCAAGTATTGTTGAATCGTTTAATCAACCGATCCCATTTTGGGATGCACCGCTTAAATTATTCTTTACCACCTTGTCGCTTGGCGCTGGATTTAAAGGCGGTGAAGTGACGCCTTTGTTTTATATTGGCGCGACGATGGGCAATGCTTTGGCACCGTTACTGAATATGCCGTTTCCTTTGTTGGCTGGTTTGGGTTTTGTGGCAGTGTTTGCTGGTGCTGCTAATACGCCATTAACGTGTACATTAATGGCGATTGAGCTGTTTGGCGCGGCGATTGGCCCGTATGCTTTATTGGCTTGCGTGGTGGCTTTTTTGTTTTCGGGGCACAGCAGTATTTATGTGGCGCAGCGTTGGGGCTCTGGCAAAGGTCGGCCGATGACAGATGACAAATCAGAAGTTCGCTTGTCTGATTTGACCGAGATAAAGTAAGTGGGCGGTGAATAAAAAAATGGCCAGCGATTGAGCTGGCCATTTTGCTTGCAAAGCAGGTTTTTGTGCGTGCTTTAACACCACTTCAATTTGTCATGCAATTGCACCACATCGCCAATAATCAACAAGGCAGGGGGTTTAATGCCTTCTTGCTCGATTCGCTGGGCGAGCTCAATCAAGGTAGTGGTGACGACTCTTTGTTGTGCCGTTGTGGCGCGCTCAATGATAGCCACAAGGGTATCTTTATCTCGGCCATGATTAATGAGCTGTTCAGCAATATACCCAGCTTGTGCGACGCCCATATATACCACAACGGTTTCACTTGGATTGACCAAGCGTGGCCAATCAAGATCCACTTCACCAGCCTTTCTGTGACCAGTTACAAAAGTGACCGATTGCGCATAATCACGATGCGTGAGCGGAATGCCGGCGTAGCACGATGCGCCAGCGGCCGAGGTAATGCCGGGCACCACTTCAAACGCAATGCCGTGCTGGGCCAATTCTTCTATCTCTTCGCCGCCACGACCAAAAATAAACGGATCGCCTCCTTTAAGCCGCAAGACTTTCTTGCCTTCGAGCGCTAAACGAACCAGTAATCGATTGATTTCTTCTTGCGGTAGCGCGTGATTATTGGATTTTTTGCCGACATAAACTCGCTCAGCGTCGCGGCGTACCATCTCCATGATTTCGGGCGAAACCAAGTTGTCGTACAACACCACGTCAGCTTGCTGCATTAGGCGCAATGCGCGAAACGTCAGCAAATCAGGATTTCCCGGGCCACTGCCAACTAAATACACTGCGCCCGTTGGTGCATGCTTGCCCTCATCAATCGCCGATATGAGTTGTGCGCGGGCGTGTTCAATTTGCCCAGAGAAAACTTGGTCTGGAATTGGGCCAGCTAAAACAGCCTCCCAAAAATCGCGGCGCTGCGCGGGGTCTGGCATTTTTTCTTTGCAATGTTGGCGTAATTCGCTACCCAATTGCGCCAGATCACCCCAGCCGTGGGGAATCAACGCTTCAAGTTGAGCGCGTAAATGCCTTGCTAACACCGGTACACCGCCGCCCGTTGAAATGGCGATAGTGAGTGGCGTTCTATCAATAATTGCCGGGGTGATAAAGCGGCTATGGCTTGGATCATCTACGGCATTGACCAAAATGCCGGCCGCTTCGCAAGCCGAAAACACCGCTTGATTCACGCTGGCTTGATCGGTGGCGGCGATGACTAGGCGTTGCCCAGTAATTTGCGTGATCGAAAATTGCGCCGGCTGCCAGCGCACTTCGCCCGATCGAACTAAATCATGCATCTCGTCACAGAGCTCGGGCGACACGACGGTGACATCAGCACCCGCAGAGCGCAATAAACGCAGTTTGCGAACGGCAATTTCACCGCCGCCCACAATGAGGCAGGCTTGCTGCTTTAAATTTAAAAATAAAGGAAAGTAATCCATGATCTAGGCCATTTTGTTCGGGCAGGTCACTATTGTCGCGTTTTTTGGCGATGTTGGCGTAAAAATTTCATAGATCACCTTGGCGTTGATGTTCCGCATGTGTGATTCACTGTTTGTATGCGATGCTGCCGCGATAGCTTAGTTGCTACTCTAAGCGGCATTTCGAGCAAAGTAAGATAAAATAAAGTAATAAAGCGGCAAGAGGCATTGCTTAACGGATTAATAGCAATAAGGATTTGAATTATGAAAACCATTTATTGGGCCGCACTGAGTTTGGCGTTACTACAAGGGGCTGCGATCGCGGCACCGGTTGAAGCGATGTTAAAGTCAAAAAACTGTATGGCTTGCCATTCGGTAGAGAATAAAATCGTGGGTCCTGCGTTTAAAGCAATTGCCGCCAAATATAAAGGCGATAAAAATGCGGTAGCTTTGCTGGCCGGCAAAATTCAAAAAGGCAGTGTTGGCGTTTGGGGACCGGTGCCGATGGGGCCAAATATGATTACTGGCGATGAAGCCAAGCAATTGGCGACGTGGATCTTGGCGCAAAAATAAGAATTAACTGTAAAAAGCCGTAAAGTGAAAACTTTGCGGTTTTTTTTGTATGGGCACTGTCAGAATGAAGGCGTGATGACGACTAATTGAAAAACACCCTGCGCAGCCATCATTCATTACGCTGTAGTGGTGATCCTTGCCGAGTCGGCTTAGTCCGACGAAACCTTTATATTCGTATCAGAACGGCTCTTTTTGGAGAACTTGTCATGCTTATTCGTCAACCTAGCGATATTTTGCCGTCAGAGATAACGCCGCAGTCGGTATTTCTAAACCGTCGCCAGTTTATGTTGGCTGGAGCGAGTTCTTTATTGCTCACGGCAGAGGCAATGGCAGGTCTTAATGCCAAACCGAGTGCTTTGTCGGCAAAAGAGTCGCCCAATAGTTTGAAGCAAATCACAACTTACAATAATTATTATGAGTTCGGCACGGATAAAGGCGATCCTGCGCTGTATGCGGGGCAATTAAAGACCAAACCATGGCAAATTGTGGTGAACGGTGAAGTTGGTCAGTCACGCACCTATAGTATTGATGATTTATTAAAGGTGGCGGCTTTAGAAGAGCGTATCTACCGCTTACGCTGTGTAGAAGGGTGGTCCATGGTGATACCTTGGGTGGGTATTCCGTTGGCCAGTGTTTTAAAACAAGTCAACCCCACGTCAAAAGCCAAGTTTGTTGCTTTTGAAACATTAAATGACCCCAAGCAAATGCCGGGGCAACGTAGTCGCGTTCTTGAATGGCCTTACCGTGAAGGTTTGCGTATTGACGAGGCGATGCATCCCTTAACCATTTTGGCGGTGGGTTTGTATGGCGAAGTACTGCCCAATCAAAATGGCGCACCGGTGCGCTTGGTGGTGCCGTGGAAATATGGTTTTAAAAGCATTAAGTCGGTCGTCAGTATTCGCTTGCAAGAGCAGCAGCCAGCAACCAGTTGGAACCAAAGTGCGCCCAATGAATATGGTTTTTATTCCAATGTGAATCCCGACGTAGCGCATCCACGCTGGAGTCAAGCCAAAGAAAGGCGAATTGGTGAGTTTTTAAAACGCGATACGCTGCCGTTTAATGGCTATGGTCCGCAAGTAGCATCGATGTATCAAGGCATGGATTTGCGCAAGTTTTTTTAAGCCGCGCTAATCGATAATCTGCACCACACGTCATTTGAACAAAACCTTCTACTGCAAGGTATATTCATGCAACGCATTATGAATGAAGGCTTAAAGCCTATACCTATATTGTTGCGCGATAGGCTCAAAAATTTGTTGCCGCGTCCAACTAAAGTACTGCTGTTGATTGCGGGTCTGCTGCCTTTGGCGCGCTCGCTAGTACTGAGTTTGGATGCAGTTAATCCCATTGAATTTTTTACCCGCTCGACTGGCACATGGGCGCTGGTGGCGCTGCTATTAACCTTAAGCATCACGCCATTACGACAGTTGACGGGCTATTCCCGCTTGATTGATTACCGCCGCATGCTAGGGTTGTTTGCTTTTTTTTATGCGCTTTTGCATTTCATGACGTATCTGTGGCTGGATCAATTTTTTGATTGGTCGGCGATAGTGCGGGATATTTTAAAGCGGCCTTTTATTGCCGTTGGTTTTGCGGCTTTTGTATTGTTAATCCCGCTGGCGGTGACATCAACCAAGGGCTGGATGCGGCGTTTAAAGCGCAATTGGTCGCGTTTGCATCGCTTGGTGTATGTGATTGCGATTTTAGGCGTAGTGCATTATCTCTGGCTGGTGAAGGCCGACCTGAGTACGCCATTGATTTATGCTGCCGTATTGGCGGTGTTGTTGGGCTGGCGTGTGCTGCATCGAGTTCCTTAGTCCGGTTGTTGGACTTAGGCTGATTGTGTCTGGCGTTGGTGGTGCTCGCTGATGGCGCGGTGGGTGAGTTTGATTTCGGCGTCAAGTTCAGCCAATTGTGCAGTTTGGTATTGGCTAGGGTTTTGCTCGATGTGGGCTAAACATTGGGCGATCCGATCTGCACCAATTTGCAGTGCAATGCCTTTACCGCTGTGTGCTAAACGACAGCTCTCTTGTGGGTCTGGCTGATTGGCGAGCTGCTGAATAATTTCATGAATGCGCTTGAGCCCTTTTTCGCTAATGGTAAAAAACCGCTCCGGACTAAAGCCCAGCCGGGTTTGCGCTTGTGGATTGAAATAAGCCAGCTCACTATCGTCTGGCTCGCAACGCTTGTCGGCGTCAATAAAAGCAGTGCTTGAGTGTTGGGTGCTGGTGTGCTGCGTAAGGCAGGCAATGGCGTTGATTAAATCTTTAGCGGCAAACGGCTTGCCAAGCCAGCCATTGAGGCCGATGCGTTGAATTTCAGTCTCGCTTGGGCGCAGGCCAGCACTAACCATGAGTGCCGGTAAGAAGTTGCCGCGCTGGCGCAAAATTTCGAGTGTGGCAATGCCATCTAACTCGGGCATATTGCGATCAATCACCAGCATATTAATGTGTGGATTTTGGCTCAAGAGGCTGAGAGCCTCTTGCCCATGACGCGCCTCGATGACGCTGGCGTTGGCTAAGCATAAAATTTGCCGCATCAGGTCGCGATTTACTTCTTGATCTTCAACCAACAAAATACATAAGCCTTGCAGCGAGCATTGTGGCGCGGGGTTTTGGGCGCAATAGGCTTGAATTTCAGCTTGTACAGTACAGGTGAACGTACTGCCTTGTTGCGACTGGCTGGTAAAGCTTAAATCGCCAGCCATATTGAGCGCATATTCTTTACTGAGTGCTAAACCAAGGCCGGTACCACCTTTAATGCGCCCGCTGGCGGTTTGCTCAAAAGGCCGAAAAACACTATTGATTTCTTCGGCATCAATACCCATGCCCTGATCTGCGACGATGGCTTGCAAAGTAATGCGCTGGTCGGTAAGTGCTTTGGCGCTGATATGGCAAGTAATGCAACCTTGATCCGAAAACTTAATCGCATTGCAGAGTAAATTAATCAGTATTTGCCGCCATTTTCCGGTGTCTAACCATACATTGTCAGGGATAGGATCGGCGCTAATTGTTAGCGTTAGATTTTTGTTGAGTGCCATGGGTTGAAAAGTAGCCTGCAAATCATTCACTAGCGCTGGCATGTCTAATTGACTGGGGTTGAGTGAAAAATGCCCCGCTTCAATTTTGCTCATATCGAGCACATTACCCAGGAGTGTTTGTAAGTGTCGGCTGGCTTGAATAATGTGCTGCAAATAGGTTGGATTGCTGCGATCTGCACTGGCTTGAGCTAATTCGGAGTAGCCCAAAATGGTGGTCAGCGGCGTGCGCATTTCGTGGCTAATAGAGGCTAAAAACAGGCTTTTGGCTTGATTAGCCGCTTGAGCACTTTGTTCTGCGGCTTTGAGTTGGGCCAGCGTCTGTTGGTTGCGCCATAAAGTGCGCAGCGCAAAATAAGCAAAGCCACTCATTAGCGTCAATAGTAAGGCAATCAAGCTTAGGCGGTAGCGACTAAAACTAGTAAAAATGTCTTTTTTGGCTTCTAAGCTGGCATTGTATTGTGCATCAATCGAGGAGACGACAATACGTAAGTGCGGGGCGACGCGCTCCATGCTGCTGGCCAAAGCCGGCAATTGCGCCGCGCTAAGAGCGGGGAGTAATTGTTCAGTTTTGTTGGCCCATTGCACCAGTGGCGTAATGTGTGCATTAAATTTGGGATTGTTAGAGTATTCGCTAAATTGGCCACTGTCATAATGGTGGATTAGCGTTGCAAACTCAGCAAACGCAGCTTTGATTGCGATAAAGTTTTCCGGCTTAGGGTTTTTGATGGCTTCGTCGACGGCGCGTTCGACAAAACTAAATAGGCGATTGCCAGAGCGCGCTTCTTTAATCAGCTTTTGCTGCGCTGGGGAGTTAAATTCGTTGAGTAACTTTTGCGCTTTAAATTCATAACTTAAAACTAAAATTGAGACCAAGCTCAATACGCCGATCACAATGCAAAAAGTCGTGCGAAATTTGAAGTGATTCAAGCGAATGCCTTAAGTCAAATAATATATGCGACTAGTATATCTCTTTGGAATTCTTACGTGTCGATTGCGGTAAACCCTAGTTATTCACTGTTGCTTTGTTTACACTTTTAGTAACGCTTCGCGTCCGGGTAGCCAGCGATCTAAATGTGGCTGAGCCAAATTGGCGTGGTGCTGCAAAATGGTTTCGGCGCTGTCTCTGGCTAATTCAAGTAAATCAGCGTCGGTTTCTAAGTCGGCAAAACGCAGCATCGGTACGCCCGATTGCTTAATGCCGGCCATATCGCCTGGCCCTCGGATATGCAAATCTTGGCGGGCAATTTCAAAGCCGTCGGTGTGCTCAAAAATTACTTTTAACCGCGCTTTGGCGGTTTCGCTCAGTGGCGTGGTGTAGAGCAAAATACACAAACTGGCGTGCGCGCCACGGCCAACTCGGCCGCGTAATTGGTGTAATTGCGATAAACCCATTCGTTCGGCGTGCTCTATCACCATGAGGCTGGCGTTGGGAACATCAACGCCCACTTCGATTACCGTAGTGGCGATTAAGACTTGAATTTCATTGCGAGAAAAAGCGGCCATGGTGGCGGCTTTTTCTTCCGGTTTCATTTTGCCGTGTAATAAGCCAACGGCAATGCCTTCGAGCTCTTCGCTTAGCTGGGCATGGGTGTCGACCGCGGTTTGCAATTGCAGTGTTTCGGATTCTTCGATTAAGGGGCAAACCCAATACACTTGCCGACCTTCAAGCACTTTGGCAGCAATGCGCTCAATAACTTCGTCGCGGCGCGCATCGGAAATCAGTTTGGTAATAATCGGCGTTCGCCCTGGCGGCAATTCATCAATCACGCTGACATCCAAATCGGCGTAAAAACTCATTGCCAAGGTGCGTGGGATCGGCGTGGCACTCATCATCAGCTGGTGTGGGCTTTGGCCTTTTTCGCGTAGCGCCAATCTTTGCTGTACGCCAAAGCGATGTTGCTCATCGACGATGGCCAAGCCAAGGTTTTGAAACGCCACACTGGCTTGAAAAATCGCGTGAGTGCCGACCAAGAGTTGTGCGCTGCCGTCACTCGCGGCTGCAATCGCTTCGCGCTTGGCTTTGGCTTTTAAGCTGCCAGTGAGCCACACCACGTTAACGCCCAGTGGCGTTAACCATGCTGATAGTTTTTGAAAGTGCTGTTCGGCCAAAATCTCGGTAGGGGCCAGCATCGCCACTTGAAAGCCCGCTTCGATTGCATGGCAGGCGGCCACGGCGGCGACAATGGTTTTACCCGCGCCCACATCGCCTTGCAGTAGTCGCTGCATCGGGTGCGCTTGCGCTAAATCTTGGGTGATTTCAAGTAGTACGCGTTTTTGCGCGGCGGTGAGATCAAATGGCAAGTTGGCAATCAGCTGCGCGCCAAGTCGACCGTCAGGGTCGATTTTGGGTGCGGTTTTTTCGCGGCGCACAGCGCGCGCTAAGCGCAGCGACAATTGCTGGGCGAGTAATTCGTCAAACTTAAGTCTTTGCCATGCCGGATGCGTGCGGGCGGTGAGCAGTATCTTTGGAATGTCGGGGGTGGGCGCATGCAGTAAACGCACGCTGCTGGCAAAATCGGGCAATTGCAGTGGCGCTAAAATGGCGTCGCTCAGGGTGTCGGGCATTGGTGTATTGGCCAAGGCTTTAGCGATCCATGTAGCCAGTTGCGCTTGCGATAAACCGGCGGTGGTTGGGTAGATCGGGCTGAGTGCTTCTTGCAGGCTGACTTCGCCACCAACGCGAATTTTGGGGTGAACCATTTCGGTGCCAAAATAGCCGTGGCGTAAATCGCCATAGAGTCGCACGCGCTTGCCAACGGCCAATTGCTGCACTTGGCTAGGGTAAAAATTCATTAGTCGCACCACCAATGAGCCGCTGGCGTCTTTAACGCGGGCATTCAGTTGTTTGCGCGGCTTGTAATTGACTTCGCAAGACAGCACCTCGCCCTCAACCAAAACCGGACTGCCCATCGGCGCGTCGGCAATGGCGTAGAGATGCGTTTCGTCTTCGTAGCGCAGCGGCAAATGCAATATCAAATCAAATTCGCGTTGTATCCCCAATTTATGGAGACGCTGCTGTTGGGCGGGTGTGAGTGAGCTCATTAGTTGGCTTGAACAATCGTTCTATTGGCTTCACTGTACCGTATTTGCGCCATTTGAGCTAGGGGCGGTTGACATTGGCGGTTTACGTCGTTGATTTTTAAAAAGCCAACGCAGAGGCGCAGAGACGCGGAGGAAAACATCAGCACGTTGCAGTTTAAACCGCTGCGTTTGCTTAGGGTTTTGGTCGGTTTGAGTGAGCGAAAAGCCAACGCAGAGGCGCAGAGACGCGGAGGAAAACATCAGCACGTTGCAGTTTAAACCGCTGCGTTTGCTTAGGGTTTTGGTCGGTTTGAGTGAGCGAAAAGCCAACGCAGAGACGCAGAAACGTAGAGGAAAAACATCAGTATGTTGCAGTTTAAATTGTTGCGTTTGTTGGCGGTTTGACCGGTTTAAATTTTGATTGTTTTGATTTTGCTTTTCTCCGCGCCTCTGCGTCAAAAGTTTTTGCGCAGCGTTTAGCGGCCGCGTTGGGCTAAGAGGCGATCCAGTGCTTTGGCCATCTGCAAGTCACAATTTAAACCCTTGAGTTAATGAGTTCGTTGGCGGATTGAATTCTGATTTGGCTTTTCTCCGCGCCTCTGCGTCTCTGCGTCAAAAGTTTTTGCGCAGCGTTTAGCGGCCGCGTTGTGCTAAAAACCGATCCAGTGCTTTGGCAAAAGCTTGTTTGTCGCTTTGGCTAAATGCCGCAGGGCCGCCCGATTGCAGGCCGGCGCCGCGTAGTTCCTCCATGAAGTCACGCATATTGAGTCGTTCGCGGATGTTTTCTGGTGAATAAAACTCGCCGCGAGGATTGAGCGCGTGTGCTTGTTTGTCAATAATGCGCGCCGCCAATGGAATGTCGGCGGTGATGACTAAATCGCCCGCTTGGGCTTGCGCCACAATCCAATGGTCCGCTTCGTCAAAACCATGCGCCACTTGAATGGCGCGAATGTGCGCCGACGGCGGCACGCGTATCAGTTGATTGGCGACCAAGGTGAGCGGTAGTGCTAAACGCTCGGCGACGCGAAACATGATTTCTTTAATGGCAACAGGGCAGGCATCGGCATCGACCCAAAGATGGCATTTTCTAGGGGTATTGGTGTCTGGATTTTGCTGTGTATGCATTGCTGGTAAATACCCGTTAATTTTTGCTGCGCTCAGCGAGTTTTTGTTTGATCAAAGGTAGCATCGCTAACGCGGCTTTTTCGCCTTCTAAAATGGCGACGTTTTTCATGTCAAAATCGCTGGCGCCAATTTTGCCGACTTTGGGGCGAATCACAATGTCGGCGCGGGCGAGTTCTTGTTCGCCCAATTTTTGCCCCATGATGACAATCGCTTGGTTCATCACGCCCAGTGTGCTGGTGCTGGCGGCTTGATTGTTGGCTTTGCTTGAAATATCCACCGCAATGACAAAATTAGCGCCCAAATCGCGCGCTGCGTCGACCGGTACTGGGCTAACTACGCCGCCATCAACGTATTTTTTATTGGCAATGCTCACCGGCATAAAAATCCCTGGAATGCTGCTCGACGCGCGAACGGCTTGTCCGGCATTGCCGCGGCTAAAGGCGATTTTTTTGCCAGTTTCCAGCTCAGTGGCGACCGCTGCAAAAGGCTTGGCAAACTGATTGATCGCTTTATTGCCCACCAATTGATTGACGTAATCTTGCAGTTTTTGCCCTTTGATTAAGCCGCCGCCGAGTAAATTGACGTCGCGGATTTGGCTTTCATCCAGACTAAATGCGCGCTCTTGCAGCGTAAACGCATCCATCCCGCTGGCGTACAGCGCACCAACAACGCTGCCGGCGCTGGTGCCGGCAACGACGTCGGCTTGAATGCCGTTGGCTTCAAGCATTTTAATCACGCCAATGTGGGCAAAGCCTTTGGCGGCGCCGCCGCCGAGCGCGAGGCCGATTTTAACTTTAGGCGCTGGTGTTGGTGTCGGTGGTGCAGCTGGTGGCGTACTGCACGCGGCCAAAAGACTGCTGGTGATAACGACGATGAGCGTGCAAAGTCGTGGACGGACATGATTGATTACGTACTGAAGTCGGTTCATCGTGGCTCCATTGAGAGGACCAAGGCGGTTTGACCATCGCATCGCCATTGGATTTCATACTGATAAAGTCGGATCCCATAGCTGCGGTATGGGTCGCTAGCATAGGCAGGGCGTGGGTCTTGCGCTAATACTTCGCAAATTAAGGCGTGCAGTGCGCTTGAGTCTGTTGCTGGCAATTGCGCCAATTGGCTGTGGGCGGTGGGGCTAAATTCAACGTTTAGCGTTGGTGGCGCGCCGCTGACAAAACCGCCTTTCGCCTCACTTTGGCTTTCAATAAACGGGATGTAGGGTTTGATGTCGACAATCGGCGTCTGATCGACTAAATCCACGCCAGAAAAGCGCAAGGTCACGCCATTTTGGGTGTCGATATCTAGCAGACGCACCAAAGACAAGCCCAATGAATTGGGGCGAAACGGGCTGCGGCTGGCAAAAACGCCGACTTTTTCATTGCCGCCCAAGCGTGGCGGGCGCACCGTGGGTGACCAGCGACCGAGCGTTTCATGAAAAATAAAACTCAGCCAAAGATGAGAAAACCCGTCCAGGCCTCGTACGCAATCGGCGTGATTAAATGGCGCAACGAGTTTGAGCGTGCCAATCGCATGCGGCGCCAAACTCGGTTGGCGCGGAATGCCGAATTTGTCGACAAAAGGCGTGCGAATAAAACCAATTGGCTCGATGGTGTATGGGTTTGGATTCACAGCGTTTGGATTCACAGGGTTGCAGACTTCACAATAGAGCGGCCATAAAAAAGCAGCGAGTGCTGGATATTACCGCACTCGCTGCTATCTGTAGGGCTTGGCTTGTGTGTTTAGTGAACAATTACAAGTTGTGCGCCCAAATCACGCAAATCACAATTGGTGCAATGATGGCGCAAATAAAGCGAAACGCCGGCAAAATACGCGCTGAATCTTGCGCAATTAGCGACGCTTGTACGCGCGGCCAAATCGCCCAGCCAGCAAACAATGCTGCTAATAAACCACCTGCAGGCATCATCACATTGGAGGCGGCGTAGTCCATCAGGTCAAATGGATTTTTGCCAAAAATATGAAAATCAGCCAAAACGCCAAATGACAGCGCCGCTGGAATGCTCAGTGTAAATACCGCAATGCAGGTCATTAAAGTTGCTTTTTGGCGCTGAATATTAAATTCATCAATCAAAAATGCCACGATCGGTTCGAGCAAAGAGACTGAAGAAGTAATGGCAGCAAAAATCAGTAGCAAAAAGAACATTACGGCAAAGAATTGACCGAATGGCATTTGCGAGAAAATCGCAGGCATGGTGATAAACGTCAGGCCAGGACCAGCTGATGGGTCAATCCCAAAAGCAAATACCGCCGGCAACACCATTAAGCCCGCCATTACGCAAGCGAGGGTCGCCAAGAGTGAAATCCACAACGTAGCGCCAGGTAGTTTGGTTTTTTCGTCAACGTATGAGCCGTAGGCAATCAAAATCCCGCAGCCGACCGACAATGAAAACATTGCCAAACCCACTGCTTCAATCATCATTGCGGCGTTAATTTTGGAAAAATCAGGGGTGATGAAGTACATCACGCCGTCCATGGCGTTAGGTAAAGTCAATACGCGCGCAATAATGCCCAGCATTAAGATAAACAATGCTGGCATCAAGATTTTGCTGGTGCGCTCAATGCCTTTTTGTACGCCGCCCATGACGATGCCAACTGTTGCTACCAAAAATAGACCGGTATAAAAAATACTTTGGCTTGGGCTGGCAATAAAGCCATTAAATAAGTTGCTGAGTGCCTTGGTGTCTTGCGTCATCACTTCGCCGGTGAGCGATAGCCATAGGTAAGCAAAACTCCAGCCGCCAACAACGCAATAAAACGACAGCAAAACAAAAATACACAAAACCGAGAGTCGCCCCGCCCAAGGCCATAGACCGCCTTTGAGGTTGCGATACGCGGTGGTGGCGGATTTTTTGGCCATATGGCCGATGCTCATTTCTGCGAGCACCATCGAAATACCAATTGTTAGTACGCAGGCGAGATACACCAGTAAAAACACACCGCCACCGTTTTTGCCGGCAACGTAAGGAAATTTCCAGATGGCCCCAAGTCCGACAGCGGAGCCTGAGGTGGCTAAAATAAAGCCGAGTTTTGAGCCCCAATTGGCACGTGAAGACATAAAAATGCTCTAGTTAAATTGTCACCACGGGAGTTTTGCTTTTTCAAGCCCCTCGAACAAGGGTAATAGTTGGCTGGCCGATATGCGATTTGTATGATTTGTTGGGTTTGTTGCTCTTATTTTAGTGTGGTTTGGGCTTGGCTGATCGCTGCTTGCCATTGAACGGGATTGAATTCTTTCAAAATTGTTTTTTCAATAATCAGAATGGGTGGGCGCGCTTGTAAGGTCTTGGCGGCGTTAAAAAAAGCCAACATGCTGTCTTCTTGGCTTGGATCGGCCGTTTTTAGCGCGTAGCGCAATTTACTTTGTTCTAGCATGGCCTGTGCCGTTTCACAGTTTGCCCCGCATTGCGGCGTAATCCATAGTGTGATCGCCGCGGGTTTATCGGTGGCGGGCGCTGGCGCGCTACTGCTGTGTATCTTTCTTTCTTTGGCTACGGTATGCGTGGGGGCACGATCGGAATAAAACACATTGCCCTCATTGTCACGCCATTGGTAGACCTTGTTGGCAAAACCCATGCCAGATGTAGTAAGCAAAGTAAGTAGCAGCCAGAATCGCATAACAGCCTTTTATTCTAAAGTTACGAAGTGCGATATTTTGTTTTTATGCTCAAGCATTGAAGTCGAAAACACCACAGTTTAAGTGGCGCGGCCGCAGTAATGCGGCGTGCCAAGATTAAGACTTGCCGCGTGATGAAGTTTGAATTCGAACTTCAACTTGCTCTAATTGCAAAGACAGCAGCCAGTCTTGGCGTTTTTGGCTGCAAATCGGTAGCGCGGTTTCGGCCTGCCATTGATCTTTGCCAATGTCTTGCATCTTGTAGCGATTGCTACCCATATCCATATCGACCATTTGCCAATTTAAATACACCGATTTGGCGGGACCGGTCAGTGTCAGCGTGACGGGCTGGTCGGTACTTAGTGGTGCGGCGCTTTTGATTTGGTAGCTTTGTTCGTTGATTTTAAACTGACAGCCTTGCTGCAAGTCCGGGCAAGAAATATGGATCACTTGATCGACTTTTGCTTGCTGCCAGCCTTTAAATAAGCCCATTTTATAAGCAAATAAACTCGCGCCTAAAAGTAGCGCGAAGATCAGAATGCTTTTTCTGGCCCATGCATTGTTGCTCAGGATGTTTTTCATACTGTTTGACTCCATGCAGCGCGTAATAGGGCTACGCCATGCCCGCCGTGCGCTTGGGCGGTGTGAAGGGAGGATAGCGTTTGCCCGCCAATGGCAAATACCGGAAAGCACCAGCCTAATTGCAATAATTGACTGAATTTTTCCCAGCCTAAAGGCGTTTGCCCCGGATGGCTTTGCGTTGGCGCAACATGACCTAAAAAGGCAAAGTCAACGCCAATGCGCGCCGCAGCTTCAAGATCGCTCAGCTGATGCGTGGAAGCGCTCACCCAATCGATGCCTCTGGGTCTGGCGTTCAGTTGCTGTAGTTGGCTGGCGGTAAAATGAATGCCGTCGGCTTTGATCGCTTGGGCCAAGGCCAAATCACGATGCAAAATCAACTTGCCGCCGTGTGGTCGGGCAATGCTTTGCACTGTTTTTGCCAGATCTTGGTAATCACTAATAGAGAGTTGTGGTTCTCGTAACAATAAGCAAATTGGGCCAGCTGCCCACTTGGCACTGAGTTGCGCCATGAACGCTTCGCGACCTAATTCGGCCATATTGGAGATTTCAATGACCTCCGGTAAGGCTAGGCCACGCAAAATCGGGCCGTTGGCCGGCAAAATGGGTGAAACATTCAATTGGCCTACACCTTGCCAAGCGAGCTCTTGCCCTTCGTGGCCGTGCAAAGTGCCGTTCCAGCTGCGCACTTTAAAAAAGCGCAATTCAACATTGGCGTGCGGATAATTAAAACGCTGAGTGAGCCAAGGTGTGGCCGCCGTGACATCGATACCCATTTCTTCTTTTAGCTCGCGGCATAAAGCGTCGTGCGCGGTTTCGCCAGCTTCGAGTTTGCCGCCCGGAAATTCCCAGTAATGTGCGTAAGGCTTGCCAGCGGGACGGCTGCCCATTAAAAACTGCCCTTGTGCGTTAATTAATACCCCAGCGGCGACGACAGTGGTTTTTTTGGGGTTGTTGGGGTTGTGGTGGTCTGGCTGCATTGACGGGCTCAAAAAAAAGAAAAATCGCCAGCTAAGCCGTCGTGTCGGCGACTTAGCTGGGTCTGGCAGGGATCTAGCTGCGGTAGTCTGCGTTAATTTTGACGTAGTCGTAAGAGAAATCACAAGTCCACACCGTGGCGCGGTGCTCGCCGCGATTAAGTTGGATATTAATGCTGATTTCAGCTTGGTTCATCACGGCTTGGCCTTGGCTTTCTTGGTATTCTGGATTGCGCCCACCATTGATTGCCACCAATACGTCGTCAAGCCGCACTTCGATTTGGTCAACATCTAAATCGCTAATGCCGGCGTAGCCAATCGCGGCCAAAATACGGCCTAGATTAGGGTCTGATGCAAAAAATGCGGTTTTAACCAGTGGCGAGCGGCCAATGGCGTAGCCAACGGCTTTGCATTCGGCGTAGCTGGCGCCGCCTTCTACGTTAATGGTAATGAATTTGGTTGCGCCTTCGCCGTCACGCACAATCGCTTGCGCCAAAAAGTGCGAAACCTGCTCAATTGCGCCGCGCAAAGTGGCGTAGTCGCGGCTATTGGCATCCGTGATTTCGGTGTTGCCAGCTAGCCCTGTGGCAATGGCGATATAGCTGTCATTGGTGCTGGTGTCGCCGTCAACGGTGATGCTATTAAATGAAGCGTCGGTTGCGGCCAGTAGCATGTCTTGCAATAAAGTTTGGCTAATGGCGGCGTCGGTGGCGACAAAGCCGAGCATGGTGGCCATATTCGGGTGAATCATGCCCGAGCCTTTGGCGATGCCGGTCACAGTGACCGTTTTGCCATCCAAAACGATTTGCGTGCTGGTCGCTTTGGGGGCGATGTCGGTGGTCATGATCGCGTTAGCGGCCTGTGCCCAATTTTTCGGTGACAGATCGGCTTTGGCGGCGGGCAAAACGGCGATGATTTTTTCTGACGGCAGTGGCTCTAAAATCACGCCGGTTGAAAAAGGCAGTACTTGTTCGGATGTACAGTCCAATTCACTGGCCGTTGCGGCGCAAATTTGCTCGGCGCGTGCGAGGCCATCTAGTCCGGTCCCGGCATTGGCATTGCCCGTATTAATCACCAGGGCTCGGATCGATTGGCCTGTGGCCAGATACTGCTGAAGATTTTTTTGGCAAATGCGAACTGGCGCGGCGCAAAAACGATTTAAGGTAAACACCCCCGCAACGCGGGCACCATCGGCGATTTGGATTAAGGTGGTGTCTTGGCGGCCGACTTTTTTAATGCCTGCGGAGGCAATGCCAATTTCAACCCCGGCAACCGGGAATAATAAAGCAGGATCGATGGGGGCGAGATTAACCGGCATGCAAGACTCCAAATGGGTGCAAATTTTAAAAAGTAAGCAGATTGTAACGTGATGCGACTGAGCGATGAAAGGCTTTTGCTCGATGCGATGCACGTGGGTGTGTCAGTGGCCTCGCCAGTCTGCGACGATCTTTGCGAGTTAATCGCCTCTGATTGTGCTGATTGTGAACTACTTGACATCAGATTGATTGTCGCAGGTTTTGCTTAATGCCGTGTTCGCGTTCAAAAACACCTTATTCATGCCTCAGAACGCGGTGTTTTTGCGCTGTGTTTACATATCCCAATACGGCGGGTCGATTTCGTCATCAATGCGGATGTGGCCAGTGGATTCATTGCTCCACAGTGGCGGTAGATGCATGATTTCAATTTGCTCGCGCAGCTCGGCAATGCGGTCTTGCCAATAGGTGGCGGTATTAAACCAGGGAAAAGCCGCCGGAAAAGCTGGATCATCCCAGCGTCGAGCCAGCCATGCGCTGTAATGCATCAGGCGTAATGTTCGGAGCGCTTCAATTAAATGCAGCTCGCGCCGATCAAATTCACAAAAATCTTCGTAGCCGGCCAAAATGTCCGCCAGTTGGTTTTGTTGCTCGTCTCTGTCGCCAGAGAGCAGCATCCATAAGTCCTGAATCGCTGGGCCCGTGCGCGCGTCGTCAAAGTCAACAAAGTGCGGGCCAGCTGGCGTCCATAAAATATTGCTTGGGTGGCAGTCGCCATGTAGACGGATGAGTTGGATGTCGCCTGCGCGTTGATAGCATTCGGCCACGCC